>NC_015656.1:1314444-1643055 GCF_000177615.2 Candidatus Protofrankia datiscae | reverse complement strand
CCGAGGCGAGGGCCGCCCCCGGCACAGCCCGGGGGGACACCGTCCATGACGGCCGCCGTCCTCCGAACGGCACCCCGCCGGACGGGCACGGGCCCCGCGGTCGCACCGGGCGGCTGGTCCGGCTGCGCATCGGCTCGCACACCGCGTCCGGGCCGGCGCTCGCCCGGCTGGGCGTCACCTCGCCGGCCGTCGGGCTGATCATCGGTGCCGACCGGGACCAGCGGCCGGTACGGGTGCGTTTCTTCCGCCCAGAGCCGACCAGGGTGACGCTCGTCGGCGGCGCCTGGGCCGGCAGGCTGATCGTGTTCCGGGCGCTCGCGTTCGGTGCGCGGGTGACCGTGATGACCACCGAACCCCGGGAATGGGACGATTTCAGCGAGCGCGCGACCGGTCGCGACGACCTCCTCAGCGTGCTGACGACCGAGCAGCCGCTCGCGCCGACCGCCACGGCGCAACGGCCGGTACTGCTTGTCCACGATCTCGGCACGATGAGAGCGAGCACACCCCCTCAGCTGGGTCCGTGGCAGACACAGTTCACCATCCTGCGGCAATTCGACCGGTCCGGGATTCCCTCGGTTCCCCGGGAACCCGCGCCTCCGGCACCGCGAAAAGAACATGATCGCGTTGGCGTTGGCCCTCTGGTGCGGGAAAGCCACCTGGTGGCGCTGCAACGACTCGGCGCCGTCGAGTCGGCGTTGGTCGGTGGCGCTCTGCGGCTACCCGGACATGCCATCCAGGCCCTGCAGTCGATGACGGACGACATGGTCACACTGGTTGGTGACGGAGCCGACTGTCAGGTGTGGCTCAGACAGACCGACGTGGAACGCGGGTACACGGGCGGGCCGTCGAGCCGCCCGGGGCACCGGACCGTTCCGTAACGGAACATCACTGCACCGGGGGCGTCCAGGGCATCTGGATGAGGCGGGCGCCGTGGCGGCGGGTGACAAGCCATCCTCGCCCGGGCGGCAGAGGCTGCGGTTTCATCGTGCCGAACAGCGCCCCCTCCTCCTTCGGACCGGACATCATGATGCCGGGCGAGGCGAGCTCCCGGATCCTGGAGATCACCGGGTCGAACATGGCCCGCCCGGCGCCGCCGATCCGCCTTGTCAGCACCAGGTGCAGCCCGATGTCGCGCGCCTGCGGCAGGAACTCGAGAAGCTGCGCCACCGGGTTCATCACGCCGCCAGCCACCAGGTCGTAGTCGTCGACCAGGAGATAGAGCTCGGGACCCTTCCACCAGCTCCGGTTGCGCAGTTGTTCCGGTGTCACGTCCGGGCCGGGCAGCCGCTCCTTCATCACCGTGGTGACCTGCCCGATGAGGTCCGCGGTGACCTGCTGGGACGTGCCGGTGCCGATGAGGTGCTCGGTGTCGACGCAGCCGAGCAGGCTGCGTCGCAGGTCGACCAGGATGATGCGGGCCTGGGCCGGCTCGTAGGCCCGGGTGATGCTGCGGGCGAGGCCGCGCAGGAACGAGCTCTTTCCGCACTCGACGTCGCCGAGGAGGATCAGGTGCGGGTCCGCGTCGAAGTCGACGAACACGGGCTGCAGGTCGGTTTCGGCGATACCGATCGGGATCTTCCCACCCCTGGGTTCGGGCAGAGACTCGTGGGGCAGCTCGTCGGGCAGCAGCCGGACCCGGGGCGCCGGTGCCCCGGTCCAGTACGTCCGCACGTGCGTGACGAACTCGGCCACGCCGTCAGCCAGGTCGTCGACTCGTTGCGCACCGTCGATGCGGGGCAGCCCGGCCTGGAAGTGGAAGCCGTCGGGTGTCAGACCCCGGCCCGGCTTCTGCTCCGGCACGTTCACCGCGGCACGGCGGTTGACCATCGAATCGGCAGGGTCACCCAGGCGCAGCTCCACCCTGGTGGCGAACATGTCCCGCACCGCGGCCCGGACGTCCATCCAGCGGTTGGCGGCGGCGAGGATGTGGATGCCGTAGCCGAGACCCCGGTTGGCCAGCTCGGAGACCACCGGATCGAGATCTTCGAACTCGCCGCGCAGGGTGGCCCAACCGTCCACGACCAGGAAGACGTCGCCGAACGGGTCCTGTGCCCCGAGCTGCCCGGCGCGCCTGGCCCGCCGGTACGCGGCGATGCCTTCCACGCCCTCGCCGGCGAACAGCGCCTCCCGGGCCTGCATCAGCCCGTACAGCTCGGCGACGGTGCGGCGGACCTTGTCGGCGTCACGCCGGGTGGCCACCGCGCCCACGTGCGGCAGGTTGACCAACGCGGTCAGGGCGCCACCGCCGAAGTCGAGGCAGTAGAACTGGGCCTCGGCCGGGGTGTGCGTGAGCGCCAGGCCGCACACAAGCGTACGCAGGAAGGTGCTCTTGCCGGTGACCGGGGCACCCACCACCATGACGTTGCCCGCACTGCCGGACAGGTCCAGCCACATCGGGTCGCGGACCTGCTCGAAAGGCTTGTCCACGACGCCGACCACGCCGTGCAGGCTGCCGTGCGTCCCGACGTCGTCGACGGTGAGGCCGCGCTCCGGCGAGCGCACGAGCCGGGGCAGAAGCTGGTCGAGCGTGGGCGGCTCGGCCAGCGGCGGCAGCCAGACCTGGTGGGCCGGCGGGCCCTGGCCCTCTATCCGCCGCACCAGCACATCCAGTAACGTCTCGCCACCGACGGGCTCCTCCTGCTCCGTCGCCGGCTCGGCCGGCTGGTCGGTGTGCGGCGGGGCCACATAGTAGGTGGAGAACTCCCGCACCGGGTCCACCGGCCGACCGCCGCTCGTGGGCACCACGCCGTCCCGGCGGTACACACCCGACACGTACGCCGCCTTGAACCGGACGAGCTCCTCGGTGCCGGTTCTCAGGTAGCCGTGCCCGGGCGAACGCGGCAGCTCGTAGGCGTCAGGCACCCCGAGCACCACCCGGCTTTCCATGGACGAGAACGTCCGCAGGCCGAGCCGGTAGGACAGGTGTGTCTCCAGCCCGCGCAGCCGGCCCTCCTCAAGCCGCTGCGAGGCCAGCAGCAGGTGGACGCCCAGCGACCGGCCCACCCGTCCGATCTGGACGAACATGTCGATGAAGTCGGGGCGTGTGGTGAGCAGTTCGCTGAACTCGTCGACGACGATCAGCAGGCTGGGCAGCGGCGCCAGCGGCACGCCAGCGGCCCGCGCCCGCTCGTAGTCCCGCTGCGAGGCGTAGTTGCCGGCCCGGCGCAGCAGCTCCTGGCGCCGGACCAGTTCGCCCGAGATCGCGCCGTGCATCCGGTCCACCAGGGACAGTTCGTCGGCCAGGTTGGTGATCACCGCGCTGGTGTGCGGCAGGCGGTCCAGCCTGGCGAAAGTGGCACCACCCTTGAAGTCGACCAGGACGAAGTTGAGGATCTCGGAGCTGTGCGTGACAGCCAGCGCCAGCACCAGCGTGCGTAGCAGTTCGCTCTTGCCCGACCCGGTCGCCCCGACGAGCAGGCCGTGCGGGCCCATACCGTCCTGCGCGGACTCCTTGAGGTCGAGCTCGATCGGGCGCCCGTCGAGACCGACGCCGAAGCGCAGCCGGAGCCGGTCCCGGTTGGGCCGGCTCACCCACATCCGTGCCAGGTCGAGCTCGTCAGGATCGCCGAACTCGAGCAGCTCGGCAAGGCCGAGGTCGGCCACCACCGCGGACTGCTCGGTGACCGACGTGACGGACAGCCGCAGCGGTGCCAGCCCGCGCGCCAGCACCTCCGCCTGTGCCGGGTCAAGCCGGTCGGCCCGCCCCACCTGGATCGTCCCGTCCATGGTGGTGCCCGAGATCGAGCCGTCCTCGGCGATGTCAAGCACCACGGTGGTGCCGTCCAGCAGCCGGAGCGGCGGGTTGGACAGGTCGAGGATGGTGACCCCGGCCACGCCGCCGTCGGTCATGAGGTGGTCCGACCCGGCGGTAGAGCCACCGTCGATGACCACGACCACCTGCGGCCCGGCGAAGGACCCGGGCGCGGCCGGGTCGAACCTCGGCCGGTTGGCCAGCACGTCGTCGAGCATGGCCTCCAGCGCCGTGACAGCCGGCGCGATGAGCCGGACCGGGCCGACCGCGTCCGCCTTGGTCGGATGCCCGGCGTGCGGCAGCCACTTCGCCCACTCCCACTGCGTGCGACGCAGGTGGTCGGCCACGGACAGACCGACCAGCAGGTCGTCCGGGGCATGGAAGGTGACGAGCTGGGCCAGCAGCGCCCGGACCAGGTCGCGCACCGCGTCCTCGTCCGGGCCGCGCAGGTAGACGTGGGAGAAGTCGCGCAACGCGATCGAGACCGGCAGGTCCGGTACGACCGAATAGGTGGCGACGAACTTCCGCAGGGCCATCGCGCACAGCAGCTCCAGCTCGTCGACCGGTCGGGTCTGCGGCGGCACCAACGGGGTCGCGACCTCCTGGGAGCCCAGGCCGATGCGTACCACCGTGAAGTCCACGTCGCCGCGCCGGCGCTCCCACAGCCGTCCGCTCATCGCCGTCGACCACAGGACGGACGGGTCGGGATGCCGGTAGTGGATCGCCTCGCGTTGCTGCCGGATCGTGTTACGCACCTGAGCGCGCAACTGGCTGAGCCGGCGCATGTACTGGCGACGCGCCTCGATCATCTCGCGCTTGCCCGGCCCGGTCTGCTGCATGGCCATCATGGCGATCATGCCGAGGATCGACACCCCGTACATGCCACCGGCCACGTATGTCAGCGGCCCGCCGCGCTGGACGCCCATCATCAGCCCCATGGCCGCTGCACCGGCCGCCATGGGCAGGATCATCAGCATCCGCTGCCATGTCCTGCCGGTGGTGGTCGGCACCTCCGGCGGCGGGTCGAGCAGCAGCTCGCCGCTCGGGAGGGCCGGCGCCAGGCGTCGCGGCGGACGTTTGACGACCACCGATGTCACGCCGCTGCCCTCCTCCCCGAACCGGCGGATCAGATCCTATAGACCGCGGCAGTTGCCCGATCAGACCGAAATGCTACGTTGAGTCCTCGGGGTCGACACGCATTGGGAGGTGCGCGGACCGTGAGCACCCCGCGAAATCGCTCGCCGCACCCACGACTGCGCGTGGGCAGCGCGTGACGGCCCCAGGCGGCCTGAGCCTGGCCAGGGTGACCGTCGCCGCGCCGGAGCGCCGCATGGACGTCGCGTTACCCGACAACATGATCGTGGGGGAGCTGCTCCCCCACCTGCTGCGCCACGCCGGCGACGACCTCGGCGACGAGGGCGAGCGGCACGGCGGCTGGGTGTTGCGCCGGGCCACCGGCACGGCCCTGGAGCCGACCCGCAACCTTGCCGCGCAGGGGGTGCGCGACGGCGAGGTTCTCCAGCTCGCGCCACGCCAGCTCGACTGGCCCGAGCTCGCCTACGACGACGTGGCCGAAGTGATCGCGAGCAGCTCCCGGCGGAGCGGCCGCTCATGGGGCAACGCCGCCACCCGCCGGTGCGGGCTCGCCGTCGCCAGCGGCGTGCTCGGGCTGGGCGTGGCCGCGGTGGCGCTGTCCGGCCCACCCTGGCCGCTGCCGGCCGGGCTGGCGATCAGCCTGGCCGCGCTGCTCGCGATCGTCGGCGTCGTCGCGGCCCGTACCTTCGCCGACGCCACCGCCGGCGCCGCGGCGGCCGCGTCCGGCCTGCCCTATGCCCTGCTCGGCGGCGCGTTGATCGCCACGCCGGCCGACGTCACGCTGACCCACCTGGGCGCGCCCAGCCTCCTCCTCGGCTCGGCCGCACTGCTGGTTTTCAGCGTCGCCGGCTACACCGGTGTCGCCGCGCTCCAGTCACTGTTCACAGCCGGCCTGGCCGCCGGCATCGCCGGGTTGCTCGCCGCCCTGTCGTGCCTCGCCGGCATGTCCGCGGCGGGGGCCGCGGCGGTCACCCTGACGGTTGCCATCGGCATGCTGTCCGGGTATCCACTGATCGCGAGTTGGATCGGCCGGCTGCCCGCACCCGAGCTGCCCGACCGGCCCGAAGGGATCCTCGAGGACCGGCCGGTGCCCAGGCGCACGGATGTCTTCGCCTCCGTGGCGCGCGCCCACGAGCTGCTTTCCGGCATGCTGCTGGCGACCGCCCTCGTAAGCGTCGCCGCCATGGCGTTCCTGCTGGCCGTCGACCGGACCGTAACCAGCGCGTTGCTCATCGTATCCGGGGCCTGTGCCCTGCTGCTGCGCGGCCGGCTGTTCCGCACGCTGCGGCAGCGGATCCCGCTGCTCGTCAGCGGGACAGCCGGGCTCGGGCTGCTGCTCTTCAGCGCCGACCTGGAGACCGACCGCGGCGGATCTCGGCTGCTGTACGTGCTGGTGCTGATGGTCGCCGCCGCGGCCGTGTTCGGGGCCGCGCTCCTGTTCAGCCGGCGCCGGCCCTCGCCCTATCTGGGCCGCATCGCCGACATCGCCGACGTGCTCGCCATCATGGCGCTGATCCCGCTGACCTGCGCCGTCATGGGGATGTTCGGCTCGATCCAGGGGCTGTTCGCGTCGGCCGGGGGGTGAGACAGCGCGGTGACACGGCGTGACCAGCTCCAGTCGTACCAGTTCCTGACCCAACGGGTGATCTCCGCGTTCGTCATGCGGGAGACCGACCCGCAGCAGACCCCGCTGCGCCGGGGCGTCGGCGCGGTCTTCGGCGGGGTGATGATCGCGGTGGTCGCGGCCACGGGCTTCGGTGTCTACGGCATCCTCACCAAGACTGACAACGGTGCCTGGAAAACCGACGGCTCGGTCGTGGTCGAGAAGGAGACCGGCGCCAGCTTCGTGTACTCCTCCGGCGGGCTGAACCCCACGCTCAACCTCGCGTCCGCAATGCTCGCGGCCGGGACGCCGAACCCGCGCGTCCACCGGATAGCGAGCAGGTCACTGGCCCTCGTCCCGCGCAGGGTCGCGATCGGCATTCCCGGCGCGCCCGACTCACTGCCCGCCGCGGGCAACCGGGTCGGCCTGCCGTGGACGCTGTGCACCGCGTCCGGGACGGACTCCTCCGGCAGGGCCGCCAGCACGGTGACGCTTGCGGTGGCCAGCGCTCCCACCGGCGGTCGCAGACTGGCCGCCGACGAAGGCATGCTGGTCAAGGACACGGTGACGGGCACCATGTACCTCGTCTGGAGCGAGCACCGCTACCAGCTGACGGACACGGACAGGGTGGTGCCGGCGCTGTTCGGGGCGCTGGTCACCGCGGTACCGGCCGGGACCTCGTGGCTGAACGCGCTGCCCGCCGGGGCCGGCATCGGCCCGATCGCGGTCAACGGGCGCGGCCGCCCGTCCCCGGCGGTACCCGGCCACACCATCGGTGAGCTGCTGGTCGCCGAGACCGGCTCCGGTCCGCAGTACTACCTGGTCTTCGACGACGGCATCGCCGCGATCACCCCGCTGCAGCAGGCCATCGCCAGCGTATGGTCGCCGGCACCGCCGACGCGGATCTCGGTGTCCGAAGCGACATCCGCGGCCACGAGCAGCCGGCTGAGCCGGCCCAGCGGGCAGGCGGCGCCACCCCCGTCCCCGCCCACCCTCGTCACCTCTGCCGGCGACGACCTCCTCTGCGCGGTGACCAACAACGCGGCGACCCCGCCGGACATCTGGGTCGGTGGCTCGGTCAAGGGGCTCGCCACGGCCAACCCGACCGGCACGATCGGCCCGGGCGGCGCGAGGCTGGCCGACCGGGTGTACGTGCCGGCCGGGCATGTCGCGATCGTGCGGGCGATGGGCGCGCCGAACACCACCACCGGGCCCTACTTCGTGATCACCGATGTGGGCGTCCGGTACGCGGTACCCACGCCAGGCGTGCTCGCGATACTCGGGTACGCACCCCAGCTCGCGGTCGACGTGCCGGCCGATCTGGTCAGGGAGATCCCGGGCGGCCCAACACTCGACCCGGCCGCGGCGACCAGGCCGGCCCCCCTGTCATAACGGCGCCGGCGCAATCCCGAGATCCCCGGTCGCCGACGCTAACGCTGCGGCTGCTCGTCGAAGAGCATGACCGGCGGGCCTGGCTCCCGCGGCTGCGGACGATGTGGCGGTGGCACGGCGAGCCCGGACCGCCAGGACCTGCGCCGGCCCCGCGGCAGCGCCACGGCCAACGCGAGCACGGCGATCACCATGATGGCGGCACCCGCGGTACCCACGACGGCGGTCTCCCGGGCCCGAGCCCACGTCGGCGTCCGCTCGTGGTGCGGGCGGGTCAGGGCGGGCAGAGGTACGGGGCTGGCGTCGACGAGCGTGTCGTTCACCGCCGCGTACGGGTTCACGATGCCCTGGCCGAGGTCAGGCCCGATGGCGGTCGGGATGGTGGTCACGGCGAGCCGCCTGGCGATCTGGCCGGATTTCAGGTCGGGGCGCCGGGCGCGAACCAGTGCGGCCGTCGCGGCGACCTGCCCGGACGCGATACCGGTGCCGCTGACGTTGACGGCCATGCCACCGGCCCGTTGCAGCGTCACCATCTCGGCGCCCGGCGCCACGAGGTCGACATAGTCACCGTGCGCCGACCCGGCCCACCGGTTGCCCTGCTGGTCGATCGCGCCGACCCCGACGACACCGGGATAGGCCGCGGGGTACGGGATCGGGTTGCGATCGTTCGCGTCACCCCGGTCACCGACCGCCGCCACCACGGTGACACCCCTGGCCAACGCGTCCGCGACCGCCGCGCGAACCGCCGTGTTGTCGACATAGACGGCCACGGCGACATCGATGACCCGCGCGCCGCTGGCAGCCGCCCAGGCGATCCCGCGGGCGAGCACCGTCGGGTCCACCTCGGTGGAGCCGAAATGCTGGTCGGCGATGACACGTACGGGCAGGATCGTGACGTTGGGCGCCAGTCCGGCGAACCCGACGTCGTCAACCCGCCGGGCGGCGATCACTCCCGCCACCTGGGTACCGAGGCCGAGGCAATCGCTGTTCGCCGTACCGCCTGAGGCGACCGCGTCAAAGCCGGCGGCCACATGACCGGCCAGCTGGGGATGGTTGGCGTCGACACCGGAGGAGAGCACCGCGACGGTCACACCGCTGCCACGCGTGAAGGGCCAGACGTGGTCCGGTGCCAGCAGCTGCTGTGCCCAGGGGACACCCCGGAAGTCCTGCCCCGGTTCGGTACAGTCCCGCCCGGTCGGGACGGCCAACGCGCGAGCCGGCAGGACGAGCAACACAAGCAGCAGAGCAGGCAGCGAGGCAAGCAGCAGGGTGGGCAGCGGGGCGGGCAGAGCCCGCACCGCGTCGTGAAGGACTGATACCCCGACGGTCGGCGCCCGTCTGGTACCGCTCACCGATCGGCGCCTTCCCCCGAGCCGTCCCGTGGCTGCCAGAGCAACAGCGAGCGCACCTGGTCGGCCGGCACCTCGATGCCCCATGGGATGCCGGGATTGACCGACAGGGCATGGCCCTGCGGGCAGACGCCGGCGAGCAACACGAACGGCAGGGTGACCGACGGCCCCTGGTCGGGGTGCGCTGCCGCAAACATCTCCGCCGAGGTGAACACCTCGATGGCGGGCGCGTCCGGGACACCGGCCATAAGCCAGGGAAAGCCCTCCTCGAGGATCTCCTGCGGATCGGCCACCTTGCGCGCGGTCGGTACCACGACCCTGGCGTCCAGGAGCCTGTCGACATACCCGGCGGTGTCGGCGCGGGCAGCGGCGGCGCGCAGTGCCTCGTCGGTGTCGAGAAGCGCGGACGCCGCCTCGGGGTCGTCGGCCATCGCGTCGACGATGGCCTCGCCGGCGGTCTGGATCTCAAGCTCTCCCCGGGCGGCCGCCTCGACCGCCTCGACCGGCAGGTACGCGTCGATCGGGTAACCGGGGTTGACCGCCAACCACCACTGCGGCGTCGGCCATTTCTGGCGTAGCTCGGTGTAGCTGGTGGTGGTGTAGGCACCCGAGAAGGCGGCCAGACCTTCGACCGAGGTGAACACGGGCAGGACGGTCTGGCCGGCGAACTCCCCGGTGATGAAGGTCTGGCCCCGCGCCTCGTCCGCGCCGGCCCGGGGTGGGCCGACCTGGGGCAGGTAGAGGTCGGCGGTGGCGAGGATCCGGAAGAACCCGGCCCGGTCAGCGTCGGTCAGTGCCCGCGCCATCGCGACCTCGGTGTCGTTCGCCGGCTGCCATGCTGTGGTCACTGGGGCTCCGTGGTCGCTGGGACTGCGCCTTGCTCCTCGATGGACGGCTCCTCGATGGCACGCGCCGGGAGGCCGGCAGGCTCACGCCCGTCCCTTCTGGCACCACGACCGTGGCCGGGTTGTGGGCGGCGAGCTCCCGCAGCGAAGGGGGCGGCTCGGTCAGCACCTGCCAGAACGCCACGAAGTCGTCGGCGCACCGGCGCAGAAGCCGCTTGCACACGTCGCCGGCCGTGTACGTATCGGTGTCCCGCGGGTCATCGTCGTCCCAGTACCAGATCGAGCCCTCGTCGCCGCCGCGCACCCGGACGGCGATCAGCCCACCCTGTACGTACCCTATCGCCAGGAAATCGGGGGTGAGCCGGTCACCGAACCAGGCGTTCGCGTACACCAGATCCTGGAGCCGGTCCTGGCGGGCCACACCGAAGAACGGCTGATCGACGACGAAGCCGAAACCGGGGTGCACGGCTGGCGCGGCCGGGCATCCGCCGTTCGTCCGACGCAGAAACGACCGGTAGCCGGCGGGCAGGCCATACCCCAGACGCTCCTCCACTTTCTCCATCACCTCGTCGGACAGCCGCTGCGTGAACCGGATCCGTGGCGGTGCCCCGCCCTCCGCCGGCAGGCCGCGTCGGGCGCGATCGGCCTTGCCGGTGCTCACCCCACCCAGATGCCGGTACGCACCATGCAACTCGACGGGGACGAGGGCGATCCGGCGTGTCCCGGACAGCAGCACCGGCAGGTGCGCCCAGGTCCACCCGGCCGGGGTGGCGCCCCCGGGCAGGCCCGCCCAGAGCGGATCTCCGCTGGCGGCCATGGTGTTGTTGGCGGTGAGCACGTCGACCACGCGTGCCTCGTCCACGCCGAGATCAGGTGAGCACGGTGGCAGCCGGACGACGGCATGTGCGCACGGGATCCAGTCGGGGAAGCCGTGCGGCCCGACCGGGATTCCGTCCCGGTACCGGATGCGCAGCATCGGCGAAGCAGGATGGACGATCTGGAACACATACCGGCCGCCGGGAATCACGCGGGGCTCCCGTGCAGGCGAAGCGGTTCCGTGCGGTACAACCATCGCTCTCCTTTCTTCCCACGCACCTGCCTGGAACGCTGAAACTGTCCCGACGCCAACTGTCCCCGCCCGGCCTTCGGCCGGCTACACCCTTTGTAACGCGCTGGTGCGGTAACCGGCTATCCTTATGAGGAGGAGGTTTGATGCGACGGCTGCCGGCAGTCGCCGCAGCGCTGGTGCTCATGGCCGGCTGCGGCACCTTTGGCGACAGGGGTGGGCCAGCTCCCCACCGCGAAGAAAAAGTGGATCATGTCATCTTCTACCAGATATACCTGCGGGGCGGGCCCGGCTTCGAGATCTATCTGAACTACACCGACGCCACCGGGAAGCAGCAGCACGATGAGAGCATTGCACCGACCTGGTTCCGACAGATCACCGTGCGGTATCCCGATGTCATGCTGGTGGCGATCTCCGGTACCGCCGTTCCCGAGCCGGCGACACTCGCCGGACTGGCCGTCCAATTTCCCTCGACGGAGTGCGTCCTCACGATCGACGACGAAATTGTCGATCAGCGGGCCTCGGGCTTCCCGACGTGTCAGGCGACGCTGACCGCCACGGCCCACCCCGTTCCGAGACGCTCCCCAATTTGATCAGTTCTCCAGCGACAGCCACGCCTTGAAACGATACGCCTTCGGATTGATCCGGACGTTGCCGGACGGGTCGACAACCGCCCAATTAGTAACGAACATAACATGGTACAGCGGATCGCCGGCAGGATCAAAAGCACCCGGGACGATCCCCTCCCGGAACGCGGCATCAACCAGCCGCTCCCGATCAAGACCGAATCGCTCGACGGCCTCCGACTCCTCCCACCCACCATCCATATCCCCGCTCATGCCCTCCGTCGGAATGTTCAGCGGGGTCGCCTCGACCCAGTCGATCAGCTCTGCAGAGTACCCATAGAAGCGGTAGAAGTCATCCAGGTCATGAAAGTCACCCGCGCGGGCAGCCAGCTCGGCGGCCAGAGCCTCGTCTCCCCGCGGATGCCACCGAGTCGGATACGGCTCGGTATAGAGACCCGCGTAAATCTGGTCCAAGGCCAACGGGCCGAAGGCAACCGCCAACCCGTCACCGGTGACAACCGCGAAGATCTGCCGCCGATCACTGTTACTCTGCAGAAACCGGCAGATCTTACCAACACCCACCATCATCAACCAATCCGCTCAGCACACCACGGGTAGAAACCACCGACCAACGGACGCCCCCACCCACACGATGCCCGCCCAGAAATTTTTCTTGACGAAGACATGCGGACGCTGAGGAACCGCCCACTCGGGAGGTGCACGATACTAGTCGCATGCCCGACTATGACATGCGAACCGTTACCGTGTTCACCCGGCTCATGGACGAGAACGGATGGTCCGCGGAGGACGTCACCCTCGAACGACCTCCTGGCGGCGACCTGACGCTACACTGCCGCACCTCGGGCCGCGTCGTAGAAATGATCATAGAGGAAGATGCCGCCGAGTACCGTCGGACGTGGACCGTCAGAACCGAACACGTACCACGGGTACTACGGGCAGCCCTCCGGGATCTGTTCACCGACACCGCAGCGCTACACACCTGGCTGGCCGACACCGGAATCCCCACCACTCCCGAGGAATGGCAGGGCTACCCGATCCGGCCGCTGGACGAAGACCGCCTCCTCATCGAGGCCGTACGCACGATCATCGGCACGGAGGAAAACGACGAGGGAACCACGATCGCCGACAGGTTCACCACATGGCTGGCAGAACAGTCCATCGACTACGAGACCAGCGAACAAGTCACCAACGCCGACTGAATCAGCCTCGCCCACAAAACCACTCCACGCGGCCGATGCCCGACACCGCCGATTTTAGACTGGCGGGCCACCGCGGCCGGCATCACGAGAGAAACCCGCCTCGCGCAGTTGCCGCTCCAACCAGTCCAGGAAAAGGACATGGTCAACAGAATAGGTGACCAGCATTTCCGAACCGTTCGGGTCCAGACGCACCCGCCCCGTACCGTCGACCAGCACACGCTCCCGATCAACATCGATAAATCCACGTCCTAGTGTCCTGAGTCGTTGATTCGCTGGCAGTAGGCGGCGAGGGTCTCGAGGATCTCGTCGGCGGTCTTGGCCCAGACGAACGGCTTCGGGTCCTTGTTCCAGGCGTTGATCCATCGGCGGATGTCGGCTTCGAGTTCGACGACCGAGCGGTGCGTCGATCGGCGCAGCTTGCGGGTGGTCAGCTCCGCGAACCAGCGCTCGACCAGGTTCATCCACGACGCCGAGGTCGGGGTGAAGTGCAGGTGGAAGCGGGGGTGGCGCAGCAGCCAGTTCTTCACCGCCGGGGTCTTGTGGGTGGCGTAGTTGTCCAGGACCAGGTGCAGGTCGTAGCCCTTCGGGACCGAGGAGTCGATCAGCTTGAGGAAGCGCAGGAACTCCTGGTGACGGTGCCGCCGGAAGGTCTGCGCGATCACCGACCCGGACGTCGGGTCGAGCGCGGCGAACAGGCTGGTCGTGCCATGGCGGACGTAGTCGTGGGTCATCCGCTGCGGGGTACCCGGCATCAGGGGCAGCACCGGTGCCGTGCGATCCAAAGCTTGCACCTGCGACTTTTCGTCGACGCAGAGCACGATCGCCTTCTCCGGCGGGTCGAGGTAGACCCCGACCACGTCACGGACCTTGTCCACGAACAGCGGGTCGGTGGACAGCTTCCACGTCTCGACCAGATGCGGCTTCAACCCGAACGCCCGCCACATCCGTGACACCGTCGACTGCGACAGCCCACTGGCCCTCGCCATCGACCGCGATGTCCAATGGGTATCGCCGTTCGGTGGCTTCTCCTCCAACGTCCTCGCGATCACCGCCTCGACCTGGGCGTCGGTGACCTTCCGAGGCGCTCCCGGACGTGCCTCGTCTGACAGGCCCTCCAGCCGGTCGACCGCGAACCGCTCCCGCCATTTCGCGACCGTTCCCCGGGTGATCCCGAGCTCGGCCGCGACCCCCGAGTTCGTCCCACCGTCCGCGCAGGCCAGCACGATCCGCGAGCGCAACGCCAGCGCCTGCGCGGTCTTCCGCCGTCGGGCCCAGCCCTCCAGCACCGCACGCTCAGCAGACGACAACTCGATGGGATCCGCGCTCGGGCCAGGCACCAGCCCATTCTATCTGCACACGAATCAACGACTCAGGACACTAGTGCTGGGTTCCTCAAGGCCGGGGTAGATCGGGCGAACCGGGGTATCAGCTCGCTTTGACCAGGGAGCACGTCATGCCCGCCTTCCTCTCCGCACGGCCGCCCCGGGACCCGGCCGAGGAGAAAAAGATCCGTCAGCTGGCGGGTGCCCGGCACGCCCCGGCCGACTGGATCCTGCGCGCCAGGATCATCACGGCCAGCTGGGCCGGCCAGCGCACCATACAGATCGCCACCGAACTGGAGTGTCATCCCAAGACGGTGCGGCGGTGGCTGCACCGGTTCAACACCGACGGCCTCGACGGGCTGGCCGACCGGCCGATACCCGGCCGTCCCCGCCGGCTCAGCCAGACCGAACGCTCCCAGATCATCGCGCTGGCCCGCTCCATCCCGCCGGGCCGGCCCGAGCGCACACCGGGCGGCGCGCTGGTCGCCGCCGACACCGACGGGTGCGCGCAGTGGACGCTGGACACCCTGGCGGAGACAGCCCGCGTCCAGGGCATTGCGGTGGGACGCAGCCAGGTGCGGCGGATCCTGCGCGCCGAGCGGGTCCGCTGGCGCCGTACCCGCTCCTGGGCCACCAGCACCGATCCGCAGTTCGCCCCAAAAGAACGACGGTCGTCGAGCTCTACACCCAGCCGCCCGACGACGCGACGGTCGTCTGCGCCGACGAGCTCGGCCCGGTGATCCCCCGGGCCTTTCCCCCCGCCCCCGGCTGGTCACCCGACGGCCACCGCATCAAGAACGAGATCGACTACAGTCGGGGTCCGGAGAAGACCTGGGTCTACGGGGGCCTGCGCGTCCGCGACGGCCACGAGGTCACCTGTACGGCGCCGTCCCGGAACAGCACCTACTACCAGCGCTTCCTGCACCTGGTGGAGGAGGCCAACCCCACCGGGGAGATTCACGTGGTCACCGACAACCTCTCCTCCCACGACAGCAAGGCCACCTGGAGTGATCCCGCTTCCGTGGACAGCGAACCTGAGGTTCGCTGTCCATAGGGAAGGAGCGTCATGGGGTCAGCTCGCCGGAAGTTCACCCAGGAGTACAAATCCGAGGCAGTAAGGTTGGTGCTCGACTCGGGCCGGTCGGTGACCGAGGTCGCGAAGAGTCTGGGTATCCACGAGACCACGTTGGGAAACTGGGTGAAGAAGGCGAAGGAGAACGGCGAGACCGAGGAGCGGCCGCTGTCGGTGTCGGAGCGCGCGGAACTTGAGGAGCTCCGGAAGAAGTACGCGCAGGCGCAAATGGACATCGCCTTCCTAAAAAAAGCGGCGAGCTTCTTCGCGAGCGAGCAGAAGTAAAGTTCGAGTTCATCTCGATACACGCTCCGAAGAAGCCTGTGTCCGCCGACGGCGCGAACACCTTTCCCGTCGACTACATGTGCAAGAAACTCGACGTGTCCCGACAGGGCTACTATGCGTGGAAGAAACGCGGCCCGTCTCGGAGGGAGAAGGACGACGCCACCTTGTCGACCATGATCAGAGCTGTTTTCGACCGTCACGAGGGGCGGTACGGCGTGCGGCGGATCTTCCACGAGATCCGCCGCCAGGGCGTCGCCGTCGCCTACAAGCGGGTCCAGCGGCTGATGGCGACGATGGGCCTGGTCAGCGTGCATCCGCGTCCCCGCCGGCCGGTGACGACGGTGCAGGCCGCGGACTCCTCATCGCTGCCTGATCTTGTCGGCCAAGACTTCGCCGCGTCCGCACCGAACCAGTTGTGGTACGGCGACATAACATATATTCGCACCTGGGATGGCTGGGTGTACATGGCCTCCGTCATCGACGCGTTCTCTCGGAAGATCGTCGGCTGGGCGGTCGCCGATCACATGCGCACCGAACTCGTTCTCGACGCGCTTCGTATGGCCGTCACCCGCCGGCGGCCACCCGGCGGCGTCATATTCCACGCCGACCGAGGCGGTCAGTACACCAGCCGTGAGTTCGTCGCCTTCTGTCGCGACAACAACGTCCGAAACTCCGTCGGCCGTACCGGGATCTGTTTCGACAACGCCGCGGCGGAGTCCTTCTGGGCCACCCTCAAGAAGGAGTTCGTCCACCTCCACCCGTTCGATACCATAGACCGCGTCCGGGCGGGGATCTTCGAATATGTCGAGATCTACTACAACCGGCAGCGGTTGCACTCCTCGATCGGCTATCTCACGCCTGTCGAGTTCGAGGAAGAATTTGACGGACAAACACTTCGTGCTGCATAGTTAGGACTGTCCACGAAAGTGGGAACCCTCCAGACCTCGCCGCGCGGCACGAAACTCATGGCCGCACGCCATGCCCTGGCCTGCCGGCTCGTCGACCGCGAAGCCGACTACCTTCGGTTCACCCGCGACTGGCGGGTTCCCGCGGACAACAACGGCTCCGAACGCGACATCCGCATGATCAAACTACGGCAGAAGGTACCCGGCTGCCTACGCACGCTCACCGGCGCCCGCCAGTTCTGCGCGATCCGCAGCTACCTGTCCACCGCCACCAAACACGGCATCAGCCTGTTCGACGCTCTCGTCCAACTTGCCGAGGGCCGTCCCTGGATGCCCGCGATCAGCTAACTCAAGATCAAAAACTACCTGACTAGTTACCTTCATCCTTCAGGTGCAAGGCGAAGGAGCTGAGTACAACCAGCGGGTTCGCAAGGTCGTGACGGCGCTGCTGGAGCCGATCAACCTGCACGGGAAACTGGTACCACACGCGGTACTCGATGCAGAGATCGGCGAACCTCTACTCGCCGAACAGGCGGGCGATCTACTCGCTTCTGGCATGCCCCGACACATGACGCCTGATCGTTTCCCGCAGTTCACGCTGCTGCGAGGCGTAGTCAGGGACATCCAGCGGCAGGCCGGGGGAGCCGGGCCAGCCGATGGCCCGCGGAGTCTGCGTGACTCCGCCTACGAGAAGCGCGTGCAGGAAGGGGGATTGCCGGGCCTCCTGTGGGCCATCGGCGGTGGAGAAGCTCCGCCCGAGGGGCCCCCTATAGTCGCCCTGGCATTGCGTCTGCTATGGCTGCCCCTTTGAGGTGCTGCCCATTCTACGGACACGCGATAACTGGACTATATCAGCTTTACGCCGCCTCTGGTATTGATGTCCGACTCGTCAGGTAGAGACGTTCGACGTGTTCCGGGGTGTGGTAGCCGAGGGTGGAGTGGAGTCGCTGCCGGTTGTAGAAGACTTCGATGTACTCGGCGATCGCACTGCGGGCGGCACGACGGGTTAGGTAAATTTCCCGATAGACGAGTTCGTTTTTCAGGGTGCCAAAGAAGGATTCGGCGGCGGAGTTGTCCCAGCACACTCCGGTGGCGCCTACGGAAGGTCGCACGCCGTGTCGTGCCAGCGTGCGATGGTAGGCGTCGGACGTGTATTGCGTACCGCGATCCGAGTGAAAAACCGCGTTCGGTGCAAGGGTGGTGCGGGACGCGGCCATGGTGAATGCGTCGACGACGAGTTCGGTCCGCATGTGACTGGCCATCGACCAGCCGAGAACCTTCCGTGAATAGCAGTCGATGACCGTGGCGAGATACAGCCAGCCTTCGCCGGTACGGACATAGGTGATGTCACCGACGAGCTTGGCCCCGGGGCGGGTGGCGGTGAAGTCGCGGCGGACGTGGTCGGTGGGCACCGGCGCCTGGCCGGGGATCGTGGTGCGGCGGTAGGCCCTGGGCTGGCAGGCCTTCAGCCCTGCTCGGCGCATGATCCGTCGGGCGAGGCGGACCGAGGTGGGCTGGCCCGACGCGGTCAGAGCGGCGGCGATCCGCCGCGCGCCGTAGGTCTGGCGCGAGGCGGCGAACAACGCCCGCACCTGGGTGTCCAGGGTGGTGTGCCGGCGGGTCCGGGACGACACCGGTCGCTGGTACCAGTCGTAGAAACCGGACGTCGACACCACGAGCCACTGGCACATTTTGCGTATCGGGTAGTTGTCCTTCTCCGCGGCGATCAGCTCGAACTTATCGATCACTGATGGCGTTGCGCGAAGAAGGCTGCCGCTTTTGAGAGGAACTCGCGCTCCATCCGGAGTTCCCGGTTCTCCTTCTCCAGCTCCCGTAGCCGGGCACGCTCGGACATCGACAGCGGTTCTTCTTCGCCTTGGTGGGCCCGACGCCAGGTGGCCACCCAGCTCCCCAGGGTTCCCTCGTTGATACCGAGGTCCTTCGCGATCGCCGATACCGGCCGACCCGAATCGATGACGAGTTTCACTGCCTCGTCCTTGTACTCGGGCGTGAACCGCCTCCGGGACTCAGTCATCAATCTCCTCCGCTCACGGATCAATTATCCCACATAGGGATCACTGTCCGAAGAACGGGGACCACCTCACTTACGCGTTCTCTGCCCCGGCGATGGTGGGCTTGGCGCAAGACGCATCAGCTCATCCGGCCCGTCCGACTGTTGAGATGGCGCGAGCGTCGCAGATGGCTGGGTGCTCAGGAGAGGGCTGACAAGGATGTCTTCCGGGTGCTGGACGACCTGTCGAAGCGGCAGGTCCCCCGTCTGGTGGCCGGAGCAGGGGATCGTCGCGAAGAGGCGATGGCGGCATTGGAACAACTGCTACTGAGGGCGCTGCTGGAGGATCTGTCCAATCCACCGACGAGAGGTTTGCAACCCAGGAGACGCCGTCGTACGGCCCGTCCCGTCCTGTTGGTACCGCTGCCCCACGGCGAGGCATCGCAGGCCGCAGAAGTAGCACGCGTCGAGCGATTTCTTTCCGCGTTCTGCGAGATGCGGAAGAGCGCGCATGCGCCAGGTCCTCTGGTGATCGCGATTGGCCAGCCGTCTGATGCTCTACTCGACCAGATCGGACCGCTCCGGGAGGTCACCCTTGGAGCGGCTGGTTACCTGCTCCACGAACCGGACAGCGAACCGGGTTTCGGATACCCCGTGCTCGTGCCGATCAGCGACGAGTCCTTCAGCCTGCCTGGGTTGCCCATCCGCCGCGTGGAGCCGAAGACCTTCCGGTTGGATTGGCGGACGGTAAACGCGCTGATTACCGTTAAAGCTATACTACTTTTGGCCCTAGCAAGCACCCTCCCACCATGGCGGGGCGAGCCGCACGACTGTGTCCGGTGGCCCTGAGCCAGTGGCGGGTAGGGTGACCGCGCCAGCACCCAGCAACCCAGTAACCACAGACCCCATCGGCTGGTACAACGCGGCGCTCGGGGCGATTCAGCAGGAGAACGAGCGCGCAATAGAATTTTTCAGGAGCGGTAGAACCGTCCGTACCGTTGTGGCCTTCCTGTCAAACCCTCCGACAAGCACTGCTGACACCATCTTCGACGGGGTCATCCCGGAACTGCGCGGCATCGCCCTTTGGCAGCGCAAGCTCAACCAGGACGCGAACGCCGACCTTCACCAAATCCCCCTGCTGGTCGACGTCCGTGGGACCGGACCGGCCTTCCGTGATGCCGAACAGAAAGCGCAGGAACTGGTCGAGAAAATCCAGAGCTGGACGCCATATCCAGACAACAATGAAGACTACAAACAGGTTATCGGCGTCCTCGGCTACGCGCAGAGCAGGGATGAGACCAAAAAGGCTCTCAAGATACTCGACAAGGCAGGAATCCTGACCATCAGCACTAGCGCCACGGCCGACGAAATGCTCGGCGAATCGACCTACTGGCCTGCCGCGCCACTCAATAGCCGCCAGGCCGCGATAGCAGCGAACTTCGCCACCTCAGAACGCACCATTGCCCAGTCCAGCGACAGCAGTCGATGTGTTAAAGCCGAAAGGGCCCTCATCATCGAGGACCACGAAGACCTTTACAGCAAAAGTCTCGCGACACAGTTTGAGATCAACTTTAAGGGACAGAAAAGGAAAATTAACTTTACTCAGAAAAACCCCAGCCCTGGGGATCCTCCACCCGGCACTCTCACGTACACCGACGCCACCGAACTGGCAGACCGGATTTGCCAGGAGATATCAGCACAGCCTACGACCATCGTCTACTGGACCAGCCGTGCACAAGACTTCATCGCGTTCGCCACAAGCTTCGATACTCAGGGCACCTGCACCACTCGTAGTGTCACCGTGCTCGGCGGCGACGATTTGGCCAGTGGCGTCCAGGCAGGTGTGTTTAATAAAAATAGGTGGCTTCGACTCTACTACTCCGCACACCGACTTCCCGCAGCTGACGCCCGCATCAGCTGCGCCACCAAATCCTTTATCGAAAAATATAACACTTTCGTCAAAGATACAACCAAGGGCGAGGATCCCTGGATCAACAACGGAACCTCAGCAGTGGCATATGACGCTTTTCATGCACTTTCCCGGGTCGCCGACATCACCTACGGCAGCAACGAGAGAGCGGACGTCAAAACCATGAAGTATTCCCTCCCAACCGGAGGAATAAATTTCAATGGCGCAACCGGATATATCAACTATGCGGCTGGCGTCAACCAGCCTCCCGTAGACAAGACCCTCATCTTAGTATATCAGACAGGCAAAAATCAGGTGACGGTGGCCGCCTGCGGCGCCTACCGCCAGGACACAAACAGCACAGTCCAGGCCAATCCATGCCGCGACGCCCCCGGCTGAACCCCGGAACCCATCAAGATTTTTTCAAGACGAAATTTTGCAGAAACTACGAGCATCAATTTCCCGTCGTTATCATGATCTCTTTTTCTCGCGTTGGTTGGGCGTCGGTGACGGGACTGGTTGCCGGGACGGGATGCGGCGGGTGAGGAACAGGGCGGCCAGGGCGATTACGGCGAGTAGCGAAAGGGAGGCGCGCAGGCCGTCGATGCGGGCGTCCGCGTTGGCGGTGGTGATCGCCTTGGCGGTGTCCGGTGGGACGCCGGCCTCGTCGAGGCGGGTCTTCAGGTCCTGGTCGGACAGGAAGGGGACGCCTTCGGACAGTCGCACCTCGGCGTGCGCGGCCAGGTCCGCCGGCACGGCGGGGTCCTGCTGGACGCCGGTGAGGAACGACGTGGTCAGCACGGAGACGAGCACCGCGCCGGCCGCCGCGGTACCGATCGAGGCGCCCAGGTTCGTCACCGTGTTCTGCACCCCGCCGACCTCACCGCTGCGCTCGTCGGCGACCGCGGACACGGTGACGCTGCCAAGCTGCGACGCGAGCGCGCCCACTCCGAGGCCCGCGAGCAGCATCGGCCATGTCACGATCTCCGGCCCGGCGCCGACGTCGAGCGCGGCAATCATGATTGTTATACCGGTGAACAAGGCGAGGAAACCGCTCCGGACAACGCGCCGGGGCGAGGCACGTGGAAAGACGCTGGGAATACCGACGGCGGCTACCAGCAGGGCGATGGACAACGGCAGCAGACGGACGCCGGTCGCGACCGCCGAAAGCCCGAGCGCCACCGACAGATACAGCGGCACCACGAAGAAAAGACCCGCCTGGAGCAGGTACTGGAAGAAGAACGACGTGAGTCCGGCCCGTAGCGTCCGGTCGCGAAGCAGTGCCGGGTCGAGCAGCACGGCGGCGCGTCGGGCGAGCCGGTGCTCCTGCCACCAGACGAAGAGCCGCAGGATGGCCCCGCCGGCGAGGATCAGCCAGATCACGGGCGAGAGCCCCAGCCAGACGGGTGCGCCGGGCGCCGGCCGGACCAGACCCCAGCTCCCCGACCGCAGGACGCCGTACACGACGAGAGCCAGGCCGGTCGCGGACAGCGCGGTGCCCACGAGATCGAGACGCCCGCCAGCCGCCGTCGTCGGAGGCGCTGTCGTCGGAGGTGCCGTCGTCGGAGGCGTAGCCGCCATCCCCCGGGTCAGCCACAGGATGACGCCCACCACGAGGACCTCGCCCGCGAAAACCCAGCGCCAGGACAGATAGGTGGTGAACAGGCCGCCGACGAGCGGGCCCGCCGCGACTGCGATCGCGCCGGCGGCGGCGACCAGCCCGTAGGCGCGCGGCCGCTGCCCGGGCGGGAAGTTCGACGCGACGAGGGCGACGACCGCGGGCATGATCAGCGCGGCGCCGACCCCTTCGAGGAACGACCAGCCGAACATGAGGACGGCGAGGTTCCCGGCGACGGAGGTCGTCAGCGACCCGCAGCCGTAGACGACGCAGCCGAGGGTGAACACGCGCCGATGCCCGAGGATCTGCCCCAGCCTGCCTCCGGTGATCATGAATGCGGCCATCACCAGGGTGTAGAAGGTGATGGCGGTCTGGATTCCGGTCACCGTGGTACCGACGTCCGCGGCCACGGTGGCGATCGACACGTTCATGACCGAACTGTCCAGGGTCATGAGGAACTGCGCCGCCGCCAGCGTGGGGAGAACCGCCCGGCCCGCCGCGACGGCTCCTCCCGCCCTGGCGCCGGGGCCCTGGTTCCCGGCAGTCCGGCGGGTCATCGGTCGGCACGCCCGCCCTGGCACCTGGTCACGTCAGGACTCCCGATTCTGATTCCGGCCGCCGCCGCCAGAATGCCGTTTGGCACGTGTTCTCGTCATGGTATGGGCGGCCGGTTTCCGCGTCTCGTTGTGCCACATTCCGACGATCGCCCCTCCGGTGAGAACAACACCAAAACCGATCAGCCAGGAAAGAATCGTGAAAACGACGCCGATACTCCCGTAGTTCCGCTCGTTCGAGACGATGGACGCGGAAAAGGTCAGTCTGCCCACCACGCCCAGGCCAGTCAGGCCGACCGTCGTGAACGCGGCGGCCGGCCAGACCTCGCGCCACCCGAGCCGGCCGAGAGTGAGAATCCTGGTACCGGCCCAGAGAAAGAGCAACAGCCCCGCGGTGTTGAGCAGGCCGTAGCCGATCTGACCGGGAATGGTGCCGGTGAGCAGCGCCCCGGCAGTGGTGGTGCCGGCGAGAAAGACAATGAGCCCGCAGAGCCAGCCGACCTGGGCCGGGACACCGCGAAGCCCGAGCGGCCGAAGCCCGAAAACCCTGACATAGACGGACTGCACGGTCGTGGCCAGGCTCAGGCCGCCGAGAATCAGCCAGAGCGCGCCCAGTATCGACCAGCCGTTGCGGACCGTCCCGTCCTGTGGCGCGAAAAGCCGTTCGACGGCCTGCGCGGCCTCCTGGCTCAGGCCCATCCGCCTGATGATCACTTCTGCCGCGCCCCCGGAGCGCAACGGCGACAACGCGGCCAGCGCGATGATGAACGGGAAGAACATCATCAGAATGAGCGCGGCGAGGTTCATCGCACCGTTGATCAGATCACCCTGACGCAGCCTGGATGCCAGATCCTCCGCCGCGCTGCCCCGCAGCCGCGCCCGAACAGGCCGGACAGCCGTCGCCATCCGCCCGAACAGCCGCCGTATCCGGTCCGCGGCGGCACCGCCGACGCCACGGACGTTGGCGGCTCCGCCGGCGCTGCCGGCGCCGTCGGATGGCCGAGGGGTACGCCCGTCACCGCGCGCGCGTCGGCTCCTGGGCATGGCCCCCTCCAGACCGCGCATCCTCACCGCCGGCAGTGGCCGCGCTCGTCCGCCAACCGGCCGACCAGCCCAACCGGCCGACCAGCCCAACCGGCCAACCGGCCGACCGGGCCGTGCACCTCAGCATCTCGGCACGTGGGCGTCCTCGCACCTCCGACGGTCCGAAAGCAGCGGAAGGTGCTCCTCGCGGCAAAGGCACTCGATTCCCGGCACGGCATACGGGTGCCGCTGTGGCGATATGGCCACCGACGGTAAAATTCGTCGATCTCAACCCGGGTTGACCCGGGATGGACGAGAACGGGGGCGGTGCACGTGGCGCGGACTGAAGCTGGTGGTGGACCCGGACGTCGGGGTGAAACCCTCAGTCCCACTCTTCCCAGGGAGGTCCGGCCGCGAGCAGGGAGGCGCGCTGCCAAATAAGCAAATACTGAGACCCCCCCCCCGAAAAGTTGCTGTTCTGGCGGGAACGCTGGGCGTCGTGGCGGCGGTAGCGCAACGTTGGGACGTCGAGCAGAATGCCGGTGGCGAGCGCGGAGCCGGCGATGAGGGTCGCGGTGTCCTCGACGCCGCGCAGCGCGGCCCATCCCCCGACGGCGAGAAGCAGGTTCCGCCGCCACATCACCCCTGCCGGATGTACGGGTGGCAGCGTGCGGTCGGGCAGGGCGGACGCCCAGGCGACGGCGAGCGCTCCGCGTGCCAGCGGTCCGGCGGGCACGGCCAACGGCAAGGTGTGCAGGGTCCCGTCAGCGTGCAGGTCGCGGGCGTGGCCGACCGCGTAGCCGGCGTGGGCGTGGGTGGCGAGCGCGCCGCTGAGGGCTGCGAGCGCGCCGGGTTCGAGCTCGTCATCGGCGTCGAGGTTCTGCACCAGCGGCGCGGTGCACGAGCCGAGGGCGATGTTGCGGGTGACCGCGGGGCCTTCCTCGGTGCTGTGCGCGGCGATCCGGACCCGGCCGTCGTCCGCCGCTCCGCAGGCGGCCAGCGCGTCGAGAACCTCCCCGGGAGGCCCGTCGACCTGGACCCGCCACGTCCAGTGGGGATGGCGTTGGCGGTGCAGCGAGTCCCACGCCGCCGGCAGGTATCCGGCGTACTCGGCGTGTACCGCGGTGACCACATCCACCCACATGTTCGCAATATGTATCAGTCCGAGCCGAATTCGTGTGATAGATATGCCGATAAGATCCAACGGAGGGGGCACATGGACGTCGCATCGATCAACACGCGACTCGGTCGGGTGGCCTCAGCCGACTCCCGCGAGCTGGACCGGGTCTGCGAGGAGGTCGCCGCCGAACTGATCGACGCGGACGTCGAGCCCCCCTTCCGCGTCCCGTCGGCGGACTTCGTCACCGACCCCTGGCTGATCTGCGCTGACCGGTACTGGCGGCGCCGGCTGCTCCACCAGCCCACCGTCGAGGTCGCGGCCTGCTGCGCCCGCTGGCTACACGACCACACCGACCCGCCCGTCCGCCCGTCCGCCCGTCCGGACATCATCGAGAAGTGGTCGCTGGGATACGCCTTCATCACCAAGGACACCGTCGAGTCCCGCCACGACCTCACCCTCGCCACCGGCCGGATCGTCGAGACCTTCCAGGGCTCCACCGACATCTGCTACTTCGCCACGCTTTACCACGCCGGCAAGCTGCGCGCGAACTTCTGGTTCGACGAACTCCACCAGTTCCTCGAATCCTCCCTGCTCGCTGTCGCCGCCGGCCAGCACCGCGACGACCCGCTGTTCACGGGTCTACGCGCGTTCGCCGCCTTTGGTAGCCGCACCATCACCACCAGTCACGCGCTCGAGCTCCTCGGCACCGCCTGGAGCGCGGCGCCCCGCCCCCGCGCCGTCGTCGACGTCTGCCTCAACGCCCTGTGGGCCGCCCCGCCGTTCCCCGGCCAAGGCGAACAGCTGCGCCGGCACTCCGCCGAGGCCGTCGCGGAGTACCCCGACGACCACCTCTTCCGGTTCCGCCTCGCCAGCGGACAGCGCATGTGCGGCGACTACACCGACGCGCTGGCCACCATCGACACCGCGCTGCGGCTCCTGCCCGCGATCGGCGCCAGGATCAGCCACGAACTGCTCCAGGGGCAGTACCTACGGGAGCGGGCGACGATCCTGGAAGGGCTCGACCGCGCCGCCTGGAGCAGCGACCAGCAGACCCGCTGGCGTGACCAGGACACCGCCAACCGGGACCTCCGCCGGACCCTCCAGACCTCCGCCATCCGCGCCGTCGAACTCGTCACCGTCTTCACCGCGGCCATCGCGTTCGCCGTCGGCTCACTCCAGATCACCCTCACCGGCACCCTGCCCCTGCGTGATCGCGCGCTCCTCCTCGTCCTCCTCGGCGCCGGGCTCCTGCTGTTCGCCCTCCTGACAGTTGCCGGCGCCTGGATCATCACCGGCCGACACCACTCCGACCCCCGGACCACCCCACCCGACCCCGGCGGCACCCAGCGTTAGTCCTGGGTGGTGTACGGATCCGCATGCCATCCGAGCGCATTCAGAGCTTCGCTCAGTTGAGCGGCCAGGGCCTCAGCTCCGGTGTCGGCGACGTCGAAGAAGACCAGCGCCCCACTGACAGACCCCCCGATTCCCGGCACGGCTCGCGGGTGTCGCTGTGGCGGTTTGGCCGCCGACGGTAAAGTTCGTCGATCTCAACCGGGTTGACCCGGCATGGCCGAGGACGGGGGCGGTGCGCGTGGCGCGGACTGAAGCTGGTGGTGGACCCGGATATCAGGGTAAAACCCGCGGATCTGGCCGCGGCCTGGAAATCCGAGCCGGGGCCGGGCTGAGCCACCGACATTCAGGCCGTCGCAAGGGAGGCGTGACGAACCTCGAATCGACCATCGCATGGCGCTCACTCCCAACGATGAACCATCCCAAGTTCAGCGGAGACCCCGACCTGAGGCGTAGCCGTGCGTAGCATCTCGTAGCACATGATGCTAGGATCATGAACATGGTCCAGCCTGTCTCACGTGAGATCACCCAGCGGGAGCTCCGTAACGACTCCGGCGGGATTCTCCGCGCCGTCGAGCAGGGCTCGACGTTCGTCGTCACGCGCAACGGCAGCCCGGTCGCGGAACTGGTCCCGCTCCGACGCCGGACCTTCGTCCCGGCGGCACAGGTTCTCGCGATGTTCGCGCACGAGGCGCCACTCGACGCCGACCGGTTCTTCGCCGACCTCGACGGTGTCGTCGATCAGGGGCTTCTGGGTGAGTGAGCGCCCCGAACGCCACAGCCGAGGGCTGCTCGACACCAATGTGATCGTCCATCTCCCACGGGTGGACCCGGGCGAACTGCCGATCGAGACGGCGATCAGCTCGATCACGCTCGCCGAACTCACCGCCGGCCCGCACGCGACGGACGACCCGGTCGAACGCGCGGTGCGGATCGGACGGCTGCAACGAGTCGAGGCCGCCTACGACCCGCTGCCGTTCGACGCGGAGGCAGCCCGGCACTACGGCCCGGTGTACGCCGCCGGCCTCGCCGCGAACCGGACTCCCCGACGGCGACTGGCCGATCTCCTGATCGCCTGCGTGGCCATCGCCAACGACCTACCGCTGTACACGATCAACCCAGGCGACTTCACCGGCCTCGAACACCTGCTCCAGGTCGCTCCCGTTACCCGCCCCTGACCACAGACCAGACCAGGAACAGAAACCACACAACGCGAGCTGATCACCCACCACCCACACCGATTCCGGAACGAGTACATAAACGGCTGTTGTAGTAGCCATTTATTTTCTCAATATTATGTTGCCTCCCCTTCACACCCGCCCTCCACCCCCGCTTGCCAGAACAAGTACACAAGTGGTTGCCTGACACCTGGCCTAGGCCAAATTAGTCGTCCAGTTCCCCTGGTGAGACCCTCGCCGGCGAGATCCTGCGTACGGCGACAGGACGCGATCGCTGAAAGACGTGGAACAGATGCCATAGCAGCCCTTGATCGGCGGGACTTCTTCGTCGCACGCCGGTGCCGGCGCCTCGGACGGCCCGATGATCATAGAGTTGGCAGCCATGGCCCGTTATATGCAGATTGCCGATGATTTGGCTCGTCGTGTGCGGTCGGGGGAGATCACAGCGGGTGACGAGTTGCCCGGCGTGCGGGAGTACGCCCGGACGCTGGGAACGACGTCGACGGTGGTGCGGGCCTACCGCTATCTGGCGGATGCCGGAGTGATCACTATGGCGGACCGGCGGCGGGCACGGGTCGCCGGTGAGGGTGCGATTGAGAATATTGAGATCGGTACAGCGCCAGCCGAAACCCCTGCCGAGACATCTATCGCCTCGGGGCGGCGGCCATGGCTGACACCAGGTGTCGGAGGGATTGGGACGGCGAGCTTCCTCGCCGATGTCGGGCATGAGGTGCCGACCTCGCTGATGGCGAGCTTTGTCACCACGACCCTGGGCGCGCCGGCCGCGGCACTGGGCGCGATCGAAGGAGTGTCGGAAGGGCTGGCCGGGGCGGGCAGGTTCGTCGGCGGCGCGCTGGCGGACGATCCCGGCCGGCGGCGCGCGGTCGCGGTCGGCGGCTACACCACCACGGCGGTGTTCTCCGCACTGATCGGGGCGACCACCTCCGTAGCCCAGGCGGGGATGTTGCGGGCTGGTGCCTGGGCGGCCCGCGGACTGCGAGTACCGGCCCGCAACACGCTGCTCGCCGACGTGGTGCCCGCCACCGCCTACGGCCGGGCCTACGGGTTTGAACGGACCATGGACAACCTCGGCGCGATCATCGGCCCCTTGCTGGCGCTCGGTCTGGTGTCGCTGGTCAGCGTGCGCGCCGCCGTGCTGATCTCGGTCGTTCCCGGTCTGCTGGCGGCGCTCGCGATCGTCTACGCGATCCGGCAGGCAAAGCTGCCACGGGCCACCGGGCGCCGCCAGTTGCGGTTCCAGATCCGGCCGGTGCTGCGCGGGCAGCTCGGCCGAGTGCTGGCGGGGTTCACCGCCTTCGAGGTCGGCAACGTGGCGGGCACCCTGCTGATCCTGCGCGCCACCGATCTCCTGGCCGCCGGCCACGACACGGACGCGGCCACCCGGATCGGGATCGCGCTGTACATCGCCTACAACATCGCCGCGACGGCCGCGTCCTTTCCCGCGGGTGGGCTGTCCGACCGGATCGGCCGTCACGGCCCGCTCCTGGTCACCGCCGTCGGAGTAGCGACGTTTCTGGTCTCCTACCTGCTGTTCGCGGTCTCCGGACCGGTGATCTGGCTGCTCGGCGTGGCCTTCGTGCTCGCCGGAATCGGGATCGGCTGCGCGGAGACCGCCGAACACGCGGCCGTCGCGGCCCTCGCGCCCGACGAGATCCGAGGGTCGGCGTTCGGGCTGCTCGCCACCGTCCAAGCGGTCGGGAACCTCGCCGCGAACGTCGTCGCCGGCCTCCTGTACACCATCGCCTCGCCCACCCTCGCCTTCAGCTATCTCGCGGCCTGGATGGTGCTCACGCTCGCGCTTCTCCTGTCGGTGACAGTGGCACGGAGCGTCAAAAAACGGCCTGATGCCCGCCATACACGGCCTCTCACCTCGCCGGAACCACGCAAGCCCCTCTGAGCCTCACCCGGCTCCGCCGTGACAGGGCCGCTCCGGAAACGCCGGGACGTCAGACCGGTCACGTCCATGCCCGCGGAACGACCGCGATCATGCTCGCGAAACGACCGTGACCATGGCTTCAAACTGACCGTGACCATGGTCGCGGAACGACCGTGACCATGGCGTTAAACTGACCGCGACCATGTGTTTGGGCCGACCGGAGGAGGCTGGGATGACAGCCGGGCAGCCGGGTCCTGACCTCTTCCCGAGACATGCCACGGACCTTGTGTCGGCGGCACTCGGGGACACCCGGGTGGTCGTCGTCGGCGGCGCGCGGCAGGTCGGCAAGAGTACGCTCGCCCAGATGGCGGCCGACGCGCGGGCCGACGCGCGGGCGCTCTACCTGGACGACGACGCGGTGCGGGCGGCCGCGGAGTACGACCCCACCGGCTTCGTGAACCATGACGGCCTGGTAATGATCGACGAGATCCAGCGCGTCCCGCAACTGCTGCTTCCGATCAAGCACGAGGTCGACCGGCATCCTCGCCCCGGTCGTTTCCTGCTCACCGGGTCCGCTCAGCTGTGGGCACTGCGTGACATTCCGGATCTGCTGCCCGGGAGGTCCGAGACCGTCGAGCTGTGGCCGCTCTCCCAGGGTGAGATCGACGGCGAGCCCGACGGTTTTGTCGACGCGGTCTTCGCCGACGCCGAACCGTCCTTGGCGCGCAGTGACCTGCGTCGTACGGACTACGTGGCGCGCGCGCTCCGAGGCGGGTTCCCCGAGGCTGTTCGCCGGGCCGACGCCCGGCGGCGAGCACGGTTCTTCGACTCGTACATATCGGATCTCATCAAACGCGACATCCGCCAGATCTCCGAGATCGAACGGGTCGCGGAACTGCGCGGCCTTGTTCAGGCGCTGGCCGCCACGGCAGGAGGAATCCTCGTACCGGCCAGGCTCAGCAACGACCTCGGAGTACCTGTCACCACCGTCCGAAGACATCTCGCGGCGCTCGAGCTCATATACATCGTCCGACGGGTTCCCGCCTGGTCGAAGAACCTGACGGCCCGTGCCACCGCGAAACCAAAGATAATATTTGTCGATTCGGGGCTGGCCGGCCATCTGACAGGCATGTCGCTGCGGCGGGCTTCTCATCCGACAGCCGCCGTCGGGCCGCTCATCGAGAACTTCGTGCTCGGCGAGCTGGCCCGGCAGCTCACCTGGTCCGAGGAGCCGGTGTCGCTGTTCCACTACCGGGACCGGGATCGCCACGAGGTCGACGCGGTACTGGAACGGGCATCAGGCGAGATCGTCGGCATCGAGGTAAAAGCAGCCGAGACGGTACGCGCCGACGACTTCCGTGGGCTGCGCCAGCTGGCGGAGCAGACCGGCGACCGTTTCCACGCCGGTTATGTCCTCTATGCGGGCGGCGAGGTGCTCCGCTTCGGCCCACACATGCGAGCCGCCCCGATCTCGGCGCTGTGGGCCACTCCAGGCTCACCCGGGTGAAATCGGCGCGGTCAGTTCTTGAATGTTCGTAGCGTCTGCTCCGCGTGATTCCCACCCGAAATTTTAGCAGCATTGACGGCAGAACGACCAGTAGCCACCGACGCCTCATACGTTCTCGGGTAGCCGACGCCTTCAGCTCTCCGGAGAAGGAAAAACCGCCGCGGAACAGGCATTCATTCGATCCATGAGCCCAGCCGGCCGGGTCCTGCGGTATGCCTCGCCGTGCGCGTAATCGTGACCTGGCACCTTGCATGCCATCTCCACCGCGTCGACCGCCTGCTGCGCTATCGCGGCAACCATCGACGCCTACGCTGCGTGATAGCGTCATCACGTGGATGGATGACGACGTCCTCGACGACGGCCGCCGGTACACGTCGACCCCGAGGACCGGCAAGAACCTCGAAACGAAAGCCGGCTGCCACGGACACATCACCTGGGAATCGACTGGTTTGACCGCTTGTGCGCAAGCTTTGACCGGAGTCCGCTTACCTGAAGACATTGGCCTCCTCCTATTTCAGGGATGGCCCCTGGCCACGTGGCGCTCAGGGAGCACCCGACTCGCATCTGAGCGGTTTATGCGCTTCCGCACGCCCTATCCACTTTGCCGCGGCGAAGAAAAAGACCATGAAAATGCCGGGATCTCCGGCGGACAGCACGTGCCGGCCGCCCCACATGCTCGGTCGGCGATAGTGAGAGGACGGGCTTCGTGAGCCACCCGCAGGAAGACGGCACGATCAACGCGGTCACCGCGGCACAGTTGAGCCGGATCGCCGAAAGCGGCATCTATACCTCGGCCACCTCTCTCGACCCGGCCGCCGTCAACGTCGCGCAGGCGCTGATCGCCGCGCTGAGCGGCACGGCTGAGAAGGCGCTGCTGACCCCTGACCTCCAGAAGCTGACGGAGCAGGTGCGGCAGACGGCGAGCGTCGACTTTCTCCGGATCACCGCCACCGACGGAGTACGGCTGTCGGCACACACGATCAGGCTCAGGACCTCGGAACCCCGACCCGTGGTGATCGTGCCCTCGGGCTGGACGCCCTTCGGCTGGGCCCTGTTCGAGTACACGTACCTCCAGCTGGCGCTGCGCGGCTACCACGTGCTGGCCTACACCCCGCGTGGAATCGGCTTCACCGGCAGCCCGTTCACCTCCGAGGGCACGATCGATGTGGCCGGGCCCTCGGACTGGACCGATGGCTCAACCGTCATCGGCTACGCCCAGCAGCACTTCGGCCCGAGCCGGATCGCCTTCCTGGGCGAATCGTACGGTTCGGGTATCAGCCAGCTGGTCGCGGCGCACGATCCGGCGGGGCGCGTGGACGCGGTCGTGGCCCTGAGTACCTGGGGCGACCTGGCCGCGAGCCTCTACCAGCACGACACCCGGCATCTGGCGGCGGTGACCGCCCTGATCAACTTCACCGGTGGCCCGGTCGAGCAGAAGTTCGACGCTGCCACCCAGCAGATTCTGGCGGATTTCCAGGCCGGCCAGAACCTCGACGACGTAGTGGCGTGGGGCACGGAGCGGGCACCGTCGTCGTATGTCGAGCAGACCAATGCCCGCGGCATTCCCACGTTTTTCTCCCACACCTGGCACGAGACGCTGTTCCCGGGCAACCAGGTCGTCGAGCACTTCGACCGGCTGACAGTGCCGAAGCGGCTGAACCTGTGGATCGGCGACCACGCCGCACCCGAGGGCGCCGGCCTGACCATCCCGTTCAGCGGGCCGAACCTGCCGGTCGACGAGGCATTCGCCTGGCTGGACCACTATGTGGGCGGGCTCGCCAACGACGTACCCGACTGGTCCCCGGTCAACAGCCAGATCATGTTCACCTACCGGACCAGCACCGATCCGCAGACCGGGAAGAACGTCATCACCGAACCGGCCATCCGCGAGCCCAGAGCGTCCTGGGAGGATGTCACCACCTCCACCGAGCGGTGGTACCTGACCGCCACCGCGTCGGGCAGCCGTGACGGCGGTCTGCACACCGCTCCGGAAACGGGCTGGACCCGGGAGTTCACCGCCGGGCAGCTGACCGAGGCCACCGCGGTGGACGCCATCATCACGACCGGCCAGGCCGAGTGGAAGGGCAACCCGAAGAGCTACAACACGGACAAGTTCGACCGCCAGAACCTCGCGGTCTGGACCAGCGCTCCGATCACGGCAGACAGCCACGGCGACGCAGCCCGCCGGATCCGAGGCATCCCCGAGCTCACACTGACCGTGCGCAGCTCGGCCCAGTCCACGACCCTGGTGGCCTACTTGTTCGACGTCAGCCCTGACAACACGGCCCGCATCATCACGCACGAGCCCCTCACACTCACCGACCTGACTCCCGGGCAGGACCACAACATCACCTGGAGGCTGCAGGCCGCCGGATACGACCTGGCCCCGAACCACCGGCTGATGCTCGCCGTCACCAGCAAGGACCCGCTCTACTCGGACGCGAGCGTCGACGGCAGCACCACAACGATCAGCTCGCCCGACGGCAGTGCCGCATACCTGACGTTGCCCCTGGGCTGACCCAGCAGCACCGCGGGGGGCGGGAGCCACGCACACCAGCCGGCCTCGCCCCCGCCAGGACCCAGCCCCACCAACTCGCCGCAAGCCCGCCGATACGCCTACGCTGACAGGGCCACAAAGTCGTACGCCAAGTGGATCTGGCGAGTCGGTCACTGCCCGCGGCCGTATCCTGTGCTCTGTGAGCATCTTGCGGGACGAGCTGCACAGACTGATCGACCGGCTGCCCGAATCGCAGATGGCGCCGATCCTGGCTCTCGTGCGCGAAAGCACCCCGACCGAGGACGGCAGCGACGAGTAGCCGCTGCCGGACTTCGTGGGTTCCCTGTCCAGCAGCAAGGGCGACCTCGCGGCTTCGTCCCCCGGGTAGATATCACGTCCCTCGGCGAAGCCGATCAGAGATCGGCGAGCCGGCAAGCCAGCGAGTGCGCCGCCAGGGACTTGAACCCCGAACTCGCAGATTAAGAGAAAAGAGCGGTTCGTCCGCTGATGTCCGTGGACGTCCGCCGTGTCGGCGTGACCTGCGCTCGCCGTCCGCCGGTGCTCCTGCTCGTCCGCCGACGTCCGCCGGCTTGGGTACAGCAATAGGTACACTTGGACGGATCGGAGCGAGTGCCGACGCGTTCCACGCTACAAGCTTGGGGAACCTGTGGACCTGCAATCGCCGACCTGGCCGGGAACGTTCCTGCCCAGGTCCGCGGCGATTTCATGCTCGCCGTAGCGCCCCGGTCCGACCCGGTGGGCACCGTTGCTACGGGTTCGCGGCCGGCACGGCGATCCCTTCCTCATCAGCTGGGGGTCATCCTCCAGAAACCCTCACGACGATCATAACCAAGCCTAAAAGCGCTCTGTAACGCGTCGGCAGCGTCATGTAGAAGGATTGTGGAGCCGTCCACAAACTCCGGTAAAGGTAGGAAATCGAGACGTCGACTGAAGAGCGAATCGGGGGCAGTTGGTCGCCTGAAATGTCCTAGTCCGCGTCGTACTGCTGTTAACCGACGTAGATCTTCAGCAAGATCGGAAGAAATCCAGTCGCGACGGAACGCTTCGTCAACCAAGGGGCCAAGTCCCCAATGCTCCCATCCTTTCGGCTGCCCATTTAAGAGGTGGCCAAATAAGCCGGCAAGCTCTCTTTCGCAGAATATGTGAGCCGATGCAATCGCAGCCAACGGTAGATGATAGACATAGCAGTAGATCGCCTCGGTGAGAGCGATTTTCGCTTCCTCGCCACCTGAATGCGCGCCATAGTCATAGCCGGATAACCATGCAGCTACATGACGGCTGCGCTCCACGCGACCAGCGCGATCTTCTTCATCAACTCGCGCATGCTGCTGCCAGAAGTCGTCCATAGCGGCTGATCGTATCGATGCTCTCGGTCCTACGAGTCTCGAACCCCACTTTCAACCCGCCCCTTGCAACAGTCGGTACCCCCCATCCACTCCGTCCGGGCTCGTCCGCATAGTCGGCCGTGCTGGCCCTCGGGTTCGATCGCGTACGCCGTTGTTCGAGTGTGTCCACCGACTGGACTACACGGTTGGCTCGCGACTCGCGAGCCAACCCTTCCGATTACAAGACAGGGGCAAGCCCATCTGTGGAGGGCCGCCCGCGTTCGTCACGTTGAGCCTGTGTGGTTTGCGGTTCTTTCAGCTGCAGCACAGTGCACAATGCCGACAGTATATCCCCGGCTGATCACCGCGGCGCGATAAAAGATTCGATGGCAAACTGACCTGCACCACAGGTGTATCCCGCGCGTAGAGGCTCGGCAGCCCAATTCCTCATCAGTTTCCGCGTCTCATGAACAAGAGGAATATTCATACAAACGATCACGCCGGTTTGCAGCCCAACACTACCGAGAAAAATTAAGATCCTCGTCTCGCTGCACAATGTATACGATCAATGCCCCGGCCCAATGAATACATAACCATGCGGTTGCTTCGTCCGTGGTGTTTCCATGTGCATCTCCCTGGGAGTTTCTGATTTCAGAGAGTGCACTGAACCCATCGACAGCCCTTCTCAAGGACCGCTCCTGGGCCTGACCAAAGTAGCCTTTCTTGCGAGCCTCGCCGAGAAGTGAAGGAAGTTGCCCTTGCTCGTACCCGAGAACAATCCTCAGCGCGAGTTCTACGGCCGCATTCGCATCGGTGACCGCGTCGCCCCAATGGCCTTCTGAAAGTTCTTTGAGTCCGTCTTGATACTGACGTTCAACCTCGCTGAATCTCTTTCTCCCATGGAGAAGTGTGAGCGCGGGTTGAACTACGGCCGCATGGAGCTCTTGCGACTTCTTCCGAACAATCTGGCCGTCGACTAGATCGTACGCCATCTTGTTCTCGCGGAGACGAATTGAGACGGTGCGAACTAGCGTTAGGTACGCTTTATAGCTGCCGTACGATCGTTCTGTCAGATCCATCGTTATATGGATGATATCCATGATCTGATCCGCTTTCGCCCTCTTCAGAACAAACGTGCGGAAGTCGTCCTCTGGTATCAAGTTCGGCCCAACGAGAAATGGCACACCGTACTCGCGAACGAGAATCGACCCGATTTCTTTCTCAAAATTTCGGCGAAGCTCATCCGATAGATCATTGATCAAATCGAGGACCTGATGCCGGAACTCGCTCGTGGCCTCTTCAGTGAAATACTCGACATAGTCACCGCGAGCCCTGGCCTCTTCCTCGGCCACCTCGCTCTCGCGCTTAGTAAACAGTCGTCTCACGATCTGTACCATACCGGACAGGCAAGCCCTTCTCAGTAGTCATCTCGAGGGAAGACTGTGCGCTGGCAATACCCGGCAAGCATGGCCGACCGTACGTCTACTCACCGCGGCGTTCGTCTGCCGCGGGGCTGGACCTCTGCCTTGCAAAGTCGGTACAGTTCGTCCGCCGGTGTCCGGGGTCGTCCGCACAGTCGGCATGGCCTGGGCGCCGACTCCGCGTCTGTCCGTCGGCGTCCGCTGATGTCTGCCGGCTGGGCTACACACTTGGCTACAGACCCGACGCGCCAACCTCTTGATCCGTAGCCCTCGGCGATACATCCATGGATGTCCACCAACGTCCGTCGATGCAGGTCACGGGCTTGGGACCGTTCACCGACGTCCGTGGTCGTCCACACCCATTGCAGTACAACTGCAGTACATAAGCCGCCGGGATGCCTCTCACCGAGCGTGCAGCAGGCTTGGGGATTTGCAGAGGTACGAATGACGCGTTGGCGGAGGTCCGTCGACGTCCGTCGAGTTTGCTGAACGCGTCTCGGTCGTCCGTGCTCGTCTTCCGGCCTTGCTGTCATCGGTAGCTGTCCGTGTGAGCGGCCATGCGGAGTCGCGCTGTGGATCGCCTTCGACCCGGCAAGCGGCCGTGGGTCCGGCCGGCTGCCCCATAGACCAGCTGAGGTGCTACTGCTCGACCTGACGACACCGAACCTCGCTGGTTACCGGCGTGGCATATGGGCCATGGGTGAACCTTGTCTTGAAATAGGGCATCTGTTGTTTGTAGTCAAGTTTCGGATACCGCGTCACTGTTATGACCGGACCGAGACTAGTATGCGCGACGTGTGTGCTGCGACTGGGGCGGCCATACGCAAGGGGGGGAACGTCACCCTTAGCGCGTTGGCCGACGAGCTTGGGTCTATTTCGGTCATGCTTGAATGGGCTGTCGAGAATCAATATCCGCTCGATGCCGACGCAAGCATCCTCCTTCTGGGAGACGATGGAAAGGTAAGGTCCAACGACGATCTGATTTTTTACAACCAACCCACGGGCGCTGAGGGGGCAGTCAGAATCCGTGGTAAGACTTCCTCCATCGAGGAGCGATACACCGCCTTCGCGGATATCGTCGAAATCGATATGGATGATCTGCCGGACAGCGTTGAGCGCCTCGTTCTTGCTGCCAGTCTTGACGGCGAAGAGGGAGGCTGCTTCGGTCGGCTAGCATACTTGAGGCTACGCCTTCTGAAGGGCTCCGACGCAGAAGAGCTGATTCGTTTCGATATATCTGATGCAACTGTCGAGACCGCGTTTGTCTTTGGTGAGATCTATCGGCGTGCCGGGCAGTGGAAGTTTAGGGCAGTTGGTCAAGGGTACAAAGCCGGCCTAGCTGCGCTCGTGACCGACTACGGTATCGAGGTCGAGCCAAATGATGACCAAGGACTTCAACCTGGCGAGGATGAATCTGAAGCGGACGCAGACGATGCGGCAGCGGTCAAAGATAATGGAGATACTACGGCTGATTCGGGGCTTGCCTCGGACGGCCAAGGTGCCGATGTAGAGTCGCAATCAGTTGAAAGCGCTCGTTCGGGTCACTCGCCTGCTGTTGCGGGACGTACCCAAGCGATCAGTACCAAGAAAAGGAGAACTGCTCGCAGGTTGTCTTCATCGAGAAGGCGACGCGTAGCATCTTCTGGCATTGACCAGAACTGGCAAGCCGCCCGGCTCTTTCCAGTAGCCGGAATCGGTGGCGCAGAGGAACAGGAGAGACGCGCAACCTCGGCACTCCTTGCTGTCATATCCTCGGTCCGCGAGTTCGGCCGATCCATCACAACGCGGTTCGGAGCGCCCGCCGGTCAAATCGATACATTTATCGAGGTGCCCTTCGTCCTGTCGGATCAGCCTTACGTACCGGACGGTCTGATTAGGGTGAAGCGAGGCCAGCGTGTCTGGCAGGCACTCGTTGAGGTGAAGACCGGGACCGCTGAGCTTCGCCAGGATCAGGTTGAGACGTACTTGGACATTGCACGAGAGCAGAGGTTCGACGCTGTTCTTACGATCTCTAACCGCATTGCAGCGGTTGGTGAGCGGCACCCAGTGCCGATCGATGGGCGAAAAACGAAGAAGGTCGGAGTCCATCATCTCTCATGGGCTGAGGTCCGCTTTTACTGCCAGCTATTGATAGAGAACAACGGCGTGGCGGATCAGACTCAAGAGTATATTCTGACCGAATTTCTTCGCTATCTTGAGCACGCGCGTTCCGGTGCCCACATGTTTGACGATATGGGCCCTCATTGGGTGCCTGTCAGAGACAGCGTGGCTAACGGTACGTTGCGACCTTCAGACAAGGGTCTACCCTTCGTTACAGGTAACTGGTCAGGTCTGGTAGATCGTTTGTTTTTGGTTTCCCGGCTGGCTGGGACTCCTCGATGGCCTGAAGGCCCGGGTCGTTGGTGCTGTGTGGTTGATCGGGCCGTAGGGTCCGGGTGTGTCGGATGGTCCGCCCGCGTCGCCGCCGGTGCCGTCGTATGACGAGCTCGCGGCGCTGGTGGTGAGTCTGCGGGCGCAGCTGGTCGAGACCGCTGCGGCGTTGGAACAGGCGCGGGTGCGGATCGCCGAGCTGGAAGCTCAGGTCGCGAAGAACTCGCGGAACTCGGCGAAGCCACCGAGTTCGGACGGGCTGGCGAAACCGCCACCGAAGTCGCTGCGGAAGAAGACCGGCCGCAGGCCCGGTGGGCAGGGGCGGGCATCCGGGATCGACGCTGCGGATGCTCGCTGAGCCTGATGTGCGCCTGCGGCATGAGCCGGGGCCGTGTGCGGGGTGCGGGGCGGGGCTTGCGGGCCGGCCTGTGACCCGGACCGAACGGCGGCAGGTGTTCGACCTGCCCGAACTACGTCCGCATGTGGTCGAACATCAGCTCATCGAGCGGGAGTGCGGCTGCGGGACGCGGACGAAGGCGGCGGCACCGGCCGGGGTGGACGCGCCGGTGCAGTACGGGCCGCGGGTGGCCGCGGCGGTGGTCTACCTGTATTCCGGTCAGTTCCTGTCGCAGGAGCGGACCGCGACCGCGCTGGCCGAGCTGGTTGGGATCCCGATCTCGGCGGGCACGGTCGGTGCGATGACCGCCCGTGCCGCCGCCGGACTCGACGGCTTCCGTGACACCGTCCGGGGTCTGCTGGCCGCCGCCGACGTGATCGGGGCCGATGAGACGGGGCTGCGGGTCGCCGGGAAACTGCACTGGGTGCACTGCGCCCGCACCGACAAGTACACGCTGATCGACTGCCATGCCACCCGCGGCAGCGGCGGGATCGACGCCCTCGGGGTGCTTCCCGCCTTCGGTGGGGTGGTGGTCCACGACGCCTGGGCCCCCTACGACAGCTACACCGGCGCCACCCACCAGCTGTGCGTCGCTCACGTGCTGCGCGAACTACAGGCCGTCGTCGACGCGGCCCCGACGGGAACCTGGTGCTGGGCCGCCCAGGCAGGCGACGCGCTCGTCGCCCTGCACCGCCTCGCCGTCGACGCCGCCACTACCGGCGTCACCATCGACGAGCAGGCACCGGCCACCCAGACCCGGCAGCTGCGCCACGCCGCTCACATCGGGATCAGCCAGACCTCGCCGCGCGGCACGAAACTCATGGCCGCCCGCCATGCCCTGGCCTGCCGGCTCGTCGACCGCGAAGCCGACTACCTTCGGTTCACCCGCGACTGGCGGGTGGAGGGTTCCCACTTTCGTGGACAGTCCTAACTATGCAGCACGAAGTGTTTGTCCGTCAAATTCTTCCTCGAACTCGACAGGCGTGAGATAGCCGATCGAGGAGTGCAACCGCTGCCGGTTGTAGTAGATCTCGACATATTCGAAGATCCCCGCCCGGACGCGGTCTATGGTATCGAACGGGTGGAGGTGGACGAACTCCTTCTTGAGGGTGGCCCAGAAGGACTCCGCCGCGGCGTTGTCGAAACAGATCCCGGTACGGCCGACGGAGTTTCGGACGTTGTTGTCGCGACAGAAGGCGACGAACTCACGGCTGGTGTACTGACCGCCTCGGTCGGCGTGGAATATGACGCCGCCGGGTGGCCGCCGGCGGGTGACGGCCATACGAAGCGCGTCGAGAACGAGTTCGGTGCGCATGTGATCGGCGACCGCCCAGCCGACGATCTTCCGAGAGAACGCGTCGATGACGGAGGCCATGTACACCCAGCCATCCCAGGTGCGAATATATGTTATGTCGCCGTACCACAACTGGTTCGGTGCGGACGCGGCGAAGTCTTGGCCGACAAGATCAGGCAGCGATGAGGAGTCCGCGGCCTGCACCGTCGTCACCGGCCGGCGGGGACGCGGATGCACGCTGACCAGGCCCATCGTCGCCATCAGCCGCTGGACCCGCTTGTAGGCGACGGCGACGCCCTGGCGGCGGATCTCGTGGAAGATCCGCCGCACGCCGTACCGCCCCTCGTGACGGTCGAAAACAGCTCTGATCATGGTCGACAAGGTGGCGTCGTCCTTCTCCCTCCGAGACGGGCCGCGTTTCTTCCACGCATAGTAGCCCTGTCGGGACACGTCGAGTTTCTTGCACATGTAGTCGACGGGAAAGGTGTTCGCGCCGTCGGCGGACACAGGCTTCTTCGGAGCGTGTATCGAGATGAACTCGAACTTTACTTCTGCTCGCTCGCGAAGAAGCTCGCCGCTTTTTTTAGGAAGGCGATGTCCATCTGCGCCTGCGCGTACTTCTTCCGGAGCTCCTCAAGTTCCGCGCGCTCCGACACCGACAGCGGCCGCTCCTCGGTCTCGCCGTTCTCCTTCGCCTTCTTCACCCAGTTTCCCAACGTGGTCTCGTGGATACCCAGACTCTTCGCGACCTCGGTCACCGACCGGCCCGAGTCGAGCACCAACCTTACTGCCTCGGATTTGTACTCCTGGGTGAACTTCCGGCGAGCTGACCCCATGACGCTCCTTCCCTATGGACAGCGAACCTCAGGTTCGCTGTCCACGGAAGCGGGATCACTCCAGGGTTCCCGCGGACAACAACGGCTCCGAACGCGACATCCGCATGATCAAACTACGGCAGAAGGTATCCGGCTGCCTACGCACGCTCACCGGCGCCCGCCAGTTCTGCGCGATCCGCAGCTACCTGTCCACCGCCACCAAACACGGCATCAGCCTGTTCTGAGGTGGTCCCCGTTCTTCGGACAGTGATCCCTATGTGGGATAATTGATCCGTGAGCGGAGGAGATTGATGACTGAGTCCCGGCGGCGGTTCACGCCCGAGTACAAGGACGAGGCAGTGAAACTCGTCATCGATTCGGGTCGGCCGGTATCGGCGATCGCGAAGGACCTCGGTATCAACGAGGGAACCCTGGGGAGCTGGGTGGCCACCTGGCGTCGGGCCCACCAAGGCGAAGAAGAACCGCTGTCGATGTCCGAGCGTGCCCGGCTACGGGAGCTGGAGAAGGAGAACCGGGAACTCCGGATGGAGCGCGAGTTCCTCTCAAAAGCGGCAGCCTTCTTCGCGCAACGCCATCAGTGATCGATAAGTTCGAGCTGATCGCCGCGGAGAAGGACAACTACCCGATACGCAAAATGTGCCAGTGGCTCGTGGTGTCGACGTCCGGTTTCTACGACTGGTACCAGCGACCGGTGTCGTCCCGGACCCGCCGGCACACCACCCTGGACACCCAGGTGCGGGCGTTGTTCGCCGCCTCGCGCCAGACCTACGGCGCGCGGCGGATCGCCGCCGCTCTGACCGCGTCGGGCCAGCCCACCTCGGTCCGCCTCGCCCGACGGATCATGCGCCGAGCAGGGCTGAAGGCCTGCCAGCCCAGGGCCTACCGCCGCACCACGATCCCCGGCCAGGCGCCGGTGCCCACCGACCACGTCCGCCGCGACTTCACCGCCACCCGCCCCGGGGCCAAGCTCGTCGGTGACATCACCTATGTCCGTACCGGCGAAGGCTGGCTGTATCTCGCCACGGTCATCGACTGCTATTCACGGAAGGTTCTCGGCTGGTCGATGGCCAGTCACATGCGGACCGAACTCGTCGTCGACGCATTCACCATGGCCGCGTCCCGCACCACCCTTGCACCGAACGCGGTTTTTCACTCGGATCGCGGTACGCAATACACGTCCGACGCCTACCATCGCACGCTGGCACGACACGGCGTGCGACCTTCCGTAGGCGCCACCGGAGTGTGCTGGGACAACTCCGCCGCCGAATCCTTCTTTGGCACCCTGAAAAACGAACTCGTCTATCGGGAAATTTACCTAACCCGTCGTGCCGCCCGCAGTGCGATCGCCGAGTACATCGAAGTCTTCTACAACCGGCAGCGACTCCACTCCACCCTCGGCTACCACACCCCGGAACACGTCGAACGTCTCTACCTGACGAGTCGGACATCAATACCAGAGGCGGCGTAAAGCTGATATAGTCCAGTTATCGCGTGTCCGTAGAATGGGCAGCACCTCAGCCGTCCCTGGATGCCCGCGATCAGCTAACTCAAGATCAAAAACTACCTGACTAGTTACCGTTACAGAACGCTTTGATCAACTGACACGATACCTATGCCTCCATCTTGGCGGACAGCTCGGCCTAGAGGTTGTTCCTCACCTTCATCGGAAGGCGGAGGCCGTACAGAGACGTCAACTGTTGGCCGACGAGATTTGTAGTCAGGGCACGCTGTCTAGCATGATTCGGGTTCCGGACACGGTCGGACCAGTCGGAATAGTCACCGATGTTCGGGCAGGTCGGATAAGTTGTTCTGTTGGGATTGAAGCACCTCGCCAAGGCCGTCCGCTAACCCGCGTCAATTGGATTCTCCGACAACTCAAGGACGCTACCGGAAATCTTCGCATTGAAGCTTACTATCCTGGATCTCGGGACGCTGGATCGGCAGAGCTATTGTCTGTCGCACGCCAGAAACCTAATCTTCTGGTCGCTGATCCCGCTCGCGACATCCGATCATTTAAGATATCACTCAGCGCGCCTCTCGGAACAAAGCGTGGTCTTGGAAAGGGAACTTTCATCACCTCGACAGTCGAAACGCTGGAAAAGTTTTATGAGGAGGTGGTTCAGAACTTGCGCGAATGGCGGAGCTCTGCTGATATATCTTCCGTAGAGACGCCTTCGGAGTAGGATACGGCGGCCGATATCGTGATTAATTGATCAATTCTCGGTCGACCGCCTCCCGATTTATCCCGACCCTAAGTCGTCATTAGGCTTGTGTCCGTTGCCGTCGCGCATATAGGGCACATGCCGCTGGTCAGGATGATCGGTAGGCGGTCGACCGCCGCGACGGTGTGTAATCCAAAGCCAGGGATCGACCTGCGGATTATGAGATCGTCGATGGTTCGTCTGCCGACATCCGCGAACGTCCACCGGTGCAGCTCACGCAGCTGGCGGCGTCCGTGGACGTCCATGAGCATCCGCCGTTGTCCGTGGGCTTGGCTGCCATCTGCTCATGCGGTCTCGCCCGTCCATTCGGGTGTTGCTTACGTCTTCGGCAGCACATAACAGTATCGGGTCGCAAGTAGGTCTGATCGGGACGGGGTCCAGGGAGACCACTCGCGCCAAGTGCCTCCACTGGCTACTATGTGACCATCTTCTGTTCGACTCCAGGAGATATCGTCGACCACGACGAGCACTGAGTCCGGGTAGTCTTCGGCGTGGCGTACTTCGTTATCTGTGAGCTCGACAGCCTCGCGGCGGGTTGCGCTGCCCTTTACCTCGATGTGTACCGTCTCATCGCCCCGGTGCGCTTCAACGTCCCAAGAACGAATGGAGCCGACGTCAGTGACGCTGTATCCTCTGCTGGTGAATTTGGTTATAACTGTATCAACAGCACGCCTTTCGATCGCCTCCCGCACTGCAGTGTCAGCTAGGCGTCCAGCCCCACGATTGGACGTCGGGCGGATCTCTTCATCTGCGAGGGAGCTGTTGGTAGGAGGGCAGGGTCAATCTATTCTATTTATTTCGCATTCGTCTATCCAGCGTGCGAGGATACTAAATGCCGCCAGATACTCGAGGCACATTTCCTTAGACCATGCGACTTCCAACTCGTGTGCCGCTATATTGCGAATCCCTGCATAGCGGCCCTGCGAAAAAAAGCGAGCGCCGCGCATTCTGTTTTTCCAGGTTGCAGTCTGACGATCTCCAGGAAATCAGAGTCGCGGCGCATCCCGCTTCGGGTCGTCCTCGCTAAATAAGTTTTGCAGCAATGTATCGTCTGATACATCGAACCGGCGTACTTTTTTCTGTGTGTTTCCTGATACGGCTCTTGCTGCTTGCTCGACGGCCTGCCGGTAATGCCCCCCTTGCCAAAGACTACTGGCGGCGTAAAAGATCCATGGGTGTAACTGGTATGCGCCAAGGTCCATTTGCAGCTGCGAGTAATGAGTGTGAGGCGAGTGGGAGGTGGCAGCGCGGGAGAACGGTGGGTGCTTCGCATGTAGTATCGGCGCGCGTCTAGATATGAGGCTACCAAGAAAGTTTGCAATTTCCGGAACCAGGGAGGAGCTTTTTTGTCCTACTGGGAGGGTGTTTGAAGAATTGGAAGAGTCGAGAGTGTGAGGTGATTTCGATTGGCGAGATCGTACCCGATATTGTGCTAACCACCAGATGGAGCATGGCAGTATTCCGAATACCGCCGCAGCGCCGAGTGCGTTCCCCCAGCGAGCGGCAGGTGCGTAATCCGTGTATGGATCAGAGGTAAAGATCGCGAGGAAACTGACTGTGGCGATCGCCAGAGCTATCCAGAAGGGTGCACGTCGACGGCGCACCCATCGCCCAACCCCTCGCCACATCAACCCTCACCAGTCCTTCCCCAACATGCCTGGAGCGCGCGGCAATCTTGTCACATCGGTGTCTGATCCGATGCGGAGGCGACCACAGAAGAGTGCTGCGACTGGCAGGCTGTACGGGTCGGGCTGTCCGGTGAGCGCAGCGCCCTGGTTCAGTCCTCCCAGCTGTGCGCTGGCGTGCCCTCTGCTCGGTTGTGCGTGTGTCCCCGGCGTGCGCGGCGGTGATCAGCGTCGGACAGCCAACCGGTGAGGAGCGTGAACGTGTCCGCCGTCCGGATTCCCGGTGAGATTTTGCGCGGTGGCGGGTCGGCGACGCGCCCGGCGAGCATGGCCGTCCACGGCCACGCGCAGCCGGCCGCGCGGCGCGGCCCGCCGCCGCGCCTTGATCCTAAAACGGATAATTCGGCAGTCAGTCAGCCTCGACGTAGCCAACGTCGTCCGTCGGGCTGTGTCGCTGATCGCCGGTCCGGGTTCGGCGTGGTCAGGCTGCGGTGGTGGCGAGGGCGGTGCGGTCGATGCGGGAGACGAGTTCGCGGGCGTGGGTGTTGTGCTGGTACGGGGCGAGTCGTTTCCGCAGGTCGGTCATGGCGGTGACGTAGCGGGCGGAGATGGGGACTCCGGCGGCAATGTCGATCGCCGTGTGGCCGGCGGTGATGGCGCCTTCGAGATCGTTTTGCTGGGTGAAGCTGACGGCGACGACGGTTTGGCTCAGCGCCCCGCGGCGTCCCCGGTTCTGCTTACGGGCGGCCTCGACGGACTGGCGGGCGTAGCGGTGGGCCTCGGTCGGGTCGCCGATGTCGCGGAGACTGTTCGCGATCTCCCCGGTGACGTAGGGCTCGTCGATGAACTTCGCCCATTCGGGTTCGTTCGCCGAGTTGATGCGATCGAAGGTCTTCTCGGCCTGCGCGATCGTCGCGGCGGTGTCGGTGGAGCGGCCCAGGACCGACAGGGCGCGGGCTTCCAACACGTACAGGTCGGTCAGGGCGGCGGGGGCACGCAGACCACGCAGGCCGTGGCGGCCGGCGCGGGCGAGCCGGAGCCCTTCGTCGGGGTGCCCGAGTTGGGTGGCCTGGTCGGAGAGTCCGGCCAGGACATGGGCGCCGAGCATCCGGTTACCGGCGGCGTCGGCGAGCCGGAGGGACTGGATCAGGTAGCGCTGCGCGATGCCGTGTTGGCCGGAGTCGAACGCCATCCATCCGGCGAGATAGGTCTGTTCGGCGGCGACCTCGAAGAGGGCCTGGCGGACGGGCTCGGGGTGGGATTCCTGCAGGAGCGGGAGGACGTGTTCGGTGAGGTACTGGGCGACGGTGCGGCGGGCGATGTCCCCGCCGCCCTGGATGACGTCCATTTCCTGGAACACGCCGAACATGTTGCGGATGGACTCGACCGCGGCCATGTCCGCGTGGGCGGGTCGTCCGGCGTCGGCGGCGTCCAGGCTGGTCAACAACCAGTCCCGGCTGGGGCCGGCGAGCGCACCGAGAACGAATGATGAACGAAGCAGCATGTCCCGACGGCGCACGTCGGCCCTCCCGAGTGACAGTGCGGCTCGGCTGGTGGAGCTCCTGCGTCAGCATCGGGTGGTGCAGGCAGGCGAACGGTTCGAACGCGGCGACGCCTGGACTGAGACGGGTCTCGTGTTCACCTCGTCGATCGGTACCCCGCTGGAACCACGGAACGTCAACCGCCGGTTCGATCAGCTCCGGGAAAAGGCCGGACTCCCCTGGCTCCGCCTACATGATCTTCGTCATGCGTTCGCCTCGATGCTGTTCTCCGAAGGCGTGCCCGCGCGCACGGTCATGGAACTACTCGGACATTCGACCATCCAACTGACCATGAACACGTACACCCACGTCATGCCCGAGACCCAGCGGGACGCCGTGGGCCGTCTGGACCACCTGTTCACCGGCGACAGGCCCACGGACGAAGAGGACGACAACGCGGACGAAGCCGGAGGCCCCGACCCCACCGACACCGACACCGACACCGACCAACAGTGATCGATTGCAGATGGGTACACCGTTGGGTACATTGATCTTCAGGCGGCCATCACCAAGAGTGATAAATGCAGGTCAAGAAGGGTGCGCCGCCAGGGACTTGAACCCCGAACCCGCAGATTAAGAGTCTGCTGCTCTGCCAATTGAGCTAGCGGCGCGTGTCGCGTGCTGTGCGCTGCGACGGGTCCGAATGTACCAGGCTCTGGCGGGGTCGGGGCCCACGGGTAGGCCCCGACCGGACCAACTTGGCCACATCGGCCTCAGGGCTTCTCGCAACCGAAGCCGTCGTGATCGCTGTCGAGACGGAACGGGTCCGGAGAGAGCACCCGGACCGGCCCGGTGACGTAGTTGGGGCCGTTCCCGGAGCCGCCCGCGCAGTCGTAGTCGCCGATCCCGTCCTTCAGGCACACGTCCGGATAGGCCGGGTTGCAGACAGCGGGAGGCGCGGCCGGTGCGGTGGTGGGTGCCGGTCGCGCCGGGGCCGCGGCGGCCTGTGCGGGCGTCCGCGCGGGTGCGGCCGGCGGTGAGACGGATCGTGATGTCGTGATCACGGCGACGGGGATGCCAGGAGAGGCAGGAGTATCGGATGCCGTCACGACGGGCAGGGGCGGTTGTGTCGGCTGACCGGCGACCGCCAGCGGCTCGGCCGCGGACAGCGGAGCGCCGACAGTCGACGACGCGGACGTGGGCGATGGGCTCACGACCGCGCTCGGAGCGGCCGACGCCGACACCGCCGCCTGATCGCTTTTCGGAGCCAGTGCCGTGAGGACGAGAAGCCCCAGGAAGCTCGCCCCGGTGACGATTCCAGCGCTCCGGCGGTTGTGGATTCGCGCCTGGTGCAGGTGACCGCGCACCAGCCCGACAAATCCGACAATCATGATGATTAATGCCAGTAATATACAAAAGGCCAACACGTGGTCCCCCCATGTGTGCGTGGCCAGCGACTCTACAGCGCAGGTGGATCGCGCTCGGTCTCTGGGTGGTCCCGCAAAAAGCCTGCCGGACCTGCACACATGGCGCTCGTACCCGGTGCTCGCGGAGCGTGGCGGCGTGGCGGCCTGCCGGGATCCCGCGCTGTCACGGGCCCGAGTCGTCTCGGGCCTCGCCGGCACCGGTTGGACGTCCGGTCACTCCCAGCAGGGACCCGACGCTCAACCGGTGCCGGCCACCGGGCCGCCCAGCCCACGGGCGTCGCGGGCACCGTCCACGCGGCCGACGGTGCTACGCGCTGACGGCGGATTCCTCCGGCGCTGGGTCGCCGAAACGCCAGCCGGGCGCGATACGGCGCTGGAAGAAGGCGCGGAACTCGCGGACGGACGGGCCGTCCGGCTTCACCCAGAGGGTTTTCTCGGGATGCCGCAGCCAGCGCAGCACGTCGATGTCGGCGTAGACGTTCCGCCGGACCGTCAGCCACATCATGCGCGCGATCAGGTGGTTGAGCGGCGCGAACAGCGGGCCGGGGAGTATTTTGCGGACAATGACCCGGTAGCCGAAGAACATCAGGTCGTCCCGGACGGGGGTGCCGCCGAGAACAATTGTCAGCAGCGGGCCGGAGCGGTCGACCGTGGCGTCCTTCTGCGTCCGGTAGAGCGACGCGGACGGCCCGATCATCTCGATGAACGCGAACGGCTTGAACCAGCGCTGGACCTTCTTCATGCCGGTCGCGTCGGCAGGCCGCAACTGGTATTCCAGGCGGTCTTCCTTGTTCACCAGGATGGCGTACTCCAGCTTTCCTACGCCCTTGTGCGCGACCGGGAAGTGGTAGATGTCGGAAACGTGTTCCGCGACCGGCAGCAGCGTTCCCCGGGCGGTGTAGATCTGGCCCTTGAGGTTCAGGTACTTCTTGGAGTCGGCGTAGGGCACCTCGACGAACTCGCCGACCGGTTCGGGGCCGTACCAGAACCAGATGTTCCCGGCGTGCTCCCGGACGGGGATCGCGCGCTGGCCGGCCCGCGGGGGGATCTTCGCCTGGTCCAGCCCGGGGATGACCTCGCAGCCGCCGTCGGTCCGGAACTCCCAGGCGTGGTAACCGCACTTGATCCGGTCATCGACCACGGTGCCGCAGCGGCCGAGGTCAGCACCCATGTGGCAGCACTGGCTGTCCACCATGCCGACCCGGCCGCTCTTCCCGCGGAAGAGCGCGAACTGGTGGGACATGAACTCGACGGGCAGCACCTGGCCCGGTTCGAGATCCTCACTGTACCTGGCGAAATACCAGCCGAACGGGTAGTCGGTCTTCTGTTCCTCGCCGAAGGACTGACCCTCAAGCAGCCGCCTGTCGTATTTCTTGAGTTGCTTCTGCCATTTCGACTTCGCCACGGGTCCTCCGCGAGTAATACTTGGAGAAAAATGGGTGTACACGAGAGATAGCCGGCGAGATGGCCTTGTATTATCGGCCGGTTGACCGCACCGGGCGGTAACGCATGATCGACATTAGCATGCGGCCCGCGACAGATCCCGAGGATGCCGCTGCGTGATGGAAACAACAAGCGACGCACGGCAGCGAGGTAACATGGTAACGGCCATGTTTCGAACGGAGGGCACCCACCCGGGAGCTATCCGTTACCCGCTGTACCCCCAACGGCGGCCGGTTTCCCGCGAGGTATGCTCTACCCGTCCGAGACAACAGCAAAGCAACCGCGGGCCCGTATGTCGCCCACCGCACACCGAAGCCGCCGGCGCGATTGTTCCGGCTATTCTGTCGTGGCCGGAACCAGTGAAATCACAGGCTGTTCCCGACTGCTGGAAAAATGTTCGACGCGCAACCAGGAGCCGTCCACACCGGCTCATGCCGGCTCATGCCGCACGTTCACCTCGGTGCGCACCGGTGCATGTCCGTTCGCACCCGGCTCACCCGGGGTCGGGGCCGGGGTCGGGACCGGGGTCCACGTCCACCCAGTTCAGGGTGCGTTCGACGGCCTTGCGCCAGCCCGCGTAGCCGCTTTCGCGCCGGTCCGCCGACCAGCGGGGCTCGAAGCGGCGCTCCTCCCGCCAGTGCGTGGACAGCTCACCGGTGTCCTTCCAGAAGCCCACGGCGAGGCCGGCGGCGTACGCGGCGCCGAGCGCCGTCGTCTCGGCGACCACCGGGCGGCTGACGGGGACGCCCAGGATGTCCGCCTGCGTCTGCATGCACAGGTCGTTGGCGGTCACACCGCCGTCGACCCGCAGGACGTCCAGGGCCACGCCCGAGTCCAGCCGCATCGCCTCGGCCACGTCCCGGCTCTGGTAGCAGATCGCCTCGAGCGCGGCGCGGGCAAGATGGGCGCCGGTGTGGAAGCGTGACAGCCCCACGACGGCGCCCCGCGCGTCGGAACGCCAGTACGGCGCGAACAGCCCGGAGAAGGCCGGGACGAAGTAGATCCCGCCGCTGTCGGGCACCGTCGCGGCCAGCGTTTCGCTCTCGGCCGCGCTGCTGATGATGCCGAGCTGGTCGCGCAGCCACTGCACGGCCGACCCGGTGACGGCGATCGAGCCTTCCAGCGCGTACACCGGATCGTCGTCACCGAAGCGGTAGCCGACCGTCGTGAGCAGCCCGTGCTGGGAGGGCACCGCCCGCGGGCCGGTGTTCAGCAGGAGGAAGTTGCCGGTGCCGTAGGTGTTCTTGGCCTGCCCGGGGGCGAAGCAGACCTGTCCGACGGTGGCGGCGTGCTGGTCGCCGAGGTCCGCGGTCAGCGCGACCTCGCCGTGCAGCGGCCCGGAGACGGTGGTCGAGCCGTAGCCGGTCGGGTCGGACGACGGCCGGATCGCCGGGAGTATCGCCCGCGGGACGCCGAAGAACTCCAGCAGCTCGTCGTCCCAGTCGAGGGTGTGCAGGTCCATCAGCATGGTGCGGCTGGCGTTGGTGACGTCCGTCACGTGCAGCCCGCCGCGCGGCCCGCCGGTGAGGTTCCACAGCAGCCAGCTGTCCACGGTGCCGAAGACGGCCTCGCCCCGTTCGGCCGCGGCGCGGACCCCGTCGACGTTGTCGAGAATCCACGCGATCTTGCCCGCGGAGAAGTAGGTCGCCGGTGGCAGGCCGGACCGGCGCCGGATCACCTGGCCGCGGCCGTCGCGCTCCAGCGCGGCCACGATCCGGTCGGTGCGGGTGTCCTGCCAGACGATCGCGTTGTGGTATGGCCGGCCGGTGCGCGGGTCCCACACGATCGTGGTCTCGCGCTGGTTGGTGACGCCGAGCGCGGCCAGGTCCGCGGCGCCGAGGCCGGCGTCGGCCAGGGCCGCCGCGACGACGGCGGCCGTGCGCTCCCAGATCTCCACCGGGTCGTGCTCGACCCAGCCCGCGCGCGGCAGGATCTGGGCGTGTTCGAGCTGGCGGCGGGCGACCTCGCTGCCATCATGATCGAAAATCATGAAACGGGTGCTTGTGGTGCCCTGGTCGATCGCCCCGACGAAATCGCCCATCGCCGTCCTTCCGTCCCGTGCGGTCGTCGCATGTGGCGGCCGCGCCCATCCGGGTGGGCGCGGCCAGCGGCGGCGTTCACCGGAGTGATGACCACCGGTAGTAGCGACCGCTGGAAGTAGCCACGACGTAGGAGCATGGCCCACCGGGAACCCACGGTCCATCGGCGCATCAGGCCGCCCGGTGTATCAGGCCGCCCGGTGTATCAGGCCGCCCGGTGTATCAGGCCGCCCGGTGTATCAGGCCGCCCGGTGTATCAGGCCGCCCGGCGCGTCAGGCCGCCCGGCGCGTCAGGCCGCCCGGCGCGTCAGGCGGTCGGTGGCGCGTCGCGCGCGGCCAGCGCCCTGGCAGCGGCCGACACGCGATGTCCCTGCTGTCCGATGTTTCCGATGCCCGACGTTCCTGATGCCCGGGCGCTCCCGGCGTGCCGTCGGTGTGCCATCGACGTGCCATCGGTGTCCCGCGCCCGACCGGGGCGAGTATTGACATCAACCCCACATCACACGCATCGTGGACGGTGTGCATACCGAGTCCCGGCTTGTGACCCGCGGTCACATTGATCTGCTGCGGGTCGCGTCAGCAGCCTGTCCGGGTCTTCCTTCCTTCCGTCGATAATCGCGTGCACCCGCACGCTGCCTGACCCGCTCACGGACTGTCGCTCTCCTTCCGTAGGACGAAAGCACGTGTTTCCCGCACGTTTCGTTTCCATCCCCCATGGGACGCGGAAGAAAAACAACGGCACGCATCCACGCCGGCCATCGCGACAGCTCCCATCCGACGACAGGAGATGCACAATGACCTCCGCGCCGCCCGCGACATTCGCGTCGAGACGGCCGCCCACCGGCATTCATGGACATACGGCCGGTAACGCCACGTCACTGACCACCACACTCGAGGCGCCGCCCGGTGTGCCTCCCAGCCGGGGATCCGTCCTCATCCTGACCGGCCGGGACGAGACGGTCGCCTCCTTCGAGGGGCTCCGGCTGCGGCTGGCCCTCGACGGCTACACCACCACCGTCTCGGAGGAGCCCGGCACCAGTGTGTCGACACTGGCCGAAGCACGTATTCCCGGAGCACCCTTCGTCCTGCTGGGCTCGGACATCGGCGGGCTGCGCGCGCTGACCCTGGCGGGCTCCCCGGCGCTGCGCCCGGACGGCGTGGTCCTGCTCGGGCTGCCGCTGCTCCAACGCCCCCTCACCGCCGACGGCGGCGTCAGGAACAGCGAGGATGCCGCGGGCGCCAGCGGCGTCGGCGGTGCCTACGCCCCGGTGTACCCGGTCCCGCGGGCCCTGCCCGATCTGCCCATCCTGCTCGTCCACGGGGTGGACGACCAGGTGAGCCCGCTGCCGCTCACCCAGATGATCATTCGTACGGCCCCCCGGGCGCGGCTCACGATGGTGCCCGGCCAGCACGATGTGATCACCGGGCCCGGCTACCGGACGGTGGCCGCCAGCACGCTGGTGTTCCTGGAGTCCCTGCAACACGATCCGCCGCTCGGATGAGCAAGGGGCACGCGGAAACGGCGGCGGGCGGTGCGCGTGCCACGACAACGATCCTTTCCGAGATCCTTTCCGGGGTCACGTCAAGGTCCGAGGTCACGTCAAGGAGATCAGGGCATGTCCACAAGCACCAGCCTCGCCCCCAGCATCCGCGAGCAGTTCCGGCAGACCCCGCTGCGCGTGGCCGACCAGAACGTCCCGAAGCACCCCGAGCCCGAGGGCTCCGTCGAGGATATACGGCTGCACCGCAAGCAGCGGCTGGCCGCCGCCTTCCGGCTGTTCGCGAGGTTCGGCTACGACCACGGCATCGCCGGCCACATCACGGCGCGTGACCCGGAGCTGCCCGACCACTTCTGGGTCAACCCGCTCGCCGTGCCGTTCGCCCAGATCAAGGTCTCCGACCTGCTGCTGGTCAACCACAACGGCGACATCGTCATCGGCGACCGCCCCGTCAACACGGCCGCGTTCGCCATCCACTCCCAGGTGCACGCCGCCCGCCCGGACGTCGTCGCCGCGGCGCACGCGCACGCGCACGCCCTGGCCGGTAAGGCATGGTCGTCCCTCGGCCGGCTGCTCGACCCGATCACCCAGGACGCCCTCACGTTCTATGGCAGCCACTCGCTCTACGCCGACTTCAACGGCGTGGTCCTCGACACGGCGGAAGGACGCAACATCGCCAAGGCGCTGGGGCCGAACAAGCTCGTGATCCTGCAGAACCACGGCTTCCTCACCGTCGGGCAGTCCGTGGAGGAGGCCGCGTGGCTGTTCGTCACCGCCGACCAGAGCGCGCACGCGCAGCTTCTCGCCGAAGCCGCCGGCCGCCCGAAGCCCGTCCGGCACGAGGTCGCCGCGCCGCTGGGCCGCAGCCGTTCCTTCGGCGGCTTCAGCTTCGCCCCCTACTGGGACATCATCACCGCCGAACAGCCGGACCTGTTCGACTGAGCGCGCCGGGTGACGCACTGTGCGGGTGACGCGGTTCCCGTCCCGCGTCACCCGCACAGCTGTGCGGCCACGGAGCGCCACGGGGTTCGGCAGGCCACGGACCGGCATACTTGCCGACGACGGAGCGACGACGAGAGGACGGCCCGGTGAGCGGTCTGAGCGAATACCTGATCGGCAAACGCGACGCCCTCCTCGCCCATCGGGAGCGGGTGGCCGCCGGCGACGTCAAACCGCTGACCGTCTCGGCGACCGTCACCGCGGAGGGACGCACCGGCGTGCGCCGCATCCGGGCCCGCGAGTTCCAGATCATCAGCGACAGCGGGCCGGATCTGGCCGGGCCTAACCTGGGGCCGACCTCGCCGGAGATCCAGCTCGGCGTGCTGGGCAGCTGCCTGACCCACACCTACCTGATCCAGGCGGCCACGCTCGGCGTCCCCCTGGACTCCCTCGACATCGACGTCACCGCCACCTTCGACCCGCGCGCCGGCGAGCCCGGCTACGAGGACCTGCCGGTCTACCCGCACGACCTGCGCTACGCCGTACGGCTGTCCTCCCCCGCGTCCGACGAGGAGATCAGCGGGCTGCGCGAGGCGGTGGAACGCACCTGCCCGATCCTGAACCTGCTGATCAACCCACAGCCGATCCAGGGCACCCTCGAACGCGTCCCAGCCCTGCCCTGATCAGGAGGTACGCGCCGCCCACGTCCCCCGGGTGATGGCGTAGATGTTGTTGTCCCGCCACGGACCGACCGTGGCGATCTTCCGGAAGCTCATCCCGAGTTTCCGGGCGATTCCGTTCGCCCCGATGTTGCCCTGGTCAGTGACGGTGACCAGCTCGTCTTCACCGAGCGCGGCGAAACCGTAGTCGAGCGCGGTCCGGATCGCCTCGGTACCGAGGCCCTGTCGCCAGCGGTCCCGGCGGATGGAGACGGCGACCTCGACCCCGGGCCAACCGTCGGCGTAGTACAGCCCGGCCCGGCCGAGGAACTCGCCTGTGGCCTTGTCCTCGACCGCCCACATGCCGTAGCCGAACAGCACCCACATGCCGGCCAGATGGGTGACCAGCCGCTCGGTGCCTGCCCGGTCGAACGGGCCGTTGAGGTAGCGCATGGTCTCCTCGTCGGCGTTCATCGCCGCGTACGGGTCGATGTCCGCCGGCCGCCAGTAGCGCAGGATCAGCCGGTCCGTGACCACCGTCGGCACGACGATGGATGCGGGCTCGCCGAACTCCAGCGTCATCTCGACCCTCCCGGAAGCACGAGCCGTGCGGACAGCACGCGGACCTGGTCGTGATACTCCCGGACCTCCGTCACGTCCTGCCACCGCGCCAGCCCGACGGCGATCTCCCAGGCCTTCGCCGCGACAGACGATGTCGGCCTGTCCGCAGGCAGCGCGACCGCCCGGGAGGCGACCGCCGCCGCCTCATCCGGTACCGGCCGAGTGCGGGTGGCCAGCGCGGCGGCCACCGCGAGCAACGCATGCCCCTGATCCTCGAACCCGAGTCCATGAGCCTGCGCCAGATGGCGACTTGCGGACTGATGCGAACCGTCCACGAATACCGATACCGGCGACGGAGATCGCGGAGGAGCTGGTGGCCAGGCTGGACGTGGTGCCGGAGTGGCGCCCGAACCTCCCGGTCCTGCGCCCCGAGCCCGAACCGGCCCACCGCGCGGACGTCCCGCGACTGTGAACCGAGGCCGTGAGCACAGTGAGTGGTGAGAACAGTGCGCGGTGAGCGCACGGGGAGCGGTGCGCGCGCGAGCGGCACGGTGGTGACCTTCTACTCCTACAAGGGCGGTGTCGGGCGCACCTTCGCCCTGGCCAACACCGCGGCGCTGCTCACCTCGTGGGGCTACCGGACGCTGTGTATCGACTGGGACATCGACGCGCCGGGCATCCCGTTCTATTTCAGCCGGTGGCTGCCCGAACCGCCCGGGACCGGCCTGGTCGACTTCATCGACGACTTCGCGCGGGGCCGCGACCCGCGGGTCGCCGACTACGTCAGCCGGATATCCCTGCCGGGGCTGGACATACCGCTGGACCTGCTGCCCGCCGGCCCGGCCGACCGCTCCTCCTACGTCCCCCGGGCGCAGACGATCGACTGGGCCGGGCTGTACGGCGGGAAGGACCTCGGCGCCTTCCTGGAGGACTGCCGGGAACGCTGGGTGGCGGACTACGACTTCGTCCTGATCGACAGCCGGACCGGGATCACCGACATCAGCGGGATCTGCACGGCGCAGCTCCCCGACATCCTGGTCGTGTTCTTCACCGCCAACGAGCAGAGCCTGCGCGGGGTCCTGGACGTCGTGGAACGCGCCGAAAAGGCCCGCGACGACCTGCCCTACGACCGTTCCCTGCTGCTGTCCCTCCCCGTCCCCGCGCGTTTCGATGCCCGGGAGGAGTACCGCCGGGCTCAGTACTGGCAGGAACGGTTCGGCCGGGAGCTCGCCCCGCTCTTCCGGAACTGGGCCGTGGAGAAGGTGCCGCTGGAGGGGGTGCCGGTCGAGCGGCTGCTCGGCCTGCTCACGATCCCCTACGTCTCCTACTGGAGCTTCGGCGAGGACCTGCCGGCGCTCGAGGAGGAGGACCCGACACCGGAGAAGATCGGGTACTCGCTGGAGACCCTCGCGGCCACGATCGCCCACCGGCTGGACCGCAGCGACCTGCTCGTGGAGAGCAGGGACTCGTTCGTGGCCGCCGCCACCCGGCAGGGGCTGCGCTCACGCGGCGACGACTACGACTTCGACGTCTTCATCAGTCATGACAGCTTTTCGGAGAGCGAACAGCTCGCGAGGTCGCTGGAGGCTCTGCTGACCCGCCGGGGCCTGCGGGTGCTCGGGCCGTCGGAGCAGGCACGACAGCTCGCTACCGGCGTGGAGCGGTCACGCGCGCTGGACACTCTGCTGGCCCGGTCACGACACCTCGTCATACTGGTCGACCGGTACGTAGACCGTTCCCAGAACCGCGAAATCAACCGGTTCATGCGCCAGACGCTGGACGACCAATCGGACCGCGCGGTTCTTCCCGTACTCGTCCCCGACACCGAATCGGGCAGTCTCCCGAGTCCGCTCAGGCACTTCCAGTACCTGCGCATAACAGACGAAGAAGATCTTTCCGGTGTCGCGGACGGGATTGTTGGCGCAATCACGGGAAGGAACCGCGGCCTGTTGGAACCCGGCTGACCGGCGCATATAGCCCCTGTCCTGGAGCAGGCGCAGGGAAAGCATTCGGCGGTGAAAAGAATCACGGCGGGCTGGCGGAGTGGCAGGTCGTACCGGTCGCGACAAGATGCCGATCGGTCCGCTCGGGATGATTCGCGCGATGTTGCCCGACGGGGAGATCTGCGGGGCCGTCAGGCGTAATACGTTGAGATCGTCATGGATGCAGAGACTGGCGGCGGGAATGCCGTACAACCATATGGTGATGACTTCGTTACCCATCGGGTCGACCAGGCCAAGGATCTGATCGTCACCCAGAGTCGTCTGCGTGGTCTGTTGCGGGCGAGCCGCATGGTTGCCTCGGACCTGAGCCTGCCCGTCGTGCTGACCCGCATCGTGGAAGCCGCATGCGATCTTGTGGACGCCCGTTACGGCGCGCTCGGCGTGATCGCACGAGACCAGAACCTCGAACAGTTCATCCATGTCGGCTTCGACGAGAGCATGGTCCGCCGGATCGGTGACCTGCCGCGAGGCAAGGGCATCCTCGGCCTGCTCATCCGGGAGCCCTACCCGCTGCGGCTCGACGACATCACCACCGACCACCGGGCGGACGGCTTCCCCGCCGGGCATCCGCCCATGCACAGCTTCCTCGGCGTCCCGATCCGGATCGGGACCAAGGTGTTCGGCAACCTCTACCTGACGGACAAACAGAACGCGTCCCGTTTCACCGCCGAGGACGAGGAACTCGTCCAGGCGCTGGCCGCGAGCGCCGGCGTCGCCATCGAGAACGCGCGGCTTTTCGAGGAGGCGCAGCGCCGGCAACGCTGGTTGCAGGCGTCCACCGACATCACCCGGTATCTGCTGGCCGAGGGGCCGAATCCCCTGGAACTCATTGCGCGCCGGACCCAGGAAATCGCCGTCGCCGACTTCTCCGCTGTGCTGCTCCCCCGCGGGTCGGCCGAGGAACTCGTCGTGGAGGTCGCCACCGGCGAATATCCGGACGGGCTGGTCGGCGCGGTCGTTTCCGCCTCGGATCCGCTGGCCGGCCAGAACGGCCCGTCAATGGTGATTCCGCTGATCGCCTCAGGGGAGAGTGTCGGGGCGCTCGTGCTCGGCCGGCGGGCCGAGGGCCGGCTTTTCACCGACGCCGACATCGACATGGCGTCGGGTTTCGCCGGGCACATAGCGCTGGCGCTCGAGCTGGCCCAGGCCCGCGCCGACCGCGACCGCATCGCCGTCCTGGAGGAGCGCGACCGCATCGCCCGCGACCTGCACGACCACGTCATCCAACGGATCTTCGCTACGGCGATCGGGCTGCAGGGCCTGGTCTCGCGCACCGGTGAGGCGCAGCAGGGGGACCGGCTGACCTCCTACATCGACGACCTGGACGAGACCATCGGCCAGATCCGCACAACGATCTTCCAACTGCGCCGCCGCGGGCGCGACAACGTTCCGAGCCTGCGCGGGCAGATCCTCGACATCGTCGACGACGCGACCGTCTCCCTCGGGTTCGCACCGCACCTGCGCTTCGAGGGCGCGCTGGACTCCAGCGTGTGCAACATCGTCGGCGAGCATCTGGTGGCGGTCCTGCGCGAGGCCCTGTCGAACGTCGCCCGGCACGCGTCGGCGACCCAGGTGTACGTGACCGTCTGGTCCACCGACGGCCAGGTACGGCTGGACGTCATCGACAACGGGGTCGGTGGGGTGAACCCGGAGGGCCGGGACAGCTCCAGCGGGCTGGCCAACATGCGCAGCCGGGCGGAGGAGCTCGGCGGCAGGTTCATCGTGTTCTCCCCCGCCGCCGCCGGTACCCGGCTGTCCTGGTCCGCCCGGACCCGCGCGCTGGACACGGCGGATACAGCGGACACACCGGATGGGCCGGACGGGCCGCATCCCGCCGATGGCCCGTGTCGCCCGAGCGGCACAGGCCGTTCGAGTGACACGGAACCGTCGAGCGGCGCTCAGCCGCCGGCGGGCGGCTGAACCGGCGGGCGGCTGAGCGCAGAGCAGGTGTCCGCGCTCGTCAGGCGGCTGAGCGCAGGGCGGGCACCCGTGTACCGCCCGCCAGCTCCACCACCGCGTCCAGCTCCTCGAAGCCGACCGTGCGATGGCTGATCAGCAGCACCGTCCGGCCCCGGGTGACGTCCAGGATCGTGCGCATCACCGCGGCCTCGGTCACCGGGTCGAGATGGGCGGTGGGTTCGTCCAGGACGAGCACCGCGGGGTCGGACAGCAGGGCGCGGGCGAGCAGCAGCCGCTGGCGCTGACCGCCGGACATCCGCTCCCCGTCCGCGCCGACCCGGGTGGCCAGGCCGTCCGGCAGGCCGGCGACCCAGCCACCGAGCCCGACTCGCCCAAGGACGTCGGTGAGGTCGGCCTCGGTCGCGTCGGTACGGGCGATCAGCAGGTTCTCCCGCAGCGTCGCGTCGAACACGTGCGCGTCCTGGGTCATGCCGGTGACGCGCCGGTACAGCTCGTCGGTGGCGACGTCGCGCAGGTCGACACCGCCGACGAGGACTTCGCCCGCCTGCGGGTCGCGCAGGCGCAACAGCAGGTCGGCGACGGTGCTCTTGCCCGCGCCGCTGGCGCCGACGAGCGCGACCCGGGCGCCGGCGGGCAGGTGGAGGTCGAAGCCGTCGAGCACCGGCGGGCCGTCCGGGGCGTACCGCAGCACGACATCGCGCATCCGGACCTCAAGCGGCCCGTCGGGCAGCGGCCGCGGATGGGCCGGCTCGCCCACCAGCGGCTCGCGGTCGAGGACGGCGAACACCCGGGTCGCCGACGCCCGGGCCTCGGCGAGGGCGGCGAACGCGGTGGTGAGCCCCGCCAACGGCTCGAAGGCGGCGACCGTGGTCAGCACGACCACCCCGAGCATCACCCCGGACAGCGCCTGCTGCCCCACCGCCGCCACCCCGACGGCGCTGACCGCCGCGAGGGTCAGGCCGGCGGCGAACATCGCGGCCGCGCTCCCCCACGCCGGTGACCCGCGCCAGGACGCCGCCAGCCGGGCTATCTCGCCGTCCCGGCGGTGTACCCGGGCGAGCCGGGCGGGCGCCGCGCCGAACGCCACGATCTCGTCCAGCCCGTCCAGCACGGCGACGATCTCGACGTCCCGCCGGGCCCGCGCCGCGGCGGTGGCCGTGACCATCTCCTGGGTACGGCGGCCGGTCACCGGCCCGGCCAGCACCGCGGCCACCGCGAGCCCGACCGCCAGGACGCCCCCCGCGGGCGGCGACACGACTGCAACCATGATCACAGCGCCGGCGCAGGCGAGCGCCGCGGACGCGGTGGGGGCCACCCCGCGCAGCAGCGACTCGCCGACCCCGTCCACGTCCGCGGTGAACCTGCGCAGCAGATCCCCGCGGCGGTGGGTCCCGAGGGCGGCGGGGGCCAGCGGCACGAGCCGGGCGAACACCTCCGCGCGCAGCCTGGCCAGGCCGCGCAGGGCCGCGTCATGGGTGACGAGACGTTCGACATAGCGGAAGACTGGCCGGCCGAGCCCGAACGCCCGGACGGCGACGATCGCGACCATCAGGGTCAGCACCGGCGGCTGCTGCGACGCCCGGACGATCAGCCATGCCGACGCGGCGGTCAGCCCGATGCCGCACCCCAGCGCGGCGGCCCCGGCGAGGATGCCGAGGGCGAACCGTCGCCGGGCCGAGACGAACAGCTCCAGTGCCCGCCGGTGGGCGCTGGCCGGCGGAGACTGGGAGCGGGAGCGGGAGCGGGACCGGTGCCGGGACCGGGAGCGCACGCCCGCCAGCGAGACGGAGATGTCTTCCGGGATGTCTTCCAGCGGTGTGTCTCCCGGCCGCCGGACGGATGCGCTCACCGGTGGGACGGATGTGACGGCCGGCCGGAGAGGCACCGCCGGCGGTGGGACGGGCACAGCCGGGCGGGGAGCAGGCGAAAGCGTCAGGGCGGCCGGAGCCGGCGGGTGCGCCGGGCCGGGCGGCGGCTCTGTGCGGCCATCCACCGGGCGGTCGCTGCCCAGACCGTCGGTGGCTGTCCAGTCGGCGGTCGGGCCGTCGGCGGCCACCCGGCCCGCCGCGATCGTGACGACCCGGTCGGCGACGTCGGCGAGAGCGGCCGAATGCGCGACGAGCACCACCGTCGCGCGGCCCCGCAGCGCCGCGACGGCCGCGGCGACCCGCTCCTCGGCGGCGGCGTCCAGGCTCTCCCCGGGCTCGTCGAGCAGCACCAGCGGCGCGTCCCGCAGGAGCACCCTGGCGAGCCCGACCCGGCGCAGCTCACCCGCGGACAGCTCGCCGCCGTCCTCGCCGACGCGCTGCTCCGCCGGTGGCGCGCCGGCCGCGGCGAGCGCGGCGGCGACCTCGGCGGCCGGCGCGCCGGGACGTCCCAGCCGCGCCTCGTCGGCGACCGTGCCGCCGCAGACGGCGTGCGGCCGCTGCGGCAGCCAGCCGACCCGGGCCTGCCAGCCGGCCGGGTCGACCCCGGCGAGGTCGACGCCGTCCACCAGCACCCGGCCGTGCGTGGGGCGCAGCGCCCCGCGCAGCAGCGCCAGCACGGTGCTCTTGCCCGCGCCGCTCGGGCCGACCAGCGCGACGATCTCACCCTGACGGATGGTCAGCTCGACCCGCCCGGCGCCGCGCAGGTCGACGCCGTCCAGCCGCAGGGTGTCGAACCGGGTGGGGGCCGGGCGCGAACCCGGCCGCGGCGGCGGCGTGGCGTCGAGCACGTCGAGCGCGGCGGCGGCGGCGGTCAGCCCGGACACGGTCGCGTGGTACTGCGCCCCCACCTGCCGCAGCGGCAGGTACACCTCCGGGGCGAGCAGCAGGACCAGCAGCCCGGCGCGCAGGTCGAGCGAGCCCGAGACCAGCCGCAGCCCCACCGACACCGCCACCAGCGCGACCGACAGCGTCGCGAGCAGTTCCAGCACGAACGACGACAGGAACGCCCAGCGCAGCGCCGCCATCGTCTGCCCCCGGTAGGCGTCGGTGATCCGGCGGATCACTGCCACCTGGGGCCGTGCCCGGTTGAAGATCCGCAGTGTCGGCAGGCCCTCGACGACGTCGAGGAAGTGCCCGGACAGCCGGCTGAGCACCGCCAGCTGCCGGTCGGTGCGGTTGCGGGTGGCCAGCCCCACCAACACCATGAAGATCGGTACCAGCGGCAGCACCACGGCCAGGACCCCTGCCGAGGCGAGATCCGCGCCAGCGATCCGGGCCAGCACGAACGGCGGGACGACCGCGACCATGACCAGCGCCGGCAGGAAGCGGGTCAGGTAGGCGTCCATGCCGTCCAGGCCGGCGCCCGCGGTGACCGCGAGCGCCCCCGCTCCCCCGTCACGATCACGATGGTCGCCGCCGGTACCGGCGGTCCGCTCGACGACCGCGCCGAGCATGGCCTGGCGCAGCCCGGCCGACACCGCCGGGCAGGTGCGCTCGGCGGTGCGCTCGGACAGCCAGACCACCACTGCCCGGGCGGCGGCGACCAGGACGAGCAGCGCGACGGCGCCCCCCGTCCCGGCGAGTACGGTCCCGGTGAGTACACCCGCCCCCACCTGCTGACCGGTCACCACGACGTCGGTCAGCAGGGTCCCCTGGAGGATCACCAGGGCGGCCGAGGCGACCGCGAGCGCCCCCAGCCGCAGCAGGTAGCCGCGCAGGGCCGGGGTGACCCGCAGCAGCCGCGGATCAACCGGCTTCATCAGATCCAACCAGCCGTCGTCGGAACACCCAGTACGACCACGCCTGGTAACCGAGGACGACCGGAGTGAACAGCACCGCCACCCACGTCATGATCGTTAGCGTGTAGTGCCCGGAGGCGGCGTCGCTGATGGTCAGGCTGTTCTCCGGCGCGCCGAGCGCCGGCAGCGCGTTCGGGTAGAGCGCGACGAACCAGCTCGCCACCATCAGCGCGATGGCGCCGGCCGTGCCGGCGAACGCCCAGCCGTCCCGCTCGTTGGACCAGGCCGCCGCCGCGCCGCCGAGCGCGGCCAGCGCCAGCGCCGACACCACGGCCACGAGCACCCCACCGCGCAGCGCGACCGTCCACCCGGCCAGCCCGGCCAGGGCGGCCAGCGCGGGCGGGATCAGAGCCCGGGTGACCTGGCGGGACCGGGCCCGGATCTCACCCCGGGTCTTCAGCGACAGGAACACCGCCCCGTGCAGGACGCACAGCAGCGCCGTGGTCACCCCGCCCAGCAGGGCATACGGGTTCAGCAGGTCGAAGAACCCGCTGGTCACCTGATGGTCGGGGGTCATCTCCAGGCCACGGACCATGTTGGTGCAGGCAACCCCGAACAGCAGCGCCGGCAGCGCCCCGCCGACCACGATCCCGCGGTCGCACCAGGCCCGCCCGGCCGCCGTGGTGGCCTTCCCCCGATATTCCAGGGAAACCCCGCGGACAATCAGCGAGACCAGGATGAGGAAAAGCGCCAGGTACGCTCCGCTGAACAGACTTGCGTACCATTCCGGAAAAGCGGCGAACATCGCACCGCCGGCGGTGAGCAGCCACACCTCGTTCGCGTCCCAGACCGGGCCGATGGTACCGAGCACCGCCCGGCGGTCGGTCTCGTTGTTACGGCCGATCACCGGTAGCAGGGCCGCGACACCGAAGTCGAAGCCCTCCAGGACGAAGAAGCCGACCCACAGGACGGCGACGAGCACGAACCAGAACTCCTCAAGCATCGCCCTACTCCTGATCCCGGGATGTCAGTAGGCCAGTGACGGCAATGCCTCGCCGGGCCGCGCTTCGCCGTCGATGGTCACGGTCGGGCTCAGCTCCGGGATCTCGTGCGTGCCGTGCCGCAGGAACAGGCGCAGCGCGACCACGGCAAGCCCGCCGTAGAGGACGGTGAAGCCGGCCAGTGTCAGGACCACCGCGGTGGTGGAGACGTTCGGGGAGACCGCGTCGGAGGTACGCAGCAGGCCGAACACCGACCACGGCTGGCGCCCCATCTCGGTGAAGATCCAGCCGGCGGTGTTCGCCGCGTACGGCAGCACGGTGGCGCCCACGAACGCCAGCAGCACATGGCGTCCGCCGGGCAGCCCGCCGCGGCGCATCCGCCACAGGCCGAAGGCCGCCAGGGCGAAGTAGACCCCACCCAGCGCCATCATGATCCGGAAACTCCAGAACGTGACGCCCATGACCGGTGTGTAGTCACCGGGGCCGTACTTGGCGACCGCGGCGGCCTGCAGGTCGTTGACCCCCTCCACCTCCGCGGTGAAGGAGTTCGTGGCCATGAACGACAGCATGTAGGGGATCTTGATGTCGATCTTGTTCTCGCCGTGGGAGACGTCCCCGTAGGCGAACAGGGACCAGCCCGCGCTCTTCTCGGTGTCCCACAGCGCCTCGGCGGAGGCCATCTTCATCGGCTGCTGCCTGGTCATGACCTGGCCCTGGAAGTGCCCGGAGAGCAGCACCCCCACCGACGCCACGGCACACACCACCAGGCCCAGCCGCACGGCCCGGCGGTGCAGGTCGACCTGCTGCCCCCTGCGCAGGTGCCAACAGGACAGCCCGACCAGCACCGCGCCCGCGGTGAGCAGCGAGGCGGACAGCACGTGCGGGAAGGTGACGATCTGCGTCGGGTTCGTCAGCGCCTTCCAGATCGAGGTGAGCTCGGCCCGACCGGTCTCCGGGTTGATCCGGTAGCCGACCGGGTGCTGCATCCACGAGTTCGCCGCCAGGATGAAGTAGGCGCTGATCACGGTGCCGAGCGAGGCCAGCCAGATGGTGGCCAGGTGGACGCGCTTGGGCAGCCGGTCCCAGCCGAAGATCCACAGGCCGAGGAAGGTCGACTCCAGGAAGAACGCGATCAGCGCCTCCATCGCCAGCGGCGGGCCGAAAACGTCCCCGACAAAGCGTGAGTAATCCGACCAGTTCATTCCGAACTGGAATTCCTGAACTATTCCTGTGACCACTCCCATGGCAAAGTTGATGAGCATCAGCTTGCCCCAGAAACGGGTCAGGCGGAGCCATTCGACACTGCCGGTCCGGACCCATGCGGTCTGCATGCCGGCGACCAGCAGCGAAAGTCCGATCGTCAGTGGGACGAACAGGAAGTGGTAGACGGTGGTGATCGCGAACTGCCAACGGGCAATCGTGTCCTGACTCATCTGTGTTCCTGGTTCATCGGTGTTCCTTTCAGCGACCGGGGAACTCCGGCTGCCGGCGGCACGAACACGTGACCGCGCCGCCGGCAGCCCGGGAAGGCTGGGCAGGGCGGGCCGAGGGCCACGCGAAAAATGATCGCGTGACCCTCGGCCCGGGCCGTGTCCAACGGACAGCCGTGTCTAACGGACAACGGCGACCGCGCACGGAGCGTGTGTGACGACCTGGTGGCCGACCGACCCGAGCAGCAGCCCGCCGAACCCGCCACGGCCACGGGCACCGACCACCAGCAGCTGGGCCGACTGGGCAGCCATGATCAGACCGTGCGCCGCCGAGCCGGCCACCAGCACGGCTTCGACGGCGATATCGGGGGCGGCCGCATCGGTACGGCCCGCCAGCCCCCGTTCGAGAGCCGTGTCGAGGGTGAGACGGGCGGCTTTTTCCAACACCGCCTCGTCGAACGCGGCCAGGTCGAACGCGGCCAGGTCGAACGCGGGCAGGCAGGCGGGGTCCAGCGGCGGCTCCGACAGCCAGCAGTGCGCGACCCGCAGCGGGACCCGACGCAGCCCCGCCTGGACCGCCGCCCACCGCAACGCGGCCAGCGAGCCCTCCGAGCCGTCGACACCGACCAGGACCGGACGGTCGTCCGGCCGTGGTGGCGCCGGCCCACGCACGACGACCACAGGAACAGCCGCTTCCTGCGCGCACCGCGCGGTGACCGAACCGACGAACATCCGACGCATCCGGGCAAGCCCCCGGGCACCGACGACGAGCATCAGCGCGTCCTGGGACTCCTCCACGAGGGCGTCCGACGGCGAGTCGTAGACGGTGCGTTCGACGACGTCGACCGCGAGGCCGTCGAGGCGCGCCCGCCGGACCGCGTCGTGCAGCACCTGCGATGCCGCACGCTCCAGATCATCGACCCCGACCGACGGCGAGATGTCGTCGACCACCCGGGGACGCCCGCCCGGACCCCGGGCAAGCACCGCCCGTATCCGCCTGCCGGTCAGCCCGGCATGGGCGCAGGCCCAGCGCAGGGCCGACTCCGCGTCAGCGGAGGCGTCGATCCCCACCACGATGTCGGATGTCGTCTCCACACCGTTCACGCTCGCAGCGCCCGGCGACGCGAACGAGAGCGATTCGGGTAGACCGCGGGACCGAAGGTCCCGTGCCTCCGGGCCGGCCTGCCGAGCCGGGCCGCAGGCCCCGCCGGGCCCTGCGGCCGGCCGGCAAACCCGGCAAACCCGGCGGACGTGACGACAAGCCGGCCGGCAGGCTTGCTGACAGGCTCGCCAGCGGGCCTGAGCGGGCTTGGCAGCAGGCTTGCCGAGGGGCTTGGGGCGGGCTAGCCGGCGAGCTTGGTGGCGAAGACCGCGGCCTGGGTTCTGCTGGTCAGGCCGAGCTTCTCCAGGATGGACGAGACGTTGTTCTTGACCGTCTTCTCGGCCAGATGGATTCTGCTGGCGATCTGACGGTTGGTCAGCCCCTCGGCGATGAGGCCGAGGATCTGCCGCTCCCGCTCGCTCAGCGTGGACAGCAGACGGTCCTCCGGCGCCCCGTCACGCAGCCGGGTCAGCACCCGCTGGGTGACAGCGGGGTCGAGCATGGACTGGCCGGACGCGACCGTGCGGACGGCGCCGATGAGATCATTGCCTCTGATCTGCTTGAGTACGTAACCGGCCGCGCCCGCCATGATGGCGGCGAACAGGGCCTCGTCGTCGTCGTGGGATGTCAGGATCAGGCAGGGCACCTCCGATGTGCCGGAACGAATGTCGCGGCACACGTCGATGCCGCTGCCGTCGGGCAGACGGGCGTCGAGGATGGCGACGTCTGGACGTAGCGCCGGGATGCGCCGCAGGGCCTCGGCCGCGAGACCGGCCTCCCCCACGACCTTGATGTCGCCCTGGCTTTCCAGCAGCTCGCGCATCCCGCGCCGGACGATCTCGTGATCATCGAGAACGAAAACGCGGACAGGCTCCACCGAACCGACGATACGCGCGGCGACGTCCTGACGACCATGGAACGAGGGCATCAGGACATGACCGATCCAAAGGCATACCGTCGTAGTGGTGACTAGCACCGACACCCTGCTCAGGGACCTTGCCCGCGGGATCGTCGAGGCGGCCGGCCTGGCTCCGTCGATCCACAACACCCAGCCGTGGCGCTGGCAGGCGGCGGACCGTGATCTTTATCTCTTTGCCGACACCTCCCGCCAGCTGCGTGTCGCCGACCCGGACGGCCGGCAGCTTCTGCTCAGTTGCGGCGCGGCCCTGCTGCACGCCCGCCTCGCCGTCCACGCCGCCGGGCTCGTCCCCGATGTGACGCTCTTCCCGGCCGGGGACGACGACCTTGACTCCGGGCCGCTGGCCCTGATCCGGATCACCGGCAGTGCGCCGGCCGACCCGCGGGACGAGGCGCTGCTGGCGGCAGCGCACCATCGGCGCACCGACCGCAGGCCCTTCGCCTCCCGCCCACTGGAACCGGAGCACCTGCGGGCGCTGCGGCTGGCCGCCGAGGCGGAGGAGGCCTGGCTGGTGTCCGTGGACGACACCGACCTGCGTATCGACACCAGCGTGCTGATCTCCCGCGCGGACTGGCTGGAGAACCACGACCCGGCCTACCGGGCGGAGCTGGAGTCGTGGAGCCGGACGGTCCCGGAGGCGAGGGACGGTATCCCCCGGAACGTGGTGATCGGCTCGGATCAGCCGCGGCAGTCCGAGTTCGCCGTCCGTGACTTCAACGTGGTCGGCGAGCCCGGCCTGCATCTGGAACAGACCGGGGTGGAGCGTCCCGTCGTGCTGCTGGTCGGCACCGACGCCGACGCCCCGGCCGACCGGCTGCGCGCCGGCCAGGCCATGGAACGGGTGCTGCTGACCGCGACCGCGGACGGCATCGCGACGTCGCCGCTGGGCCAGGCCGTCGACCTCGAGGTGACCCGGGATCTCCTGCGGCATTCGGTCGGCGGCCTGGGACACATCCAGATGATCATCAGGGCCGGCTATCCGCTGCCCGGCGCCGAACCGTTGAAGGCGACCCCCCGCCGGCCGGTCGACGACATCCTGCGGTTCACCTGAGCCGCGCGCGGCCGTCCGGACGCGTCCAGCCGCGCGCACCGGTCGGAGGTGCGCGGGGCCAGGAAGTGGGCCAGAGAGGAAGAAGGTGCCGGCCGTGCAGGTCGCCTCTCGGCGCACGGTCGCTCGCAGCGACAAAGGGTTGAGCCCGGGGGCCATGTCACGGCCGGCAGGCATACCTTACCGGCCCGGCGGTGTTTCCGGCGGCGTCCGGGAAGATCCTCACGAGCCCGGGGAGTTACCTCCCGTGTGGCCCTCTCCCGCTCCCTGCCCCTGTCCGTCCTCGACGTGGTGCCAGTGGTGTCCGGTTCGACACCGGCCCAGGCTGTGCGCAACACCCTCGATCTCGCCCGCCGGGCCGAAGAGCTCAACTACCACCGGTACTGGCTGGCCGAGCACCACAGCATGCCCGGTATCGCCAGCTCGGCGACGTCCATTCTGATCGGGCAGGTCGGCGCGGCCACCACGAGCATCCGGGTCGGCTCGGGCGGGATCATGCTGCCCAACCACGCACCGCTGATCATCGCCGAGCAGTTCGGGACGCTCGGGGCGCTGTTCCCGGGCCGGGTGGACCTCGGTATCGGACGGGCGCCGGGTACCGACTCCGCGACCGCGCAGGCGTTGCGGCGCTCGAGCGGGCCGGTGTCCGCCGACGACTTCCCCGCGCAGCTCGCCGAGCTCGTCGCCTTCCTCGGAAACTCCTTCCCCGCCAGCCATCCTCTACGGACGGTGACTGCCGTCCCACACGGCGAGACACCGCCGGTGTGGCTGCTCGGCTCCAGCGGGTACAGCGCGCAGCTCGCCGGCTACCTCGGCCTTCCGTTCGCCTTCGCGCACCACTTCAGCGCGGTGAACACCCTGCCGGCGCTGGCGCTGTACCGCTCGGCGTTCCGGCCGGCCCCGGGGCGGGAGCAGCCCTACGCCATGGTCGCCGCCGCCGTCATCTGCGCGGACACCGACGAGACCGCGCAGTGGCTCGCCGGGCCGACCCAGCTGACGATGCTGCGGCTGCGCCAGGGCCGCCCGGACGTCTTCCCCACGCCCGAACAGGCCGCGGCGTACCCCTGGACACCTGCCGAGCGGGCCGCCGCCGACGGCGCGGCCGCCTCCCACATCGTGGGATCGCCGGACACGGTCCGCGCCAGCCTGGACGCCCTGATCGACGCGACGGAGGCGGACGAGATCATGATTGTGACGAACGTCCACCCGCACGACGCGCGGATCCGCTCCTACGAGCTGATCGCCGAGTTCGCCGGCCTGCCCGGCCTGCCCGCCCCGCGCGAGCCCCTGTCCGCGTGACCCTGCCGTCTTTCAGGACGTCAGGCCCCGGGCCCCGCAGACGTCAGGCCCCGGCCCGCAGGCCCGCAGGGCCCACCTGAAGGACGTCGGAGCCCGGCTTCAGGGCGTCAGACCCGCGGCGCTGACGTAGGCAAGGCTGAACTGGGAGTCGGCGCGGCTGCCGTCGGGGTCGAAGCAGACGACCTTCGTCCGCACGTCCCCGACCGCCCCGGTCGGTGGCGACGTCCATTCCGCGATCGCGCAGCGGCGGGTCGGCTCGCCGTACGGCGTGACCTGGACGTGCTCCGGCGCCCGGCCGACGCCGGGATAGGCGATCTCGTAGACCCCGGTCTCGACGTGACGGATCGTGTTCGTCCGCTTCGCGCTGTTGGCGGAGTAGCGGGGCCACACGTCGACGGTCCGCCCCAGCGGCGGCTGCAGGATCCGCCCGGTCCCGGCCTCCTCCAGCCCGGTGAAGGAATGCCCGAACGCCGCGTTCTCCACCGGGATCACCGTGTGCTGGTTGCCGTACACGACGACGAACGGCGAGTCCGTCCACGTCTGCCCGTTCGCGCACCCGACGAAGATGGTCTGGCGGTCCTCGTGCACCTCCCGGCCGAGCGCGCTGCATCCCACCGTCGTGGAACCGACCGAGTTGACCTGGAGGTTGTTGCCGGTGCGGGCGTAGAGCTTGCCGATCAGGTCGATCGAGTAGTGGCCGATGCCACGCCAGTTGATCTCGATGGTGCCGGGGCCGGCGAAACTGTAGCTGTTGTCCGGACGGATCTGCTGCTGGCTTGGCGCGTCGTCCCGGAAATAGGCATACGGCTCGCTGGGCGTCGGGCGATGGGACGCCGGCGCGAACGTGAACAGCGCGGTGAACCGGGAGTCGACATAGGCCCCGGTGAGCGACCGGCAGGCCAGGGTGACCTGCTCGTCCGGGCCGGACGGCGCCCAGTCCTCGGCATGGCAGTGCACCGGCGCGTCACCGACCGCGGTCACCACCGCCGCGCCCCGCCCGGCGGGCACCCCGATACCCGGGAAGATCGCGCTGTAACGGCCCGTCCCACGGCGGATCACCGTCGCCTTCGCCTGCCTGGTGTCCGCGGCCGACTGCCAGCTACCGGCCTGGACCTCGGCCGCGGGCGTCCGCGGGGCGCCGATGGTGGGAGCGGCCTCGTCCGAGCGCAGAAAACCCCACACCGGCGTGGTGGGGTCCGCGGTCGGCACGGACGCGGGCCGGCTGCTGGCGGAACCACCCGGTGAATCCGAACTGCCGCAGCCCACCGCTACCATTGAGGCAAGGGCCGTCACTCCAACCAACACACGGACAGCCAGCGGAAACAATCGTCGCGGCTGCGGCATACGGGCAGCATGCCATGCCCTCTGAAAGGGGAAAGCCGGGAGTCAGTGATACGACCGGCGGAGTAGTTTTGGATGGGCCGGCCGGGGACGACCACGGCTTTCACCGGATACCCGCGGGCATCGGGGGAAGCCGGTCCGGATGCCGGCGCCGCCGACTGTTGTGAACGAGCCGTGAACGAAACGCCCCGGGCACGCCCCGGGATACAACCCGCTGTGGGGGTGGATCAGACGATGACGCCGCCGGATGCGGCCACGGACGTACAGACCACCGCGCTGGGCCCGGACGATCCCGTCCAGCTCGGCTCCTACACCCTGCTGGGCAAGCTCGGTGAGGGCGGGATGGGGACCGTCTACCTCGGGCGCTCCGAGACCGGCCGGCTGGTGGCCATCAAGGTGATCCGCGCGGACGTGGCCGGTGACGCCGAGTTCCGGTCCCGGTTCCGGCTGGAGGCCGAGACGGCCCGCCGGGTCGCCCGGGTGTGCACCGCCGAGGTGCTCGACGCCGCGCCCGACGCCGCGCGGCCCTACCTGGTCACCGAGTTCATCGAGGGCAGGACGCTGGCGAGGTTCGTCACCGAGAGCGGCCCGCTGTCGGCGGCGAACCTCGAGCAGCTCGCGGTCGGCGTGGCCGCGGCCCTGACCGCGATCCACAGCGCCGGCATCGTGCACCGCGACCTCAAGCCGTCCAACGTGGTGCTCTCCCCCTTCGGGCCGCGCGTGATCGACTTCGGGATCGCGCGGGCACTGGACTCGGCGAGCAACCTCACCGGCAACCTCCAGCAGCTCGGCACCCCCGCGTTCATGGCGCCCGAGCAGATCCAGGGCGAGACGATCACCCCGGCCGTCGACATCTTCTCCTGGGGTGGGCTGGTCACCTTCGCCGCGACCGGCCGTTACCCCTTCGGCGACGCGTCCGCGCAGGTCCTGCTCTACCGCGCGGTCAACGAGGCGCCCCGCCTGGACGGGCTGGACCCGCCGCTGCGCGAGATCGTCGCGGACGCGATGGCCAAGTCGCCCTCGGCCCGGCCGACCGCCCAGCAGCTCATGCTGCGCCTGCTCGGCGAACCATCGTCGGTGGCGGAGATCGACCCCGAGGCGACGGTCATCCAGGTGCTCGACGGCTGGAAGTTACCCACCGCCGACGGCACTGGCAGCACCGGCGGTGCCGGTGGCGACGGCACCACGGTGGCCGCCGGCCGGGAGCAGCGGCCGGCGGCCACCGTGCGCGGCAGCGGCCGGGCGCCACGCAGCGCCCGGCGGATGGCGCTGGTGGCCGCCGGTGCCGCCGTCGCGGTGCTGGCGACGGTCGGCGGGGTGCTGGCTCTGGCCTCCGGCGGCTCGGGAGCGGACGGTGAGGGGGTGAAGGTCGTCGACATCCTGCCGAAGTCCGACGTCGGCCTCGACGACGACACCCTGGTCTACTCCAGCGAGCAGGAGGGCAGGCGGGCGATCTACAGCCTGCGGGTCGGCCCGGACGGCCGGCCGGGGCAGCCCCAGCGGCTGACCGTCGACGACACGAAGCCGGCCGCGCTCCCGGTGATCGTCGGGCCGCAGCGCAAGACCGTCCTCTACACGGTGATCGACTCCTCCCCCAGCCTGGTCGCGATCGCCGCGGACGGCAGCGGCGCGCCGATGCCGCTGTTCACCTCCGGGCCGGCGGCGGAGCTCGTGATCGCGCCGGACGCCCGGGCGTCGGTCGACCCGACCGGGAGGTTCGTCGTCATCAGAGCTGTACGCGGCCCGAACGACGGCCTGACCGGGCTCTACGTCGCCGCCGTCGACGGCTCCAGCGTCCGCCGGCTGAACGTGCCGGCCGGCGCCACCGACCCGTCCTGGTCACCGACGGGCGACCGGATCGTGTTCTTCGTCGGCTCGGGCGGCGTCGACGGCGGCGCGCTGTTCACCATCGACGCCGACCCGGCCGCCGCCGGCGCGAAACCCGTCCAGCTCACCCCGGGCACGGAGGGTTTCGACGCGGATCCGACCTGGTCACCGGACGGTAAGAAGGTCGCCTTCCGTCGCGCTTTCGACCCGAACCTGGCCGAGACGGACGTCTTCGTCATGGACGCGAGCCCGGGCGCCACCCCGCTGCGGCTGACCGAGGCCCCCGGCCGGGACCAGGACCCCACGTTCGTGGCCGGGGACGGCAAACTGATCGCCTTCACCAGCCAGCGTGACGGCCCCACCAACCGCGAGATCTACGTGACGAGCGCGACCGCCCCTGACGATGCCAACGCCCGCAAGCTGACCTCGTTCCGAGGGGACGACGCGACCCCGCGCTGGACCTCCGGCTGATCTCCCGGCGCCGGGACGGAAGCATCTCGGCGGGGCGAGGCGAGGCGGCCGTGGCTTTCTCGGCTCGGACGGCACGGGTACGGTCCGGGCCGGCCGCTTCGGCCCAGGCTGTCCGGACGCGGACGGCACAAGGGGCCACCCACGCGGCGGCCGCGCGGCATGTGAGCTCGGCTCGGCCGGCACGAGCTCACGTCCTTCGGTCTGCCTGCCGCGCGGAGCGAATCCGGCCCGTACACAGCACGAGGTCCGGGCAGCTCCGGCCTGGAAGCTGCCCGGACCTCAGTCAGGACGGTGACGGGTGGACGGTCAGGACGACGACGGCTTGCGCTTGGCCGTCTTCGGGTCCATCCGGCGGATCAGGATGGCGGTGATGATGACACAGATCACGCCGATCGCCACGCCCCCGGCGATGTCGACGGCATACGCCTGCGCGGTGTGGTCGAAGAACGGGTCGTCGACGACCTTGCTGTTGAGCAGCTTGCCGTCGGGACGCAGCTGGCCGGCCAGGCTGATCCGGTTGAGGTCACCGACCGAGGACAGCGCCGCGTAGCCCCAGCGGGCCGGCGCGATCAGGCTGACCTGCTCCAGGCCGGGCTTGCTGTGCACCGGCAGGATGCCACCGCTGAACACCAGCTGCGCCATGGTGAGCAGAACGAGCAGCGGCATGGTCTTGTCCGCGTTGTCGACCAGGGCGGAGATGAGCAGCCCGAGCATGGCCGACGACAGCGACACCACGATCACCGCGAGCAGGCACTCGACCAGGGGATTGCCCAGCACGAGCGCTTCGTCGGGCTCCCGACCGAGCAGGCCGATCAGGGTGAACGGGATCGCCTGCAACGTCGTGATCAGGGCCAGTACGAGGATCTTCGAGCCGATGTAGGCGGTCCGGGACAGCCCGATCGCCCGTTCCCGCCGGTAGATGGCCCGTTCCTTGACGATCTCCCGGACGGAGTTCGCCATGCCCATGAAGCAGGCGCACAGCACCATCACCAGCAGGATCGTGCCGGCGTCCGAGTTCGGTGAGCCGTCCTCGGGCAGGCCGAACCCGCCGGGGATGGCCCGTGGGATGAGCCCGAGCAGGAACGGGAAGGCGATGATCAGCCGTAGGTAGGATCTGTCGGAGGCAACAACGGAAAGTGTTCGCCGGCTTAATGTGACGAGCTGGGAGAGCACCGACTGCTGGCGGATGCTCGGCAGGTCCTCCGGCGCCGGCCGGGCCGACGGCGCGGTGATCGACGCGGGGACGTAGTAGCGCGACTGGCGGAACCGGTCCGCCGACTCCGCGCCGGGGGTGGCCTCCAGCATCAGGAAGACGTCCGGGTAGTCCCTCTTGTTGAAGAAGGACAGGGCGTCGCGCGGCGGGCCGAAGTAGGCGACGTACCCGCCAGGGGCCAGCACCAGGACGTAGTCGCAGAGGTCCAGCTGGGCGACGCTGTGAGTGACCACGACGACCGTGCGCCCGTCATCGGCCAGCTTGCGCAGCGACTCCATGACGTTCTTGTCCATGCCCGGGTCGAGGCCGGAGGTGGGCTCGTCCAGGTAGAGCAGGGTCGGCTTGGTCAACAGCTCCAGGGCGACGCTGGTGCGCTTGCGCTGGCCGCCGGAAAGCCTGGACACCTGGGTGTCGGCGTGCTGGGTCAGGCCGAGCTCGGCGAGGACCTCGTCCACCCGGGCGCCGCGCTCCTGCTTGGTGGTGTCCGGCGGGAAACGCAGCTCGGCGCCGTACTCCAGGGCACGGCGGACGCTGAGCGTGGTGTGAAGCAGGTCCTCCTGGGGGACGTAACCGATGCGGCGGCGCAGCTCGTCGTACTCGGAGTACATGTCCCGACCGGCGTAACGCACCGTGCCCTTGTCCGCGGGGCGGAAACCGGTGAGGGCGTTGAGCAGGGTGGACTTGCCCGCGCCACTGGGTCCGACCACCGCCAGCAGTGCCCGGCCGGGCAGCCGGAAGGTCATGTCGTGCATGAGCTGCTTCTGGCCAGCCCACACGTTCAGGCCGTCGGCCTCGAAGCTGACGTCCCCGGAGTCGACGTACTCGACGAGTTCGTCCTCGACGCGCTGGAAGACGTGGTGACCGACAGCGATGACCGCGCCCTGCGGCACCGGCTCGCGGATGATGCGCTTGCCGTTGACGAACGTCCCGTTGGCCGACTCGAGGTCGGCGATCTCCACATCCCCGCCGGGGCCCAGGTAGATCTCGGCGTGCTGCCGGGAGGCCAGCAGGTCGCCCACGACGATGTCGTTGTCCCGGGAACGGCCGATGGACATCCGGCCCGGGCGCAGCCGGTAGGAGGTCTGGCGCTCGTGCTCACGCTCAAGATCGTGGCTGCTCGTCTCGGCCTGGTTGCCCGCCGGCTGCCGAGGCAGCTGCGGGCCGGGCTCGTAGCTGACGGAGCCACGCAGCATCGTCGGCATCTCGAAGTGCGAGTCCTGGTAACGCGGGGGGTCGGCGTAGCCGACGGGAACCTCCAGCAGGACGACGACCTCCGGCCCGGTCGGGGTACCGAGCCGGAACCGGACCTCGCCGTTGACGTCGACGCTCTGTACCCGCTGACCGTCGAGCCAGGTTCCGTTCGAGCTGATGTCCCGGACAGCCCAGCCCGCGCCGACCGGCTCGATCAGCAGGTGCCGGCGGGAGACCCGGCTGTCCGGCATCACGAAATCGGCCGTGCGCGCGCGGCCGACAACGAACGGCTGACCAGCAGGCACGGTGGCCACGTTGGCACCGCTGACGACTCTCAGGGTCGTCTGCACGTGTTTCCCCCTTCGGCGACCCAGGAACGGTGACCTCCGGCAGCACGCGAAAGGCGTGTTCGCGTCGCCATCGGCTCTCTGGGGCGGGACACAGGCCGGATGTCCCGCCGGACTGACTTCGACATGAATCTTCCGATCTTGCTGGTCGTCGGATCGTAGCGCCGCCCACCTACCTCGATCGACGATGGGTGTGCCAATCACCACGGACTGGACGCAGAGGAGCAGACTGCGTGTGGCCAGTCATGTCCGTAGACGGCCGGCTGCCGGTGTGACGATATCCAGTACCGGCCGAGGATGACGCGCGGGCTATCCCACGTCCGTCAACTGTCGTCGATTCGACGTCGCGACAGAGGACCAAAGAAAAAGATCTTGCTTTTCGCGTGCCACCGGTGGGTCACATATTCTTAGCTACCAAGAGTATGCAAACGGCGACCGAAATCCGTGGCCGAACGGTACAGCGAAGGATCACGACGAGCCGGCACAGCCGGCGGCCGACAGCGGATCCGGCAGCCGCGCACGGACATCGGCCACCAGACTCTTCCAGCTTCCGGCCGCCTTCAGCCGTGCCGGTCCGACGGACCCGGCCCCGGGCCGGCCGCCGCGCGGGGCGCTACCAGGCCGGCGGCAGGTTACGCCATGATCCGCCACGGTGAATACCATCCGTTATGAGGACTCGGTCCGCTACGCGGGCGACATCCGTTATGAGAATGCCGTCCGTTACGACGCTGACGTGGGTTCCGCGGCGGGAAGGACCACGTTTGTCGCCGTCGCGGTGACCGAGATACCGTTCTTGCCGGTGGCGGCCTTCTCGATCTGCAGGTTGAACGGCAGGTTGCTGATCGGCAGCGGGATCCCCGGCAGCGCGACGCCCGGCAGCCGGAAACCGAGGATCTCGGTGGGTATCAGGGTCAGCGTGTTGTCCTGGACCCCGAAACGGGTCGTTCCGCTCAGCTCCTGGGTACCGAGGATCCCGGTGTCGATCTCGCCGGATATGCGCACCTCCCGGCCGTCGTCGACCGGGGTGATCTTCACGTCCTGCGTTGCCAGATAGGCGTTGAGATCGTCATAGGTGATCTGCACGTCCGCGGTCACCTTGTCGACCGGCACGTCCTTGACCTGGTCACGGATGGCGTCCCAGAACGGCACGTGGACGCCCTGCAGCCGGGCCTTCACCTCGGTGATCCGCGGGCCGGGCGTGGGAATGTCGGTGACCGTCACCCGCAGGTCGTCGTACTTGCCGAAGAGGACCTGGGTGAGGAAGGGGAAGCCGCCGATCGAGACGTCGGTGACCCTGGCCGGTCTGACCCCGGGGTCGGTGCTGCTCTGCGCCACGGACGCCTCCGCCTTCGCCTTCATCTGGCTCTCGGCGATCGGCACCGCCGCGCGGTCGGCCACGACCAGCAGGATGATCAGCGCGACCAGTGTGATGATCGGCCATCTCCGCCGCCGGCGACGGGCTACCGGGCCCGGCGTCACATCGGTGGGCGCGAGCGGGGGCTGGCCTCCATACGGTGGACCTCCATACTGCGCCCCTCCATACTGCGCACCCGTGTACGGCGGGCTCCCGTACGGCGAGCCCTCTGGCGGCGGGAGCGCGCTGGTCGGCGGTATCGGTGCGGCCGGCGTGCCAGGCTGCGCCGGCGAACCGGGCGGCGCGTCCGGCCCGGGCCACCCGGGCTGGGCAGCCGGACGGAACGAGTCGGCGGGCGGCGGCGGACTGACCGGGCCGACGCGGGCCCGCTGCGTCTGGGCACCGGCGCCGGCAGCGGCGGCGGACGGTGGGAGGCGCCGGGTCGATTCCTCGGGGTCGCTACCCACGTCCGGGTCGTTGTCGTGTCCAGTGCTCACGGTCAGGATGGTCGCATGGATGGCGGATCCTGGCACGACATGGGTCAGATCACCCGGGGAAATGCCCGTCCCCGAACAGGTGCGGCGCCCGCTCGGTGACGCTGGGCGGGCCCAGCCGGAAGACCGATCCGCGGGCAGCGGTGTAGGCGTTCCAGAAGTGCTCGGCCACCACGTCCGGGGAGAGCCGGCCGTCGGGGGCCACCCGGGCGTCGAGCACCACGGTCCGTAGCCGGATACCGCGGGTACGCAGCACCGGCGCCAACGACGTCCCGAGCGCGAGCAGCCCGGCCTTGCCGATCGCGAGGGCGAACCGGCCGGCGGCCGGCTCGGTTCTCGGCCCGGCCGCGGTCAGCAGCACACACGCTCCGGGACGCTCGGCCAGCAGCGCCACCGCGGCCTGGACGACGGTCAGCGCCCCGGTGACGTTGACCGCGAGGGTCTGGTTGACCGTGTCCGCCGACACCGACAGCGCGGTGCCCCGGATACTCAGCTTGGCGTTGTAGACCACGGCGGTCAGGCCACCGAGCTCGTCGGCGAGCTTGTCCAGCGCCGTGGCCACCGCCCCCGGCGCGGTGACGTCCGCGACCTCACCACTGACGGTGATCTGATCCCGGGCGAGGTCGGCCGTCACCCGGTGGACCGTGTCGGCCGACCGGGCGATCACCCCGAGCCCGAAGCCCTCCCGGGCGAACCGGCGCAGAAGTTGGACGCCGAACGCCTGCCCCGGCCCGACAATGACAAGCGCCCGCTCCCGGCGCGGGTCGGCGCGCTCCTGCTGCATGCGCCCATAGTGGCCCAGTGGGCCGTGAGCTCATAACGGCCCAGCGGGCCGCATGTCCGTAGCGGTGCCTGCAGCGGCCCGGAGAGCTTGCGGCCGGTAGCGGCCCAGGGGCCGCGTACCGGGTCCGTGGCGACCCCGCCGGGCCGGCCGGCTCAGGTGGCCCGAGGGACGAGGACACCAGGGTTGAGGATGCCGTCCGGGTCGAGGGTGTGCTTCACCGCGCGCAGCACCGCCACCCCGAGATCACCGATCTCCGCGGTGAGCCAGGGCTGGTGGTCGACGCCGACGGCGTGATGGTGGGTGATCGTCCCGCCGGTCTCGACGATCGCGCGCGAGGCGGCGGCCTTCACCCTGCGCCACCGTGCCACCGGGTCGTCACGGCCTGGGCACACGACGGTGAAGTACAGCGAGGCACCGGTCGGGTAGACGTGTGAGACATGGCACATGACCAGGCCGGGTGCTCCCCCGGCGGCGGCTTCGCCCGCCCCCGCGCCGGCCGGTCCGGCAGCTGCCTCGCCAGCCGGCCCGGCGGTCGCCCCCGCGGGCGGGCCGGCGGCCTGCCGCACCGTCTGGCCCGCGGCCTGTTCCGCGGTCAGGGCGGCGACGAGGGTGTCGCGTACCCGGGTGTAAAGGCCCGGCAGGGCCGACCAGAACCCGGCCGTCTCCAGTGTCTCGGCGAACATGCCGGCGTCCAGCAGGGCGTCCCGCAGGTACGGGCCGTGGAAGCGGCCGCGCACCCACTGCGTGCCGGCCTCGGCTCCCAGCGGGACCCCGCCGGCCGCGCCCAGCACCTCGGCGACCGCGGCCTGGCGCGCGGCGACCCAGTCGGCCTCGCCCTCGTAGCCGGCGATCAGACGGCAGCCGCCCGCGTCGGCGCCGATGCCACCGCCGGCGAGCCCGGCGGCCGTCTCGGTCTCGTCCGACAGGCGCGCGACCGTGGGAAGCAGATCCCGCTGCGCCAGTTCGCGCAGCGCCGCCGTCCCCGCGGCAAAGCCAGCCAGCCGCCATCCCTCGTAGTGGGTCGCCGCGGGCAGCGGCCGGACCCGCAGCCGCAGCTGCGTGATCACCCCGAAGGCCCCTTCGGAGCCGAGCGCGAGCTGCCGCAGGTCGGGCCCGGCCGCGGACGCCGGGGCGCGGCCGAGCTCCCAGGTGCCGGCCGGGGTGGCGATCCGCAGGCCGACGACCAGGCTGTCGAAGCGGCCATAGCCCGCGGACGCCTGGCCGCTGGAGCGGGTCGCGGCGAACCCGCCGACGCTGGCGTACTCCCACGACTGTGGACGGTGACCAAGGGTGAAGCCGTGTGCGGCAAGGGCGGCCTCCAGGGCCGGGCCGCGCAGACCAGGCTCACAGGTGACGACCTGTGACTCAGCGTCGACGGCCGTGAGCCGGTCCAGCCGCGCCAGGTCGAGCGCGACGACGCCGGCGAACCCGCCCCGGGCCGGGGCCAGACCGCCGACCACCGACGTCCCGCCGCCGAAGGGCACCACCGCCAGCCGCAGCCGGGCGCACACCCGCAGCACGGCGAGCACCTCGTCATGGCCCGCCGGCAGGACGACGGCGTCGGGGGCGTCGAGGGCGTCGCCGGCCCGCAGGCGCAGCAGGTCGGCGGTGGACCGGCCCCGGCAGCGCCGGACGCGGCTGCCGGCGTCCACCCGTACCCACGCCGGCCCGACCACACCGGCCAGCGCCTCACTCGCTTCGACGGACAGTGACGATGCCGGCAGGTGCAGCTCGTCCAGCCCTACCGGTGGAGTGTCCTGGCGGGCGACCGCGAAAGCCGCCTCCAGCAGGGAACGGATGTCCTCGGCCAGGGGTGTGTGCGCGTCGGGGGCGCCCCAGCCCCACCAGACCGTCCCGCTACGGTTCGTTGTCGAAGCTGTCACCACATACACTGTGACAGATGTCGTCACAGCGCCATCGTGACAACCACCATGACACGCTGGACGCGCCACCCCGCCGACGATCCGCCGCCGGCCGGACAGCGACGCCAAGCCGGCTTCCCCCGCCTTCGCACCAGGCCACCGCATCGCACCAGGCCACCGCGCCGCGCCGGCCGACCGCCCGGCCGGCGTCCTCGACGGCGTCGTTGAACCGGCGGCAACGCGAGCGGGACCTCGCCGAGCTCGCCGACGGCGCCGTGGTCGACGTGCTGGTGATCGGCGGCGGGGTGACCGGCGCCGGAGTGGCGCTGGACGCGGCCAGCCGCGGGCTGTCCGTGGCCCTGGTGGAAGCTCACGACCTCGCCTTCGGCACCAGCCGCTGGAGCTCCAAGCTCGTCCACGGCGGGCTGCGTTACCTCGCTAGCGGCGACCTCGCGCTGGCCCACGAAAGCGCCCGGGAACGGGCCGTCCTGCTGGGTACCACAGCGCCCCACCTGGTCCGGCCGCTGCCGATGCTGCTCCCGCTGGCGGCCGGCTTCCCCATCAGCACAGCCCTTGCCGCCAACGCCGGCCTGCGCGTCGCCGACATCCTCCGCCGCGCCGCCGGCACCCCGCGGACGGTGCTGCCCGGGCCACGGCGGCTGACCGCTGTCGAGGCCCGGCACATGGTGCCGGCCCTGCGCGCCCCCGGGCTGCGCGGCGGGCTGCTGACCTGGGACGGCCAGCTCGTCGACGACGCGCGGCTGGTCGTGGCGATCGCCCGGACCGCGGCCCGGCACGGCACGCGCGTCATCACCCGCTGCCGGGTGCGGGAAGCCGACGGCAGCGGCGCCACCGCCGTCGACACCGTGAGCAACTCACCGGTGATACTTAGATCACGTAGTGTGGTGAACGCCACCGGTGTGTGGGCCGGCGACCTGTGCGCCGACGCGCGCCTGCGCCCCAGCCGCGGCACCCACCTCGTGGTGGCGGGCAGCGCCCTGGACGGCCTGCGGACGGCGATCATCATCCCGGTGCCCGGTGAGCGCAACCGGTACGTGTTCGCGCTGCCCCAGCCGGGCGGCCACGTCTACGTCGGGATCACCGACGAGCCGGTCGACACGGTCGTCGACGTGCCGGTGCCGACCGCCGCCGAGCTGGACTTCCTGCTCGGCGTGCTGTCGAGCGTGCTCACGGTGCCGGTCGGCCGGGCCGACGTCCTGGGCGCCTTCGCCGGGCTGCGGCCGCTGCTGGCGAGCGCGGCCGGGCGCACCGCGGACCTGTCCCGGCGCCACGCGGTGATCACCTCGTCCGACGGCATGGTCACCGTCGTCGGGGGCAAGCTCACCACCTACCGGCGGATGGCCGCCGACGCCGTGGACACGCTGGTCCGCGCCGGCGGTCTGGACGCCGGGCCGTGCCGTACTCGGCGGTTGCCGCTGGTCGGCGCGGCCAGCTGGTCACAGCTCGCCACCGTGGACGCCCCGCCCAGGCTCGTCGCCCGCTACGGCGCCGAGGCGCCCGCGGTGGTCGCGGGCACCCACGGCGACCCCGGGCTTCTTCTGCCGCTGTGTGACGGCGTCGAGGTGACCGGCGCGGAGCTGCTGTTCGCCCTGCGCCACGAGGGCGCCCTGGACGCCGACGACCTGCTCGACCGCCGTACCCGCATCGGCCTGGTGCCGGCCGACCGCCAGGCCGCGCTCCCCGCTGCCGAGGCCCTCGTCCGCCAGACCCTCACCATGATCGACACCTGACGCGCCCGGCGCACCCGGCGCACCAGCCACACCGGCACCAGGCAATATCAACAATCATCGGCTGCCGGAAAAGATCGCCGGTAGTTTGTCGTTGTGTACGCCCAGAGGACCGAAAAGCGTACCGAACGACACAGCCACATGGATCATGAAACGGTCGCCCGCCCCCGCACCGGCACGGTGCGTGGTTCGATGCTGTGTGATCACGAAGTCGGCTCGGGCGACGCGACAGGCGGGGCCGGGGCAGGCCGGGCCGAGGTACCGATGGTGAGGGACGCAATGCGTTCCCGATGATGGTCGGGGTCGCCGTAACTGTAGATCTCGCGTTTGGCCCGCTTGTAGAAGAAGTGGGCCTCGTGCTCCCAGGTGTAGCCGATCCCGCCGTGATACTGGATCATCGTCCCGGTCACCTCCCGGGCGGCGTCACCGGCTTTGCTCTTGGCCACGGCGGCCGCGAGCCGGCGGTCGGCGAGCCCGGTGTCGAGCGCGTGCGCCGCGTACAGCACCGCGTGTTCGGCCATGGTCACAGCCAGGTGCAGGTCGGCGAGATGGTGCTTGAGCGCCTGGAAGGAGCCGACCGGCCGGCCGAACTGCACCCGGTCACGGTCGTAGGCGACGGTGCGCCCGAGCGCCTGACGGGCGAGGCCGACCAGGTCGGCCGCGGTGAGCAGGGCGGCCCGGTCCAGCAGTTCGGTGAGGACGGCGGCCGACGACTCCGGCAGCCGCCGCGCGTCCACCCCGTCGAGGGTCAGCGACGCCGCGCGCACGGTGCCGTCGTAGCTGTCCAGCCCGTCGACGGTGACGCCCGGTGAACGCGGATCCACCAGGTACAGCCCGGTCTGCCCGGACGGCTCGGTGGCGGCCACGACGACGGTCCGCGCGACCTCGGCGTATTCGACGGGCAGCGCGGTTCCGGTGAGCCGGCCCGCCGCGTCGGCGGTGACCCGCACACCCGTCGGGTCGTACCGGCCGGCGGGGCCGCGCAGCGCCACCGTGGCCACCAGGTCGCCGGTGGCAATCCGGGGCAGCAGGGCGCGCCGCTGCTCCGGCGAGCCGGCGAGGCGGATGGCCTCCCCGGCGAGCACGGTGGGCAGCCACGGCCCGGGGACGACGCCCGCGCCGAAGGCCCGGGCGACCACCTGGGCGTCCACCAGGCCGAGGCCGAGCCCGTCGTGCTCCGGCGGGACGAGCACGGCCAGCCAGCCCTGCTCCCCGGCGGTCTTCCACAGTTCGGCGGGATGGCCGTCGCCGCCGGTGTCCTCGAAGACCGCCCGGACGGCCGTCAGGTCGAACCTGTCCGCCAGGTAGTCGCGGACGGTGTCGCCGAGCGCCCGTTGCTCCTCGGTCAGCGCGAAGTACATGCCCGGGACGCTATCGGGGCAGGCCGAGGACACGCTCGGCGACGATGTTGCGTTGCACCTGGGACGATCCACCCCAAATGGTAACCGAACGTGACCACATCGCCTCGCGGTGCATGGCACGCAGGTCCGTGTCGGGATCCGGCCGGGCCAGGGTGGCCTCCGGGCCGAGCAGGTCGTCGAAGGTCTCCCACAGCTGCTGGTGTGTCTGCGACCACTGGAGCTTGGTCAGCGACGACCCGGCGCCGAGCTCCTCCCCCTGCTCGACCTGGGTGAGCACGTGCATGGCGTGGTAGCGCAGGCACTCGAGGTCGACGATCCGCTGGGCCAGCCGCTGGCGCAGGACGGGATCGTCGAGCCGGCCGGGGGGAGCCGCCGCCACGATCTCGTCGAACTGGCGGCGGAAGGCGGTGTACTGGGCCAGGCCGGAGGCACCGCGCTCGAACGACAGCAGCAGCATCGCCGTGGCCCAGCCGTTGCCGACCCCGCCGAGGCAGTCGGTCACCTTCACCCGGGCGTCGGTGAAGAAGACCTCGCCGAACTCGCTCACCCCGCTCATCTGGCGCAGCGGCCGGGCCTCGACCCCGTCCTGGCGCATGTCGACGAGCAGCATGGACAGGCCGTGGTGCCGCTGCGATCCGGGTTCGGTCCGGACGAGCATGAAGATCTTGTCCCCGTGCGCGGCGTTGGTCGTCCAGACCTTCTGGCCGGTGACGACGAACTCGTCGCCGTCGAGCACGCCGGTGGTGCGCAGGGCCGCGAGGTCCGAGCCCGCGCCGGGCTCGGAGAAGCCCTGGCACCAGATGACGTCGTTGCGCAGCAGCAGCGGGATGATCTCCCGCTTCTGCTCGTCGGTCCCGACCGCCATGACGGTGGGCACCAGGAAGGTCAGGCCGATCTGGTTGACCGAGTGGGGCACCCGGGCCCGCGCGCTCTCCTCGTCGTGGATCGCCTGCATGCCCGGCGTCCCGCCGCGGCCGCCGTACTCCCGCGGCAGGGAGATGCCGGCGAAGCCGGCGCTGTGACGCAGCCGCTCCCAGTTCCTGCGCAGCTCGAACGCGTCGGCCTCGGGGACGCCGGCCCAGAACGACGGCGACCGCCACCGCGGCGGGACGTTGTCGGCGAGCCAGGCCCGCAGCTGGGCGCGGAAGCGCTCCTCGTCGGGGGTGAAGCTGAGGTCCATCGGACGGCCTCCCACGAGGCGCGGAAGCCGACAGGGAGAGCCGTCGGCGGCGGACACCGGGCGAAGAGCACGGTAGGAAGAACACAGTAGACAGTAGGTGGTCCAGGTCAGCGCCAGTACCGATGGCGTGGACCACGGCGCCGGCCCGGAGCGCAGGCAATCGATTACCGTATGAAAATGATCACTGTGAGCAAGCTACCATGCGGGCCTCGTTCGCGGCAGGCACGATGTGACCTGTCCGCGCCAGCTCTGGCCGCCACGCTCCGGGGACGGGGAACACGATGATCGCTCCGGCACGGCTGAATCCCACCACCCGTGGTGACGCCCTGATCCAGATGGAATCCGACGTCGTCGACGTCGTCGTCATCGGCGGGGGCGTCACCGGCGCAGGTGTCGCGCTCGACGCGGCCACCCGTGGGCTGTCCGTGGCGCTGGTCGAGGCGCGCGACCTCGCGGCCGGCACGTCCAGCCGGTCCAGCAAGCTGATCCACGGCGGTCTGCGCTACCTCGAACAGCTCAACATCGCGCTCGTCAGTGAGGCGCTGCGGGAGCGGGCGCTGCTGCTGGACACGCTCTGCCCGCACCTCGTCCGCCCGGTCCCGTTCCTGTTCCCGCTGACCCACCGGGGATGGGAACGCGCCTACGTCGGCACTGGGATGGTGCTCTACGACACCCTCGGCGGTGCCCGCCGGGCGGTGCCGCGCCATCGCCACCTGACCAGGCGGGCGGCGCTGCGCGCCGTCCCCGCGCTGCGCCCGGACGCCCTGGTGGGCGCGATCCAGTACTGGGACGCCCAGGTCGACGACGCCCGGCACACGATGTTCGTTGCCCGGACCGCCGCCCACTACGGTGCGCTGATCGCCACCAGCGCCCGGGTGACGGGCCTGCTGCGCGAGGGCGACCGGGTCGCCGGGGTGCGGGTCCACGACCTCGAGGGCGGCGGGCAGATCGACGTCCGCGCCCGGCAGACCATCAACGCCGCGGGGGTGTGGACCGACGACATCCAGGCGATGGCCGGCGGGCGCGGCCAACTGTCGGTGCGGCCCTCCAAGGGCATCCACCTGCTGGTGCCCCGGGACCGGATCCACGCCACCACCGGGCTGATCCTGCGCACCGAGAGCAGCGTGCTGTTCGTGATCCCCTGGGGCAGCCACTGGATCGTCGGGACGACCGACACGGACTGGAACCTCGACCTCGCCCACCCGGCGGCCAGCAGCGCCGACATCGACTACCTGCTCACCCACGTCAACCAGGTGCTGCGCACGCCGCTGACCACCGACGACATCACCGGTGTCTATGCGGGGCTGCGGCCGCTGCTGTCCGGCGAGTCGGAGGACTCCTCCCAGCTGTCCCGGGAGCACGCGGTGGTCTCACCGCTGCCCGGCCTGACCATGGTCGCAGGCGGGAAGTACACCACGTACCGGGTGATGGCCCGGGACGCGGTCGACGCGGTGGCACACGGGCTGAACCGCAGCGTGCCGCCCTCCTGCACCGACCGGGTTCCCCTGCTCGGCGCCGACGGCTACCCGGCGCTGTGGAACGCGCGGGAGGCGCTGGCCCGCTCCGCGGGGATCCACGTGGCCCGGGTCGAGCACCTGCTGACCCGCTACGGCACCCTCACCCAGGAGGTCCTGGCGCTCGTCCGGCAGCGGCCCGAGCTCGCCCGACCGGTGCGCGGGGCCGACACCTACCTGGCGGCGGAGGCCGTGTACGCCGCCTCCCACGAGGGGGCGCTGCACCTCGACGACGTGCTCACCCGCCGCACCCGGATCTCGATCGAGACCTGGGACCGCGGGTTGGAGGCCGCCGCGGACGTCGCCGAACTCGTCGCGCCCGAGCTGGGTTGGGACCGGCAGACCATCGACGTCGAGATCGGGCACTACCAGGCGCGGGTGGCGGCCGAGCGGGAGTCCCAGCAGCAGGCCGACGACCAGACCGCCGACGCGGCCCGCCTGGGCGCGCCGGACGTCCGGACCGGCGGGCGCTCCCTGCTCGGGCGGTCCGAGCCGGCGCACTCCTGACGCTCGTCCTTCTCCGCCGTGATGCTCCCTGCTCGGGCGGTCCGAACCGGCCCTCGGCCGAGGCCTGTGACCCGCCACGAGCCGGGCGGAGCCCGGGCCCGGGCCCGGGCAGGGGCCAGGTGGGGGCCAGGTGGGGCAAGAGCGCCGATGCGGTACGGATGAGGTGCACAAGCCATCCGGAAAATCGCATGTGAAACGCCTGGGAAACATCTCAGAAATGACGTTCGCGACTTGCTGTCAACCACACGACACTGCGACTACCAGCAGATATCGGAGCATTACTCCATGCTGTTTGCGCAGGTCGGAGGGGTGATCTGACACGGTGTCGACAGAATAAAAACAAACGAAAAACATCGCAAAAACCGTACTCAGAAACAGGGCTGAACGGCTGCGGAATCATTCTTTGAGAAGAATCGACGACGCCGGCCGGAAGCTGAAAAAATGATTTCGCCCGGACGAACTGGGCGTAACATGTAACCACACCACCACCGGGTGACGCCTCCCAGTGGGGATGCCCACTGGTCATACGTGGCATAAGTGGTAGGTTCCATGGGTAGTGGGACCCTGTGCTCGCAGAACACCGGATCGGCTCGTGGCGTCTGTTCGTTCTGGAGGTCCGCCTATATCCGTACGCTCTTGCCCCCGGCCAACGGGCGGGCGAACAACCTGGCCACCGCCGGGCCCGCCACCGTCCAGTGGCCGCTTATAACACAGCCACCGGGATTGCCGGCACGGGGTAGGTGCGCGACCCTGGATTCGCCAGGCCGACCAACATCCCGATCCCACGCCGACCAGAACGAGCCGCAGGATTCCCGGAGCCGTTCCGGATCCTTCGTCCGATCAACGGACCAGACGCGAAGATCTGAAACCCGCTCCCCCCGGAGAAGGGCAGCAACCCCGTAAAGGGACGCTGTATTCGCACGGCTACGATTGACAGTAGTTCCGTACGGAGACGGGAGAGACCCGCCGTGACAACGCAGGCACACCCAGGATGGGATCCGGGCGGACTCCGCCGACGGCCTGAAACTGCCGGCCGTACCCGGAACCCCGTCGACGCCCGGAACACCGCCGGCCACCCCGACACCGCCGGCCACCGGCAGCCTGATCACCGGCCGGTCAGCCAGCAGCCCGCCGGCCAGCCGGTCCACGAGCAGATCGCACCCGCGAACACCGGCCTGGACCTGCTGTGGACGCACGACGGGCTCACCCGCGAACTCATGGCGATGACCCGTGCCAGGCGCCCCCACCGCTTCCTGCCCGTCTCCGGGCCGTCCCTGGACTCCGCCGCGCAACGGTGGCTGGCGGCACGCACGCACCACGAGGGCGTCGTACCCACCGGCCAACTCGTCGACGACCCGCTCGTGTGCGGTTTCGAGGACCGGGTCGACGCCCTGCGGCGGATGAGCGACGTCCTCGGCGGCAACGACGTGTACGCCCTGTCCCGCACCGAACTTTCGATCACCGTCCGCCTGCTGCGGGTCGGAACCCACAGCGACGCCCACCAGGCCCGGCTCTACGCGGTCGCGGCGGAGCTGGCCCGGCTGGCCGGGTGGGCGATGTACGACATCGGCCAGTACGGCACGGCCCAGCGCTGCTGGCTGATCGCGCTGCGCGCCGCCCACGAGGCGAACGCGCCCGCTCTCGGCGCCAACATCCTGCGCTGCATGGCCGAGCAGGTCACCTGGTACGGGCAGCCCGCGGACGCGGTCAGCCTGCTGCACCGCGCCCAGGCCGGGGCACGCTACCTGCTCAGCGCGATCGAGCGGGCCGTGATCGCGGCCGACCTGGCCGTCGCGCACAGCCGCGCGGGCAGCAGCGAGGACGCCGCCGCCGAGACCGAACTCGCCTACACGTTGATCGACAAGGTCCGCCCCGAGGACAGCCCGCCCTACATGTACTGGGCCCGCCGCAAGGACGTCGCGTTCTCGGCCGGGGAGGCACTGCTGTCCAGCGGCAGCCCCGAGGCGGCCATACCGCACTTCGAGGCCGCCCTCGACGATCTCGACGAGCTCGACGAGGAGGTCCCCCGCGACCGCGTCGAGTTCCTCACCAGGCTGGGGATCGCCAACATCCGCACCGGCGACGCCGACCGGGCCGTCGCCCTGGGTCACCAGGCCGTCTCCTGCGCCACGATGATCGACTCTGGCATGACGCGCCGGGACATCGCCCGCCTGTGCCAGGAACTCGAACAGGCCGGGGCGACCGCGCAGACGGCCGGCCTGGTCGACCACGTCCGCGACGCGCTCGGCCCGGCCGGCCTGTCATCTCCCACCCTGTCCTGAGCCCCACCCTGTCCTGAGCCCACTGCCGCAGGCCGCTCCGCCGCGTCCCGCATGACCCCACGCCCCGTCCCGCGCGGCCTCCTGACAGCCCGACCACCCCGCGCACCGGTAGCCGGTCGTCCCGCACGTTCTTCCAACTTCCTGCCGTATGCCCGCCGGAGGCTCCCGATCCTGTTCTCGGAGAACAGAACACGAGGCTGGAGTCCACACCTGCCGGACGTAGTCCGGCGCACAGTTGGCCTGCCAGGGTGACAGGCATGACATCCACCCCGGACATCAACCTGTTGCACGAGCTTGAGCCCGTCGCCGCGGCCAACCTCAACCGCCATCTCGACCTCGCCACCGAGTGGATGCCGCACGAGTACGTCCCGTGGAGCCAGGGCCGCGACTTCGACACCCTGCCGTGGGATCCGGAGCAGTCCAGGCTGTCCGACGTGGCCCAGATCGCCTTCGAGGTCAACCTGCTCACCGAGGACAACCTCCCCAGCTACCACCGTGAGATCGCCACGATCTTCGGCCGGGACAGCGCGTGGGGCGCCTGGGTGCACCGCTGGACGGCTGAGGAGGGCCGGCACAGCATCGTGATGCGGGACTATCTGATGGTCACCCGCGGCGTCGACCCGGTCGGCCTCGAGCGTGGCCGCATGCACCAGATGCAGAAGGGGTTCGACAGCGGTGACAAGACGCCGCTGCGCACCATCGCCTACGTGTCGTTCCAGGAACTCGCCACCCGGATCAGCCACCGCAACACCGGGCGGTTCACCCAGGACCCGATCGCCGAGAAGCTCCTCACCCGGGTCGCCGCGGACGAGAACCTTCACATGATCTTCTACCGCAACCTGGTCGCCGCCGCGCTGGAGCTCACCCCGTCCGCGACGGTGCAGGCCATCGCCGAGGAACTGATGACGTTCCAGATGCCCGGGACCGGCATCGAGAACTTCGAGACCAAGGCGAAGCAGATCGCCAAGGCCGGCATCTACAACCTCCGCAACCACCATGACGACGTGGTCACGCCGCTGCTGCGGCACTGGAAGTTCTTCGAGCTGACCGGTCTGGACGCGCCGGCCGAGCAGGCCCGCGAGAACGTCGGGCACTACCTCACCGCCCTCGACGGCCTCGCCCGCAGGTACGAGGAAAAGTACGCGGCCGCGGGCCAGGGCACGCTGGCCGCCACATCCGCCTGAGCCGCCTGAGTGGCCGGGAGCCCGAGCCCGCGACGGGACGTTCGCCGGCTCGGGCTCCCGGCCACCGCGGCCTGCGCGGCGGAACTCCGCCGCGCAGCCTTCCTCGTGGCCCGTACCTCGGTAGCCCCGCACTTCGACGGCACCGCACTTCGACGGCACCGCAACGGCAACGGGCTCCTGGTTTCCTGCCGCCAAGGCCTTCGCCGGCTCTCGCCCCTTCGACAGGCTCCCGCGGGCGTCGGGTTTCTCCGGCACCAGGCCTTCGCGGTCCTGTCCGGCGCTGCGCGACTACTTGACGCGCAGAATTCACTTCTGTTGGTAGCGGTTTGATCAGAATCATGGGCGACGCAACGCGCATCCGTGTGTGGCACAACGATCATCGAGTCGGTGACCGGTCACGCGGTGGCGGGCCCGATGCCGGGAGACAATAGCCAAGGGCTCTTGGCCTCCAACGGCACCGTGCCAGTGAGCCGGGGGCTTGCCGCCCGCCCGGACCCGTCGGACCGGCTTCGCCCATCCGGCGGGACGCTCGGGCAGCACAACATGATCACATCACCGTCAGCTCTGGAACCTGGAGATCCGGATCTCCGACGGCACAAAAAATGATCATGCTGTTGCCGCCCCCGGACCGACAACCAACCAACAGGAGACCTCGTGCAGCTCGGGATGATCGGCCTTGGCCGGATGGGCGCCAACCTCGTGCGCCGGCTGATACGCCACGGCCACGACTGCGTCGTCTACGACGTCAACGCCGACGCGATCCGGCAACTGGAGGCCGAGGGCGCCACCGGGGCCACCACGCTGGCCGAGTTCGCGGCGAAACTCTCCACCCCCCGCGCCGCCTGGGTGATGGTCCCCGCCGGGATCACCGGGCAGAGCGTGTTCGCACTCGCCGAGCACTTCACCGCCGGTGACATCATCATCGACGGGGGGAACTCCTACTACCGTGACGACGTCGACCGGGCGAAGGAACTCACCGGCCGGGGCATCCACTACGTCGACGTCGGCACGTCCGGTGGGGTCTTCGGGCTCGAACGCGGATTCTGTCTCATGATCGGCGGCGAGAACGAGGTGGTGTCGCACCTCGACCCGATCTTCGCCGCGATCGCCCCCGGGTTCGACCAGGCACCGCGCACGCCAGGACGGGTCGGCGAGCCGAGCCGAGCGGAAAAGGGCTATCTGCACTGCGGGCCGAACGGCGCCGGGCACTTCGTCAAGATGGTCCACAACGGTATCGAGTACGGCATGATGGCCGCCTTCGCCGAAGGCATGGCCATCCTGGAGAAGGCCGGCATCGGCCGGGACCACACCGGCGAGCACGACGCCGAGACCACCCCGCTCGCCCATCCGGAGTACTACCAGTACGACATCGACACCGCGGCGGTGACCGAGGTGTGGCGCCGCGGCAGCGTGGTCAGCTCCTGGCTGCTGGACCTGACCGCGGCCGCGCTCGTCGAGGACCCGAAACTCGAGTCGTTCAGCGGCCGGGTCTCCGACTCGGGTGAGGGCCGCTGGACGGTGCTGGCCGCGGTGGAGGAAGGCGTGCCCGCCCACGTCCTCACCGCTTCGCTGTACGAGCGGTTCAGCTCACGCGGCGAGGCCCTGTTCGCCGACAAACTGCTCTCCGCGATGCGCAAACAGTTCGGCGGCCATGCCGAAAAACCAGCCACCTGACACATAAGCCGCCCGGCTTACCCCCATTTGGGGTGATGCCGAAGGCATCCGAGGTACTGACCCGCCCCCGCCCCACAACCGGCTGCCCGCGGTCCGGCCCTCTGCCGCTGACCGCCTCACGGCCCGGCCACCCCACGATCCGGCTCCCACGATCCCGCCGTCCCACGAGCCGGGGCCACCCCACACAGCCCGGCAACCCGCTTCCTCACTCCCCACGCTCCCTGACGACCCGCGTCCTGACCTGTAGGTGGAAACCGCCACCAGCACGACGGTTTCCACCTACAGGCTCCGTGGGTGTAGGTGGGGTCGGTTGCGATAGTGACGGTTTCTACCTACAGGTTCGTTGTCCACAGGTGACTGGTCTCGCTCGCGGGTGGGGCGGAGGCCGTGGCAGCGTGGGGGTATGGCCCATGATCCCGGCTTGCGGCATCCGCGCGGCGGCAACAGGAACAGCAGCGGCGGCAAGAACAGTGGCGCCAGGCTCCTCGGCAGCGAGGGGCCTGGCAGCGAGGCTCGTGGCAGCGGCCACGGGACCCGCGGAAACGACCACACGTCCAGGCGGCGGGCCGATGGCCGTGGGGAACGCACGGTCTGGGAGCGGATCGCGGAATCGCAGGACGGCGTCATCTCCGTCCGTACGGCCCTGCGGGCCGGGATGACCGAGACGGAAATCCGCTGGAAGCTGCGCAGCGGCCGCTGGCAGCGGCCCATGCGGGGCGTGCTCGTCACCCACTCCGGCCCGATCACCGACGTCCAGATGATGCGGGCGGCCGTCGAGCGCCGTGGGCCGTTGCGCCGCAACACGCTGATCACTGACACCCTGAGCGACCTGGGTGATGGTGCCCATTCGGTGGCCGAAATCCTTTATCGAAAAATCGAGAACCGTTACGGCCTGCCGGCCGCGCGACGGCAGGAGAGGATCGACGCCGGTGGCAGCCGCTACCACCTCGACGTCTGGTACGAAACGTGGCGGGTCTGGGTGGAGATCGACGGTGGCTATCACCGGGAGGTACGTCAGTGGTGGGACGATCTGGCCCGGCAGAATGCCGGTGTGCTCCAGGACCGCCTCATTCTGCGCTTCCCGGTCCATGTGCTGCGCACCGAACCGCGGCTGGTGGCCGAACAGGTCGCCACAGCACTACGCCAACGCGGCTGGGAGCCGAACCTGTAGGTGAAAACCGTCATCATCACAGCGGTTTCCACCTACGGATGCGGGAGCCGTAGGTGGAAACCGTCGTTGGAGTGACAGGAACCACCTACGTGGCTTCTACGACTCCGCGATCGGGAGGTAGACATGGCTGCCGCGGGCGGCGAACTCCGCCGACTTCTCCCGCAGGCCGGCCTCCACGGCGTCGGTCTCCGCAATGCCGTGCTCCTCGGCGTACTTGCGCACGTCCTGTGTGATTCGCATCGAGCAGAAGTGCGGGCCGCACATCGAGCAGAAGTGCGCCGACTTCGCGGGCGCCGCGGGCAGGGTCTCGTCGTGGAAGGCCTTGGCGGTCTCCGGGTCGAGCGCGAGGTGGAACTGGTCGGTCCAGCGGAAGTCGAACCGCGCGTCGGAGAGGGCGTCGTCCCATGCCTGGGCGCCCGGATGCCCCTTGGCCAGGTCAGCCGCGTGCGCGGCGATCTTGTAGGCGATCACTCCGGCCTTGACGTCGTCGCGGTCGGGCAGGCCGAGATGCTCCTTGGGGGTGACGTAGCAGAGCATCGCCGTGCCGTACCAGCCGATCATCGCGGCGCCGATCGCGGAGGTGATGTGGTCGTAGCCGGGCGCGATGTCCGTGGTCAGCGGCCCGAGGGTGTAGAAGGGGGCGTCGTGGCACAGCTCACGCTGCAGGTCCACATTCTCCTTGATCTTGTTCATCGGGACGTGGCCGGGGCCCTCGATCATGACCTGGACGTCGTGCTCCCACGCCACCGAGGTCAGTTCCCCGAGGGTGGCCAGCTCCGCGAGCTGGGCGGCGTCGTTGGCGTCGGCGATCGAACCGGGGCGCAGCCCGTCCCCGAGCGAGAAGGTCACGTCGTAGGCGCGCAGGATCTCGCACAGCTCGGCGAAGTGGGTGTAGAGGAAGTTCTCCTGGTGGTGGGCCAGGCACCAGGCGGCCAGGATGGAACCGCCGCGGGAGACGATCCCGGTCTTGCGCCGCGCGGTCAGCGGCACGTAGCGCAGCAGCACTCCGGCGTGGACGGTCATGTAGTCCACGCCCTGCTCGCACTGCTCGATGACGGTGTCCCGGTAGACCTCCCAGGACAGTTCCTCGGCCTTGCCGCCGACCTTCTCCAGCGCCTGGTAGATCGGCACGGTTCCGATCGGGACCGGCGAGTTCCGGATGATCCATTCCCGGGTGGTGTGGATGTCACGGCCGGTGGACAGGTCCATGACGGTGTCGGCGCCCCAGCGGGTCGCCCACACCATCTTGTCCACCTCCTCCTCGATGGACGAGGTCACCGCCGAGTTCCCGATGTTCGCGTTGATCTTCACCAGGAGGGCGCTGCCGATCGCCATCGGCTCGGACTCGGGATGGTTGACGTTCGCGGGCAGCACCGCGCGGCCGGCGGCGATCTCCGCCCGCACGGTCTCGACCGGCAGGCCCTCGCGCAGCGCGACGAACTCCATCTCCGGTGTGATCTCGCCCCGGCGGGCGTAGGCGAGCTGGGTGACGGCCCGGCCGGGCAGCGCCCGCCTGGGGGACGGCCGGCGCAGCCGCTCTCCGTGCCGGACCTGCGGCGAGGCGTTCTGGTAGGTCTCGGTGTCGCCGCGGGCGGTGATCCAGGCGTCCCGCAGCGGGGGCAGCCCCTGGCGCACGTCGGTGACCTGCTCGGTGTCGGTGTACGGGCCGGAGGTGTCGTACAGGATCACGCTGTCGCCGGTGGAGAGCAGCACCTCGCGCATGGGCACCCGCAGTCCGTCCGCGGAGCCGACCAGATAGGTCTTGCGGCTGCCGGGCAGCGGGCCGGAGGTGACCGGCGCGGGTGAGCCACCGGGCGTGGACACGCCGTCGGGCCCTCCGGCAGCGGATCTCCGAGCGTCATGCCCCGTGGAGACGGGCGCGCCGCCGGTGACGGGTGTTCCGCCAGTGACGGGTGTTCCGCCGGTGACGGGCGCGGACACGGGGACCGATCGGTCGACGGGCAGCACCATGTGACAGCCTCCCTACGCCGGCATTACCCGGACAGGTTCTGGCGGTCGGCGGCACTGTGGGTGGGTCCCAGCCGCCCTCTCAGCCTCCTGCGTTGGAAGCTCCCGCGTTGACGTTGGATGCGACGGTACGCCCAACCAGCACCCTGTCGCCACCCAATCGACGGAATACCCACCCACAACCCAGGATCGTGTCACAGCGTCACCGCGGGCGAGCGTCAGGTGAGATGCTTCCGAGAGCGGGTAATCAGGCTGGGACAGTGTCCGCCCGGTGACCGGGAAAGATCCTCCCTCTCACTTCCCCCCTGGGAGCATGAATGATTCTGCTGCCGCTGCTGGCGCTCTTCCTCGGAATCTTCGTCATCGGACTCGTCCACGACTGGAGCTACGACGAACCGCCCGCCACGGGTAATACCGGAGGCACCCGTCCGGACGCCACGACAACCACCTGATCAACCACCTGAAAACTATCCGAAGAAATACCGAACAAATTTCCCGGAACAAGCGGGAGGACGTTTTTCTTTCTGGCCGGCCCGGAGTTCCACATGAAACTCTGACGCCGGCGGGAAGGGAACGCGAAGAAGACCCGGAACACGGCGGAGACCCGGAAGAAGGAACGTGGAAAGAGCTGGTCGGCGGCAGGCTTCGAAGGAGGTGTGCCGAACGGCGCCGGCTCGATGAGCACGCCGGGCCAAGAGGCCAACAGGCCAGTGGGCCAGTGGGCCAGTGGGTCAGCGGGGCAGCCGGTCAGCCGGTCAGCCGGTCAGATCATCGCGAGTAGGCGATCCGCGGCGGCGACGGCGCCCCCGGCGGCTGCGAAGTCGCCGCGTAGCCGCCGCGCGGCGACACGGAAGGACGGTTCGTCCAGCACCGAGACGATCGACTCGCGCAGCGCGGGCGCGCTCACCCGGCCGAACCGGACCCGCAGGCCCGCGCCGGTGCGCACGACCTGCTCCCCGATGACGGGCTGGTCGTCCCGGACCGGCGCCACGACCAGCGGGACACCGTGCGCCAATGCCTCGCACACCGTGTTGTTCCCGCCGTGCGACACCACCGCGGACAGCCGTGGCATGAGATCGAGCTGCGGGACATGCGGCAGCACAAGAATGTGCTCCTCAGCGCCGCCGCCACGGGAAACGCCGACCTGAGCCGCGCCGACCGGAGCACCGTCGGCCGGAGCGCCGTCGGCCACGGCGGCGCCGTCGGGTGCGGGATTCACCCGGGGCGGGCCGAGGATGCCGGGCGGCGCCACGACTATCGCCTGTAGGCGGTGCCCGAGCGGTCGGAGCGCGTCGACCGCGACCCGCAGGAACCGGCCGCCGGCCTCGCGGGTCACCGTTCCCAGCGAGACCAGCACATGCTCACGCTCGGGATCCAGCCATTCCCACGGGAAGGCCACTGCCGGCCGCCGGCCGAGCGGTATGCCGACGAAACCGTAGTAGCTGGGAAAACTGTCCGTGCGCAGCATCCGGGGCACCGAGCACACCAGGGTCAGGTGCTCGGAGAAGCGCAGGTCACCAACACGCGCCTTGTCCTCGGACACCCCCTGGGAGCGCTGGAAGTCACGTAACGTGTCACGGACCCACCGCCCGACCCCGGGCAGGAGCTCGTACGGATCGTCCAGTTCGGCGGACGTGGCGGCAAGGGTCGCCCACGGCAGGGCGCGGCGGCGGGCGACGAGCGCGGCCCCGACCGCCTGCTGGTCGACGACCATCGAGGCGGCCAGTGGGATGAGAAAGTCCTCCCAGAGGAACTTCAGGGACGCCGCGCCCCGTAGTTGCCTGGACCTCTCCTCGACGGCGGCCCGGCTGGGGCCGGTGAACGTCCCGGCGAATGGCAGCAGGGTGAGCCCCGGGGTCAGCAGCGGCCCGACCACGTCCGGATGGCCCGCGACCGCTACCTTGTGACCGCGTCCGGCCAGTTCACCGGCGATCCCGACCGCCGGGTTGACGTGTCCGGTCAGCGGCGGGACGACGAACAGGAAACGGCTCACCCCGGCACCCCGGTACCGATGCTCTCCTCCGGACGGCCGGGCTCCCCCTCCTCCTTCGGCTCCTTCGGGCGTCCGGGGCCGCCGTCCGGACGATCATGATCGCCGGATGGCCGGCCGGGATCACTGTCCGGGCGGGCGGGAGCGGTGTCCGGGCCCGGGCGGGCGGGGGTGCTGGCGGGATGGTTGAGGTCCGGGGGCGGGACCATCCGGGTCACCCAGTCGGGGGTCTCGAACCGCCGCCCGGCGGTGTCGGCGTAGGGCGGCACCGGGGTGCCGGGTTCGAACAGCCACCATCTGAGCAGGACGCGCAGGTAGTCGGTGGCCTCTCGCAGCACCGCGTGGGTGTGGTGTGCGAGGACGATCAGGGTGCAGTCCGGCACGAGCCGGGCGAGCCCTTCGGCGTGGTCGGCGATGTCGGAGTTCGCCCCGTAGACCGCCAGCACGGGGACGTTCAGGCGGGCCAGCCGCCGCGGGGAGAACGGTTCGGTGGCGAGCATGTCCCTGGCGATCGAGGTCTCCCGCAGCAGGGTCTGGGCACCGCGGGCGATCCGGCTGACCGCCCGCCCGGCGGAGCGCTCCAGCCACCGCTCGACCTCGGCGTCGTCGAGCCCGGCCGACACCCGCGCCAGCGACCGGGCCATCCGGGCGCCAAGGCCCTCGACAAGGAAGGGCGGTTCGATCACGGTGAGGCTCGCCACCTGCCCGGCGTGCTCCAGGGCGTAGGACAGGGCCATCGTCGCCCCGTAACTGTTGCCCACCAGGTGGACGGGACCGTCAACGCCGAGCGCGTCGAGCAGCCCCGACAGATCCGCCAGGGCGTCCGTCATGGCGTAGCCGTCCGGTGTCCGTTCGCTGCGGCCGTGACCACGCAGGTCGTAGCAGATCACGTCGGCGCCGGCGTGGGCGAGGCTGGTCCCGAGCGAGAAGTAGAGGCTGGACAGGTTGTCCATGACCATGCCGTGCACCATGACGACGACCGGTGCTCCGGGCCGCGGGCCACCCCTGGGCGACAGCCGCTGGACGTGCAGGCGGACGCCGTTGGCAAGGACCTCGGGCATCGCTACGACCGGGGCGGCTGGGACGGTTCGGACGGCTGGGGCGGCGTCAGGCAGTCGGCGATGAAGGAGACGACCTCACCGACCCGCATGTTGATCACTTCGTCGACGTTCCGATCCGCGAGGAAGCCGACGAAGTCGACCGTGTCGCCGTAATGCTGCCGCATCCGGTCCGCGAGGGCGACGAACTCGATGCTCTCCAGCTCCAGGTCGGTGTTGAACGACGTCGACAGGTCGATCTCGCAGTCGATCACGTACTCGTCGCCGATGACGTCGTGCAGCAGCGCCACGACCTCACGCAGAATCCGCTCCTCGACCGCGGCCCTCTCGACGCCAGAGGCGGTCACTTCCACCGCACCCGATCCCGCTTCACCGGATGCTGCTTCACCGGATGCTGCTTCACCGGATGCTGCGGAGCCGGATACGGCAGGACCGGATGTGGCGGGGTGTCCGATCGTCGGGTGTCCGGTCGTCAGGGGCTTGGCCGTCATCTCCACGCTCCTTCGTTCTCCCGTGCCGCCTGTTCGACCTCGGGCGAGGTCCACGCCACAACGTAACGATCAACGTCAGTGCCACCGACGGAGTAATGACCAGTTTCAGGGCCGTCGACGGAGTGACGACCAGCGGCGCTGCCCGCGACGGAACGACGATCACCCAACGGATCGCCCAGCGTATGACCCAGCGGATGGCCATGGTCGTCCAGGGGCTCGCCGAGCGCACTGATCGACTGGTGCGCGACCCAGCGGGCGCGCGACGGCTCCTGGTCGTCCGTCCGCACCCGGAGATGACCAGGCGTGACCCCCTCGACGACGAACCGCCGTGGCCAGCTCGCCTGACCGGTGTCGTCGGCCCTGGCCGCGGCCTGCCTGGCGGCCCGGAACCTGGCCAGCCACAGGGCCCGCAGGCCGGCGTCGGCTCCGGCCAGCTCGGCGAGCAGGGCGCGCTCGGCGTCCGTGAGCGCCATCGCCTCCATCTCCGTCCCTGCCCTTACCCCTGCCGGGAGCGGCGTCACCCGTTCAATGTCGATACCCACCGCACCGTCGGGATGTACGACCGCCACCGCGAGGAGCGCCGTGTGCGCCAAGGCAACTCGCGGGGGTGTGGCCGGCACGCCGGCACGCGCCGGCAACCGGTCGATCACCGGGCGCCCGGAGTCCTCGTCCGACACACCGATCTCGATGCCCCACACGTCGGTGACGCCGCTGTCCCACAGCCAGTGGCGGACGGCGTCCTTCACCGCGATCCGCCCGAGCAGCCACTCCCGCGCGGCCCTGGGATGCTTCGCCGCCAGGATGGTGCGCTCGTCGGTGTCGAGGTGGTAGCGCGTGACAAGCTCGCGGGAGGCGGTGTCCGCCCAGTGCTCCCGGGCGAGCACCCAGCCGCCGGCGGCCCGTTCGGCGATGGCGTTGCGCGCCGGCCGCAGCAGCATCGCCCACATCAGCTCGTCCTGGGAGAACCGGCGGTCGGTCCAGCCCTCGACGCACGCCCACACCGTGCCGTCCGCGGCGCGTACCTCCAGATCGGCGGTGACGGCGCTGTCCCGGACGTCACGTATCCACACCGTGCAGGTCAGCCGCTCCCCCACGGCCGGGTGCGGGCCGAAGAAGCGCACGCCGCGCAGAGCCGAGGGCAGCAGCAGCCAGTCCGCGGCGAGATGCTCCCGCGGCCAGTAGCCGAACAGCTGGCCCGCGGCGTCGAGCAGCGGGCCGGGCGCGCTCGTCACGACAAGCTCCCCGTGGACGCCCCCGGGGGAGACCGGTCCGACCGTGACCAGCCCCTGATAGCCGGGGCCGTGGAACAGCCGTCCGGCACGGTAGATCGACGGCCCGTCCAGCGGTGTGTCGTCACGCGGCTCGGGCAGGGGCTCTGCCGACGGTGCCGGCCCCGGCGGGAAGGCGTCGGCGAGGATGACCGTGCCGTGCGCGTACCCGTCGATGCTCACCCGGACCGCGCTCGCGTTCGCGCCCGTCGCGTCCTGCCCGGCCACGGCCGGCAGGACGGTCGTGGTGATGGTCACCTCGACCGCCGGCTCGATCGCCAGCCAACGCAGGGCCCGGACGTCGGTGACGCCGACGACGACCCGGCCGGGCACGGCCGCCCGCGCCTGGCCGATCATCATCTCCAGCACGGTGGTCATCGGGACCACCGGGAACCTGTCGGCGAGATGCGGCCACCCCGGCGGCTGCCGGTAGAAACAGTGGTCGATGATGTACGGCATCGTCTCGATCGACAGCGTGCGCCGCGTCTGCCGGACGTCCCGCCCGCCCGGCGGTACCGCCGGCCCCGCCGCTCCGGCTGGCCGGCCCGGCGGCCCGGCTGACGATCCGGCCGGCACAGCGGGCGCGTCCGGCACAGCGGGCGCAGGCGGCGTCGGGCGTCCGCCGTGCCCTGTACGAGCAGCGGTGGCCGGGCCGGCGGGTGCCTTCTGGACGGCGGCCGACACCCGCGCCCTGGCATCGGACGCGCCGCCCCTGACGGTGGGTGCGATGCTCCCGGCGGCGGAGGTCCCGGCAGCGGACGCACTCGTCCTGGCAACAGGCGCGCCGCTCCCGGCGCCACGCGCGCCGCTCCCGGCGGCGGACGCGCTGGCCGTCCAGTGTGCCAACACGGCCGAGACCATCGCGTTGGTCTCGGCGACCAGCGCGTCGAATTCGGCGAGCACCGGATTGCCGGTGCTGCCGTGTCCACCGGCCGGATGCGCGCTGACCGCCCGATCACGTCTTTCCCGCGCTGTCAGCGGCCGGCGTTCGTGGGCCGTCGCGGAAGGAATCGGACGGGCGGACAGCCCGGCAACCGAGGGTTCCCGCTCCGGCTCCGCCAGAACCGGCGCCGAGACCGGATCCAGGGCTGGATCCGGATCCAGAGCCGGATCCGGGAGCAGAGCCAGATCCGGCTCCAGGGTGGTGGCCAGGCGCGAGCCCGGCTCCGACGGCAGGGCCGAGTCCGAATCCGGGACAAGGACTGGCTCCGGGATCGAGTTCGGATCCGCTGCCAGGGCCGAATCCGAGGCAGGGGGCGGCTCCGGATTCGGGTCCTGATTCTGGTTCGGAGCCAGGTTCGGATCCGAAGCTGGATCCAGGGTCGGATCCGGGGGCAGGGCCAGCTTCCTGTCCGGGCTCAGAGCCGAGTCCGAGTCCGGATCCAGGGCCGGGGATGAGATCGAGGCTGGGCCCGGGAACAGGGTCGTGGGCAGCAGCGACGCCGCCCGCTCGCCGAGGCGAACCAGTGGGGCCCCAGGTTGAGCAACATCGGCTGGCCACGGTGCGTCTGCTGGGACGACCGCTGTCCGTCGTCGACTGCTTCTTCCTGGCCGCCATAAGCGGCTGACGGTGACAACGGTGATGACAGCGGGGACAGCGGCGATGGCACCGGTGACGATGGCGATGACGATGGCCGCTGAGGCCCGGGGATCGGGAGCGGGATCGTCGCCGGCGTGCTCATGGCCGACAGCCGGTCCATCCGGGGTGTGGCGCCCTCGACCCAGAACGCGGCGACCACCCGTCGCAGCTGGTCCATGCCCGGGCGTTTCGGGGTGTTCGTGACGACCGTCAGGTGTTCCCGGCCCGGCAACGTGTCCTGGACAAAGCCGGCGATGCTGCCCACCCCCACCTGGACGAAGACCCGCACGCCCTCGGCGTACAGCCGCTCGACGAGTTGGCGGAACCGGACCGGCTCCAGCAGATGGCGCACCGTCAGCTCCCGGATCCCGTTCTGGTCGTCGGGGTAGGGCGCGACCGTCGTCGCCGACCACACCGGCACCGTCGGCGTGCGGATCGGGATGCTGGCCACGTCGGCCCGGACCTTCGCCAGGAACGGGGAGAGAAACGGAGAGTGGAAACCGGAGCGGAACGGCAGGATCCGGCCCAGCACGCCCTGGCCGCGCAGCCGTTGCAGGGCGGTCTCGACGCTGCGCTCCTCCCCACAGACGATCGACTGATGCGGGCAGTTGTCGTGCGAGACCACGACGTCCGGAAGGTCCGCGATGGTGGCTGCGGCCATGTCCGCACCGCACCCGAGCGCGCCGAAGGCCACCCCCGGCACCTCCAGGGAGTACGGCTCGAACGAGGCGATGAACCTGTCCACATCCTCGTCGTCGATCATCCCGGCGGAGATCATGGCGTTCCACTCGCCGATGCTGTGGCCGCCGACGAGGTCCGGGAAGATCTCCAGCCGGCGCAGCGCCGTGTCGAGTACACGGCCCACTTCGACGCTGGCGACACCGTGCTCCCCGAGCGCCTCGCCCCAGCCGCCCGTTCCAGCGGCGGCCGGGCCGAGGTTTCCGGCGGAAAGGTGCCGTGGGCGGGTGAGCGCGAAGTGCGCGCTGACGTCGTCCACCCGGGGGTGGAAGTTGTCCTCCAGGCCGCAGAACAGGAACGCTGTCCGGTCCGGCGCGGCGGTGGCGCCGAGCAGCGGTGAGCCGGTGAACCACAGGTCGTTGCGGCCGCGCCAGGGCCGACCGCGCTCGACGACCGTGCGGGCGAGCGCCAGCCGGCGCCGGTCCGGCGCGACGATCGCGAGCCGGTAGGGCCCGCCTTCGGGCGGGGCGGCGGTGTCGTCTCGCGCCAGCAGCTCCTGGTCGGGGACGGCGAGCGCGCGGGCGATCTCCGCCGGGCTCGTCCCGGCGAACAGCAGTACCCGCTCGCCGCCGGGTCGCTCGCCCGAGCGCGTGGACGGCCCCGTGGTCGGGGCCGCCGCCACCGGGGCCAGGACCGGAAGCGGGACAGTGGCCGGGAGCGCGCCTGCGCCCGGGGGCACAGCCGCCGTGGTCACGGCCAGGGGTGCGGCCGCGGCCGCGCCTGGAGGCGGGACCGGGAGCATGACCGGGACCGGCACCGGAACCGTGGCCGGGAAGGCCAGCGACGGCGCGTTCGACGGCGCTGGCGCCTCCTCGACGACCACGTGCGCGTTGATCCCGCCGAAACCGAACGCGTTCACCCCGGCCCGGCGCGGCACACCGTCGTCGACGTCCCAGGCCTCGGCTTCTGCCACCGGCCGCAACCGGGTGCCCGCGAACGCCGGATGCGGCTGCTCACAGTGCAGGGTTGGCGGCAGTACGCGATGATGCAGCGCCAGCGCAGCCTTGATCAGCCCGGCGGCGCCCGCCGCCGGCATGGTATGCCCGATCATGGACTTGACGGAGCCGACACCGATCGGCCGCGCTCCCCCCCAGGCCCCCGCACCAGCCCCCGCGTCGGCGCCGAAGACCTGCCGGAGGGTGGCCAGTTCGGCCGCGTCCCCGGCCGGGGTCGCGGTCCCGTGCGCCTCGACGAGGCCGAGCGCGCCGGGTGCCCTCGGGTCCAGTCCGGCGTCGGCCCAGGCCCGCTCGACGGCGAGCACCTGCCCGTCGGACGCCGGCGCCAGCAGCGTCGACGTCCGCCCGTCGCTCGCCGAGCCGCAGCCGCGGATCACCGCGTATATCCGGTCACCGGCGCGTTCGGCGTCGGCCAGCCGCCTGAGGACGACCATGCCGACTCCCTCACCGATGAGGATGCCGTCGGCCCGCCGGTCGAAAGGACGGATCCGCGAGCTCGGCGACAACGCCCGCAGCAGCGAGAAGACGCTCCAGAACGTCACCTCCTGCGCCAGGTGCACACCGCCGACGATCATGGTGTCGGCCCGGCCGGCGACGAGCTCGCGCACGGCCGTCTCGACGGCGATCAGGGACGACGCGCAGGCCGCGTCCAGCGTGTAGGCCGGGCCGCGCAGGTCGAGGCGGTTGGCGATCCGGGACGCGGCCAGGTTGGGCACCAGCCCGATCGCGGCCTCGGGGCGCCGCGGGCCGAGCGTTTCGGTGAACGCGGCGTGCACCCCGGCCAACTGCTCGGCCGTGAGCGTCGGGACGAGCTCGGACAGGCTGGTGACCAGCTGTGTCGAAACCTTGATCCGCTGGTCCAGTCGGGCCATCCCGGAGGCGAAGTAGCCACCGCGGCCGAGTACCACCCCGGTCCGGCCTCGGTCACCGAGCGCGTCCACGCCACCGGCGTCCGCGATCGCCTCGGCCGCCACCCGCAGGGCCATGAGCTGGTCGGGCTCGGCCCAGTCCACGGCCAGCGGCATGATCCCGAACTGGGTCGGGTCGAAGGTCGCGAACTCCTCGATGAACCCGCCGCGCCGGCAGCGGATCCGCTCCCCGGCCGCCTCGGAACCGCCATCGGAACCGGGGTCGGGACCGGAACCGAGATCGGGACCGAGATCGGGACCAGAGCCGGAGCCAGGGCCGGGATCCGGATGGAAGAACTCCGGGTCGAAACGTTGCGGCGGGATGTCCCGGATGGCGTCCACACCGGTGAGGATGTTGCGCCAGTAGGTGTCGAGGTCACCGGCGCCCGGGAACACCGCCGCCATCCCGACGATCGCGATGCCCGCGCCCGGGTCCGGCGGCCCGCCGGGCCCGCCCGCCCTAGATCCCGGCATCGAAGGCGTCCAGGGAGCCGGAGAGGTACACCACCTGCGGGTCGTCCACGTCGGCGGCCAGCTCGCGCAGGACCGCGGCGACCCCGGCGTCCGGGTCGATCAGCCCGATAGCCCGTCGGGCGTAGGCGCGTGCCAGCTCCGCCGAGACCATCCCCCCGCCGGCTCCCGCGCCTGCCGCCACTGCCACTGCCGCCTCCCGGTCACCGCCCGCAAGGCCCGCAGAGCCGGGCGATGCCCACGGGCCCCAGTCCAGGGACACGACACGGCCGCGCAGCCGCCTCGCCCAGGCATGGGCGCAGGTGTCGAGCGCGTCGTTGGCGGCGGCGTAGTCGATCTGCCCCCGGTTGCCGAACACCCCGGACACGCTGCCGAAGAGCACCAGGAAGCCGAGGTCGGGCCGCAGCGCGTCGACCAGCGTCCGGGCGGCGTCGACCTTGGTCGAGAACACCCGCTCGAACGAGCGCGCCGTCTTCTCCCGCAGCAGTTTGTCCTCGCGGACGCCGGCGCCGTGGACGACCCCGTCGAGCCGGCCACGGTCGGCGTAGATCGTCTCGACGACCGCGCGCAGCGCGTCCGGATCCCGCACGTCGACGGCGTGATAGCGGACGAAGGACGCGCTCGCGCGCAGGGCCGCGACGGTGGCCCGCACCTCCCGCTCGGCGAGCAGGTGGGTGACACGGGCCTCGACCTCGGTGAGCCGGCGCAGGCCGGCGGCGATCAGGGCGCGGCGCAGCTGAGGCGCGTCCACCGCGGAGGCCGTCGCCGGATCCTCGGCGGCGGCCGGCAGCGGCGTCCGGCCGATCAGCTCGATCCCGCAGCCGGTGGCCTGGGCAAGCCCGAGGGCGACCTTGGCGGTGATCCCGCGCGCGCCACCGGTGAGCAGGACGACGGAGCTCGGGCCGAGTTCCCCCAGCACGCCGGCGGCCTGGGGCGGCGGTACGGAAGCAACATCGTCGTGCCACCGCCAGCCCCACGACGGCCCGGCGGCCGGGAGCGTCAGAGCAGCCAGGCTCACCGGGCCAGCCGGGCCCACCGGAGCCACCGAGGCGGCCGGGGGCGCACCGGCACCGGGGATCTCGGCCGGCACCACCCGGAGAGTCGACCGGACGCCGTGCCGGTAGCCGGTCACCGACGGGGCGTCCGGCGTGAGGAACTCCGTGAGCAGGTAGCCGGCGAGCCGGGTCGGCGCCTCCTTCGGATCGAGGTCCACCGCGCGGACCACCACGTCCGGCACCTCCCGGGCGAGCGTGCGCGTGAAACCGGCCATCCCCACAGCTGGGCCGGGCTCGTCGCCCACCCCGCGACCGAAGCTGCCCCCACCACCGGTCGCGATGATCAGACGCTGGGTGCCGCCGGCAACCGCGGCCCGGATCGGGACGAACGCGGCGGGCAGGGCCGGTGGCGCGTCCCGGTCCACGGACGACACCCACCAGACACCGTCCGCCCCGGCACCCGCCGGCAAGCTGGTCGGCGAGCGAGGCGTCGTCCACGGAGAACATCCGCACGGACGCGCCCTGCTGCTCCAGCAGGGTCGCCAGCGCCAGGCCGATACCCAGGCCGCCTTCGACCACGGCGAACCGGCTGCCGGCCAGCGGCCCCGGCCCGGGGCGGGTGCCCGCCGCGGCAAGGGCAAGCAGGTCGGGGAGGGTGCCCGGCGACGGCAGCGGAACGACCTCGACGACGAAGCGCCGCAACGCGGCCGCCGAGTCCGCGGGATCCCTCGGGCCCGGCGGGCGCACGAAACGTTCGCTGGGCCGACCGCCGGCCTGTCGCGACACGGACGCCGGGACCGCTGGCCCGCTCCCCGCGTCCGCGACGCTCGCGGCCTCCACAACAATCCCGCTGCCCGGAATCGTCACGGGGCCCCGGACGGCCGCGAGCTCCGGACCGGACCCCGGGCCCACGGCGTTTCCCGGGCCCACGGCGGGGCCCACGCTCGCGGCGGGGTCCGGGTACGTCGCAGGGCCCGCGTCCGCCGCGGGGTACGTGTCCGCCGCGGGGCCGGCATCCGAGCGGGTGACGATCCACTCGACGATCCCGCGAATGGTCCGGATGGCCGCGAGCTCCTCGACGACCTCGTCGGCCAGGCTGCCTTCGGCAGTGCCAGCTTCGGCAGTGCCAGCTCTCCAGCCTCCGGCAGCGCCAACATCCATTGTCGCGCCGCCTTCGGTAGTACCGGCTTCCCGGGCCGTGGGCAGGCCGAGGCCGAGCTGTTCCGCCAGCGTGCCCAGGATCTCCGTCCGTTTGATCGAATCGATACCCAGGTCGGCTTCTAGATCCAGGTCCGCCGCCAGCATCTCGGCCGGATACCCCGTCGCGGACACGATCACCTCCACCACCGCGCCCAGCACCACGTCCGGCTCCCGGGACACCGGCCGCTCGGAGACCACCACGGCCGGGGCGTCGCCGTGGCCTACGGGCTGGCCGGGCGGCCAGGGCTGATCGGCCGAGGCGGGCAGCGGCGCGGCATGGTCGGCCGGCGTTGGCGACACAACGTGGTTGTCCACCGCCGGAAACGGACCATGCTCGTGCGAATCCGACAGCGGGACGTGGTCGAGCGTGCCCGGTGGCAGGGCAGCCTCCGCACGCGTGAGAGCGGCCGGGGGGAGGGCCGACGTACGGTCGGCGGCGGCCAGGTAGTTCAGAATGACCTCGCGCTGCGCGGCGACCAGCTCACGGGTCGTCCGCAGGAATTCGATCACGGCGGCGTCGGTGTTCCCGACCGACGGTGGGACGATCACCGTCGGCAGCTCCGCCACCGCGGGAGACGCGGCCCACGACGGCGGTTCGGAGACCGGCAGACGGGTCAGCCTGTCCGCCGGAACCAGCCCACCCGGCAGGTGACGGCCGTCGGACGTCCGCACCAGGTGGCCGTCGACGAGCCAGCCGGGCCGGCGCGGGCAGTTCGCGGCCGAGACCACCTGCGCGTCACGTCCGGTGAACAGTGGTGTGGTGTCCACGGCGACACCGGCGGCCGCCAGCTCCGCCAGCGCGAGCAGGAGCCGGCACAGCCCGTGTTCGCCGGGGACGTCCGTGGCGACGGCCGTGTGCGGCCGGCCGTGCAGAATCCTGCTGGTGAGCCCGGTGAGGACTCGGCCCGGCCCGGCCTCCACGAAGATCCGTACACCGGCGGCGTACATCGCCTCGATCTGCTCGACGAAGTGGACGGGCTGGGCGACCTGGCCGGCGAGGGTCTGCCGGATCGCGTCGGCGGTGTCCGGATACGGCCGCGCGGTCGTGTTCGACCAGACCGGCCGCGACGGCGGGATGATCGTGGCCCTGTCCAGCTCCGCGGCGAACGTCCCGGCCGCGGCCGCGACCACCGGGCTGTGGAAGGCGCACGCCACCGGAATCCGCCTGGCGGTGAGCCCTTCGGCCGCCAGGCGCCGCACCGCGGCATCCACCGCGGGGGTCGGACCGGAGATCACGGTCTGCTCCGGCGAATTGTGGTTGGCGATCACGGCATCGCCCGGGCCCGCCGGGCCGTCGACCGGGTCTGGCGTCGCGGCGTCCAGCACCTCCCGCACCCGCCACGCCGGGGCTGACACCGCCGCCATCGTGCCGGCGTCAGCCGTGACGGGATCGATATCGCCACTAGCGGTAGTAGTGTCGCTACTAATGGTAGTGGTGTCGGCGTCAACGGGAGTGGGATCGGCGCCAACGGCAGGGCCGACAATGACGCCGGTTGCGGGGGCACCGCTGGGATCAGCGGTCGCGGAGGCCGCGGCGAAGGCGTCGGCGGCGTCCAGGATGGCGGCCGCTCTGGCTTCGCTGAGCGGCAGCAGATCGTCGATGTCGACGGCCCCGGCCGCGCACAGGGCGACCAGCTCGCCGTAGCTGTGGCCACCGAGATGGTCGGGACGCACGCCAAGGCCGGTGAGGATCTCGTGCATGGCGAGGCCGGCGATCCCGAGGACCGGCTGCGCCGTCCGGGTGTCGGTGATCGCCGCATGCCGGGCGTCGGTGTCCGCCCGGCTGAACGCGGCCGGCGGGAACATCGCCGGCACCCACTTCTCCCCGCGTTCGAGCAGGTGCCGCAGCCGTGGGAAGGCCACGAACAGCTCCGCCAGCATCCCGGGCCGCTGGCTGCCCTGCCCCGGGAACAGGAAGGCGATCTTCCCTTCTTCCGCCTCTTCTTCTTCCGCCCCGCCCGTGCCCTGCTTCCCGGCTGGCGCCGGGGCCGTGTCCGCAGTACCGGCCAGCGTGGCACGGCCGGCCCTGGCCTGGCCCGCCACGCCCCGGTCGCCGCCGGCGACGAAAATCCCGGCCTTCGGGTCGTGGGTGAACGCGCGGGCCCGCTTCACCAGGTCGGCGAGCTCGTCCAGGCTGGTCGCGACGAACGCCACCCGCACCGCCCCGCCGCGCTTGACCGCCACCGTCGCGGCCAGGTCACGCAGCTTCCAGGGCCGTCCGGCGCCGTCGTTGACGCGGATCAGCTCGGCGAGCCGGTCCAGGGTGCGGCAGGCGGCCGCCCGGTCGGTGCCGCGGATGACGAACAGTTCGGCGGGCCAAGCGTCCAGCCCGTGGGTGGGTTCGGGAGCGCCGTCGTAGGCGGAGAGCACCACGTGGAAGTTGGTTCCGCCGAAGCCGAACGCGGACACTCCGGCATGCCGCCGCGACGCCGGCGCCGCCCACGGCCGGGCGGCGGTGTCGAAGAAGAACGGGCTGCTCCCGGCGTCCCAGGACGGGTTCGGCCGGGTGATGTTGGACGTCGGGGGACGCGCCCCGACCGCCAGCGCCCGCGCTGTCTTGATCAGTCCGGCCAGCCCGGCGGCGCACTTGGTGTGCCCGATCTGGGATTTCACCGAGCCGACGGCACAGCTCCCCCTCCGAGCGCCGTGGCCGGCGAACACCTCGGTGAGGCTGGCGAGCTCCGTGCTGTCACCGACGACCGTGCCGGTGGCATGCGCCTCGACCAGGCCGACGTCGGCCGGGGAGATCCCGGCCCGCGCGTACGCCCGTTCCATCGCCAGCACCTGACCGGCCCGGCTCGGCGCGGTCATGCCCAGCGCCCGACCGTCACTCGACCCGGCCACCGCCCTGATCACCGCGTGGATGCGGTCGCCGTCGCGTTCGGCGTCGGCGAGCCGCTTGAGGACGACGACAGCCACCCCCTCCCCTAGGCAGATGCCGTCGGCGGCCGCGTCGAAGCTGCGGGACCGACCGGTCGGCGACAGGGCGTGGACGGAAGAGAACAGGATGAAGTCGTGGATGCTGTTGTGCGTGTCCACACCGCCGCAGAGCACCAGGTCCGAGGTGTCGCCGACCAGTTCCTTGCAGGCGGTGTCCAGCGCCGCCAGCGAGGACGCGCACGCCGCGTCCACCGTGTAGTTCACGCCGCCGAGATCGAAACGGTTGGCGACCCGCCCGGCGATGACGTTCGCGAGCATGCCGGGGAAGGAGTCCTCGTCCAGTGTCGGCAGGCGTTCGGCCAGGGCGGGTGGGACCGGCCCGAAGAAGGCCGGGTAGGCCGAGCGGAAGCCGTGGGCGGCGGCGAGGTCCGCGCCGGACTCGGCGCCGAAGACCACCGACGTGCGCGACCGGTCGAACGGCCGGTTGTCGTAGCCGGCGTCGCGCAGAGCCCGCGCGGTCACCTCGAGGGCGAGCAACTGCCCGGGTTCTATGCTGCCCAGCGACTTCGGCGGGATACCGAAGCGCAGCGCGTCGAACGGGACCGGCGGGAGGAACCCGCCCCACCTGGACGGCACCCGCCCGCCGCCCCGCCCGGAATCCGGGCCACCAGAGGCCCGCTGGTCAGGGGTCTGGACGGGAGCGTGGTAGAGGTCCGCGTCCCAGCGGCTGCGCGGCACCTCGGTGACCGCGTCGACGCCCCCGAGCACGTTGGCCCAGTACTCGGCGGTGTCGGCGGCGCCCGGGAACACACAGGCCATGCCGATGACGGCCACGTCCAGCGGACGGGCGGTCTCGCGGCGGCGGCCGCGTCCACGTCCGCGTGCCCTGGCACCCGTCCGTGCCCTGGCACCCGCCTGTGTCGTGGCGCCCGGCCGGGCCGGCTGCCCGAGCGCCGCGCCGACGTCGGTATCAGCATCGATGTCGCGATCAGTGTCGATGTCACTGTCGGGGATGTCGCTGTCGGGGTCGATGCCGAGAGCGGCGAGACGGTCGACCAGCGTCTGGGTGGCGCCCTCGCTCACCTGGGCGTGCAGGGCAGCCACCGTGGTCGGCTCCGACCGCAGCGCCGCCACCTGGCCGATCATGAACATACCGTCGTTACGCTGGACGTCCTCGTCGACGGATACCAGCCGGCCGCGGTCGCGGCGCAGGCCCTTGCTCGCGATCCGCGACCGGCCGAGGTTGAACTGTTCCAGCTCCTCCCACACCTGCGCGGGGGCGAGTCCCTGGGCAAGCAGCTCGGCCCGCCGCCCGGCGAACGTGGTGACGAAAGGTGACCGGGCGGCGCGGGTGGCGTGCCCCGGCGAGGTCTCCAGCAGGGCGGTGCCGTCGCAGTCCAGCGCCGTCCGCTGGAAACCGGGCAGGATCGCGCCGGAGTTGACCGCCTCGGCGGTGAACAGGTACGCGGTACCCATCAGCACCCCGATCCGGGCACCGCGGTCGGCCAGCGGCGCGGCAGCCGCCGCGACCATCGCCGCGGACCGTTCGTCGTGCACACCGCCGGCGAACAGCACGTGCAGGCCCTCGAAGAACGCACTGGCCGCGGACCGGCCGCTGGCGACGGACACCTGCTCGCCGTACGCCAACAGCCCGGCGATCTGGCTCTCCCACAGCGGGAAGCTGGCCCGCGGGCCGACATGGCCGCCGCACTCGCGTCCCTCGAAGACGAACTTGCGGGCCCCGGCGGCGAGAAACCGGCCGAGCAGCCCCGGCGAGGGCACGTGCAGGAAGGTGTCGACACCGGCGGACTGCAGGGACGCCGCCTGGGACGGACGCCCGCCGGCGATCAGCGCGCAGGGCGGGCGGATCTCCCCGATGGCATCGAGCTGGGCCGAACGGATCTCCGGCGGGGCGAAGCCGAGGATCCCCACCCCCCATGGCGCGTCCCCGAGCAGGGCGCGGGTCTGTTCGAGCAGGGCGCGGGCCTCGTCACCGTCCATCAGGGCCAGCGCGAGGAACGGCAGGCCACCGCCGTCGGCTACCGCCCGGGCGAACTCGGCCCGGTCGCTGACCCGCGTCATCGGCCCCTGCGCGACCGGGACGCGCAGACCCCGGTCGGCGGCGAAGGACGCGCCCGGGGCGAGCGGGGCGAGCCGGACCGCGGCGGCGAGCTGGGCCTCGATGGCGTCCCGGACCGCTGTGACAACGCCGCTGGCGGTGACGTACCGGTCGGCCAGCGGCGCGGCGAAGGCGCCGTCCTGACCGACGGGGAGGAACTGTTCGCGCAGGTCACGGGCGCCGAGACGGTACGCGACCGCGTCATCGTCGGTGTCCTCGTCCACCTGCTGGCCAGGGCCGGCGAACTGCTGGCCGGCGAGCCCTACGACCGGCAGGTCGGGGCGGACGTACACCCGGTGCCCGGCAAGGACCGTGGTCTCGCTGCCGTCCATGCCCCGGATGGCGGCGGCGACCTCGGCCGGCAGCTCCATCTCCCGGACGAGCGCGAGCTGGACGTCGAGCACGACGCCGACCGCCCCTGCGGCAACGGCGGCCGCGGCGGTGTGCGGCCCCACCCCGCCGGCGGCCCACACGGGCAGGTCCAGGCCGTCGGCGGCGAACAGGTGCTGGAGCAGGGTGAACGTGGTCAGGTCGCCGACCCGGCCGCCGGACTCGCCGCCCCGGGCGATCAGGCCGTCGGCGCCGGCCGCGGCCGCCACCTGCGCCTGCGCGACCGAGGTGATCTCGATGAGGACGCGTCGGCGCCCGACCGCCGCCGTCGTCACGTCCCACTCACCGTCCCGCCCCCCGTGGGCCGGCCCGGTGGCGAGGACGACGGTGTCCACCTCGGGCGGCAGCTCCCACGGGCTGGTGGCGCAGCCGACGGGCACCCGTATCCCGAACGGGCCGCGCGACCAGCGGGCCGCGTCCGCGAGCGCGGCGCGCGCGGCGGCGTCCCGCCCCAGGTCGAGAACGCCGAGGCCGCCGGCCCGGGCCACCGCGGCCACCAGGCGTGCGTCAGGCTCGGTGAAGGGGGTGATGGCGACGACGAGGTCCCGCGACGACCCGGGGACCCGCGCCGCCCCGGCCCGCGACGCCCCGGAGGTCCGGGCCTGCGGGCTACGGTGCGTGCTGGTGCTCATGGGTGGTCCCTCCTGACCCGCCGTCGCGTCGGCGCGCCGGCGGCGCCACGGGCCGGGGTTGCGCCGGCGGACGGCCCGGTACCCACCGGCATACCTGCCGGTGTCCAGGTGTGCGGCCACGGTGACGATCGTGTGCTCGCCGGCCGGTCGGCGCTCGCCGGCCGCCGGGCCGACGGCCACGGCCGCGGGCGTGCCGCGACCGACCCGCCGAGGAGCCCGGGAGTCGAACCGTAAACATATACAAAAGGACAACAACGACACATTATATTCACAATAATATGCCAGAAAAAGCAACCAAAAATCATGAAACTCACAACGGCGACAGTTTTCAAGGTCGACATCATTTCCCAGCAGATCGTTGGCCGACGGTCCGCGACGGACACCAACGGCGACCGACACCGGTTTACCGAGATCGGCACTTGCGGGTGCCGGACCAGCTCCTTCCCCGGGCAGGCAGGACATGGGCGCGGGCACCGTGCCACCGGATACGTATCGGAAATTTTAGCCCCCCGGGAAAACCAACCGGCAGGACCCACCGGCCGGGCAACACGGCGGAAACCGGGCGCGGACACAGCGCAGTTATCCATACACGGAAGGGCAGGTACCGTGGTCGCTTTCGGGACGCCCGGTTTCGTCAGGCCCGGCCATCCGCGCCCCGACACCATCGCCGACGCTGCCGATACCGCCGATGCTGCCGACAATCCGCTGACAAAGGCGTCCGCCCGACGTTCCCGCGACCGGCCGTCCCCGATGCTGATCATCATTACATCCGAATCCGACCGGGCCGCGGGAAGATGTGAGAAAACGCACCTGACAACCAGCGCGGCCGGCCACGCGGTGGCCCGCCGCCCGGCCAGCGCGGGCGTTGCGTGCCCGAGCGTGACGGTACCGGCCACGGCCATCCGGGCAGTCCCCGGCTCAGACCGGGGCGTGCAGGTCACGGCTCTCGACGATCGCCCCGTCCGAGACCACCAGATGGTCGAAGGAGCCCTCGGACTCGGCGATCCAGAACGCCCCGCCAAGCGTTATCGGGTCCAGGTTGTGCCGCTGGGAGGCCCGGAACCGGCGGCGGCGCACCAGCACGACCCGCAGCGGCCCGCGACCGCCGAGCAGCGATCCCCACACGACGGTGAAGAGCACCGGCGGATGCCGCCCGTCCACCGCTGTGCTGCCTTCCTGCCAGCCGAGAATCGGCGTCCGGTCGAGCGGCTGGTCAAGACAGGTGGTGGAATCGTCAGCGGACTTCAGCCGCCAGTGCAGAAGACCCACTGGCGAACTCACCAGTTCGACTTCCACACCGGAAAGCGGCAGTTTCATCCGGTCGTATACCTGGTCCATCGCGTCACCCCCGGCCGCGTCCCCCCGGACCGGTCGAGGCCGCCGGTCCCACGCCGCAGACGACATCGCCCACCCCACCATCGGATGCCGTCGCCCAGCGCCGCGAGGACAAAGATCTGTCAGCGGCCACGGGTAGCGCATCCTCCCCATGGGGTGAGAGGAAGATGAATTAGATCATATCAGTTCATAGCATGTGCCATAGCCGCCAGCACGGCGACACGGCCGGCGCGGATACGGCGACGTCAACCACACGACAATCGCGCGACAACCGCGCTCCGGGTATCTGTCGACCACATGTCCACCACGTACTTCCGAAATATTGTCGGCATATTTTCAACGATCGCTTCGGCTATCGGAACGGCGGCGGCCGGTACCATATTCTCACGCACTGCCGCGCATTGCTGACGGACCGAGGCCGACAACCCGCGACCAACAACGTCAGGCCGCGTACACGCGGACGGCTCCGCCCACCCCACGTCGTTCCGTTCGCGTACGGCCGGGCGTTCCCGCCACCATCGGTGCTTACTGTCGTTGGTGCCGTCAAGGTGGCCGGTGGCCGGTGGCCGGCGCGACCGGGGCGGTCCGGATGACGCGACCCGGCCCGGCCGAAACTCACAGCGGCCGGGGCTCGCACAGGCCCGAACTCACAGCACGAGCTCACAGCAGATGAAGCGCGCGGGCCCGGTGCACGGCGTCCCGGCGGCGAGCCACGTCGAGTTTACGGTAGATGCTCTTGAGATGGGTCTTCACGGTGTTCACCGAGACGAACATCTCGCTGGCGATCTCCGCCGTGGTGAGCATGGTCGGCAGATAGCTCAGGACCGCCTGCTCCCGGCCGCTCAACGGCTCGAAAGCGGCCGGCAACGGCCCGGCCGGCTCCACCGCCGGCCCGCCCGGCCCCGCCGTGTGTCCGGCCTGCTGCCCAGCCTGGGAAGAGCCCGCCGGGACGCTCCCGGCCGGACCGGCCGGCCGGCCGGGAGCGCGTCGCGGGATCGGCGCGTCTGGACGGGCGCTGTCACCAGGCACCGCCGGGGGGAACCCACGGGCCGCCGCGACCGGCTGCCCCGCCGGCCGCGGGCGGGGTGAGCCCACCCGCCCGGGGCCTGCGACGGGGCTGCTGACGGCACCCGCGATCACCGGGGACGCCGGTGGCCGCGGCCGGGCCACGGCCGGTCGCGCGGCAGCGGCTCGTGGCCCGGCAAGCCGCGCGCCCGGCGGCCCGGCCCCGGGCGCCCCGGCCCCCTCGGGCCCAGCGACCGCCGCGGACCCCGCGGTCCTCGACGATCCAGGCGACCCAGTGGATGTGGTGGATGTGGCGTGGCTGGCACGCCCGGCCCGGTCGAGCAGTCGGCCCACCAACGCGGGATGGGCCGCCCGCAGCCCGGGATGCGCCCGCAGCAGCCTGATGATCGCTTCTCCCGCGTCCACGAACGGACGCAACGCACCTTCGTCCTCGGCCAGTGCCAGTGCGCGGGCCAGGGAGGCGGTCGCCCGCGCCACGTCCCCGCCGCGGTCCGCCGCCACCGCGTCCAGCACGCAGGCCGCGGTGAGGCTGCCAATGCCGAAGCCGGTGTCGGCCCGCAGCAGCGGAGCGAGCATCGTCGTGGCCGCGGACGCGTCCGCCCGGGCAAGGTGGATGCGCACCAGGGTGAGCACCTCGACCGGGTCGGGACGATGGTCGGCGATCCCGCGTCGCAGCAGGGTCAGCGCCGCGTCGGGATTACCCGCCGCAACAAGAAGATCGCCTTCGGTGGCCAGTCGTGCGCGTAGGCAGACGTCGGGCAGCCCGGCCGGACGGTGGATGGCCAGCAGCCGCCGGGCGGCCCGGACCTCCCCCTGCCGGGCCAGGATGGCCGCGTCGAGCAGGACGAGCAGTTCGGCGGTCACCGGCTGCGGCCACCGCCGACAGTATCCGTCCGCCTCCTGGATGTGCTGGCGGGCGGCGGCGAGCTCATCGCTGTGGTAGGCCACGATGGCCATCGCGAGACGGGCGTCGGCGAGCCCGGCGATCCGGCCCGGCCGGAACCGGTCACCATCGGTGCCGACCAGACCATCGGTGCCGACCAGACCGTCAGTACCGGCCAGACCGCCGCCAGGGCCGACCGGACCGCCGCCGCCGGCCAGCCGGCCCCGGCCGGCGTCCACCGCCGCGTCGGCCCACGCCCGGGCCTGGCGCAGCCGTCCGCGCCAGGCGTGCAGCAGCGCGAGGCTGCCCAGGCAGGACAGTTCCACGTCGTCCATGCCGGTCTCCCCGGCCAGCCGCAGCGCCGTCCGCAGGGTCTCGGAGGCGCTGTCCGGCCGGCCGCGCCACAGATCGGCGCGCCCCCGGGCGGCAAGCGCGACAGCCCGTGCCGCGGGGTAGCCCCGCCACTGGTCAGGATCATGGCACTCGGACGCGTCGTGCGGACGCTGGCCGGCGCGCAGCAGCCGGCGGGCGTAGTTGAGCATTCCGTCGGTGTCCGCCCGCAGTTCGGCGCGCCGGATCTCCAGGAGGTCCGCGGCGGTCGCTACCAGACGTCTGCGTTTCGCCGGCAGGCTGGTCACCCCGGCCCGCGCGGCGTCCAGGCAGCCGGCCGCGGGCTCGGCGGCGCCGGCCCGCAGGTGGCGGGCTGCCACGACAAGGGCGCACTCGGCCGACTGGTCGACCGATCCGGCGGGGAAGGCGTCCACCAGCATGCCGACCCGGTCGACGTCCATGCCCGGGGCATCCGGCCTGGGAAGCACCCCGAGACCGCTCTCGACGAGCAGGCAGGCGGCGTAGCGCCAGTCGCCGGCACGGCAGGCGTGCCGCACGGCGGCGGCGAGGTCCCCGTGGTCGGCAAACCACATGGCGGCGCGCAGGTGCAGCTCGGGCTCGTCCTCCCGAGCCTCCCGCACGAGATCGGCGTGCAGGGTCTCGGCGAGCAGCCGGTGGAAGCGGTACCAGGTGTCGTCGCCGTCGATACCGATCACGAACGAGTTGGTCCGGGCCAGGTCCGCCAGCAGCACCCGCCCGTCCACGGCCGGGGTGTCCCGCCCGACGGCGCCGGCGACCGGAGTGAGCGCCGCGGCCGTCCCGCCGGGCTCGGCGGCGACGACGTCGAGCAGCGGGCCGGTCAGCCGGTCGAGCACGCTGGCGCGCAGCAGCAGACGGCGGACCGCCCACGGCTGGCCGTCGAGGACCTCCGCACCGAGGTATTCGGCGACCTCACGGCCGGGATGCGCGACGGCCGTGGTGGCATCACCGCCTTCGGCACCGCCACCATCGGCACCGTCGGCACCGCCCGGCCACCCGGCGCCCCCTTCGCCGGCGGCGGACGCCTGGCCCGCGCCGGCGAAGGGGGCGCGGGCGGCCCACAGCCGCAGGCCCGCGGCCCAGCCCTCGGTACGCTCCAGCAGCTGGTCCCGGCCGGCATCGGACAGCTCGACGCTGTGGGCGCGCAGCAACGCGGATGTCTCCCCCGCGGTGAAGGCGAGGTCGGCGGGGCCGATCTCGACCAGCCGGCCGTCGAGGCGCAGCCGGTGCAGCGCGAGGACCGGGTAACGCGAGCAGAGCACGAGCCGCAGCGTCGGCCCGGCGCAGGCCGCCAGCAGCTCGAGCCCGGCGACCACGACCGGATCGGCGATCAGATGCACGTCGTCAATGATCAGTACGACCGGCGTGGGCAGCTCGGTGAGGGCATTGGCCAGCTCCCGCCAGAACCATCCCGAGCCACCGGGCCCGATGGATCCGGCAGCTCCAACGGGTTCGGTGGGTCCGGCAGGCCCAATGGGCCGGACGGGCCCGGTATCGCCGACGAGTGGCGATGTCCCGTCGACCGCCGCGGTGGCGGCGCCGCGGCCACCGGCAGCCGCGGCGGCAACGGCCGATCTGGGTGCTGCCGACCCGCAGCGCAGCGCCCCGGCCCCCGCCGGGATGGCACCCCCGCGTTCCAGCGCGCACAGCAGATGGAACCACAGCTCGGTGGTTGCGTCGGCGTCCACCGACAGCCAGGCGACCGGCCCCGCCCAGCGGCCGGCGGCGGCCCAGGATGCGGCGAGGACGGTCTTGCCGGAACCCGCCGGCCCGCTGATCACCGTGACCCCGCCGCGCACGCCCCGGTCGATAGCCTCCCAGAGGCGGATGCGCGGGACGTGGATGGCGGGCAGCGGCGGCGCGTTCGTCCGCGCGATGACGAGGGGCACCCTCGCGGCGGATGTATCCGGGTAAGAAGTAACGGCCGCGGACACCTTACCGTCAACCATGTCACAACCCCCAACCGACCAGGCGCGCAACGTAGTGGTATCGCGACGAGCGGTTATGGGCAAGACGAGACCGCTGACCAGACACCCACGAACCCGTCGAAAAGGGGCCAGCCGCGACCGGGCCACGACGCGCCTGACGGCGTCATGCCCGCCAGGACACGAAGACCGGAAATGTCACGTGGGCTCCACGTACGCACCGGCATCCCCCGGCGGCACCCCCGACAGCGACCCGCCCGCTACCGGGGAGCGCGGGAACCGGGCCCGTAGCCGGCGTCCGCCCGTTGACGGACGGTGTCTGCCTGTTTGGCCTGCCTGCTGGCCCGTCTGTTGTAGGCCCAGCTCCGAGACCGGGGAGCTGGGCCTCTCAGGCCGGCTCCCAGCCCGCGGTGGCAGGGTGCGCAGCCGCGCATCCCGCGGGCCCGCCGACCGAAAAGATCATGATCGCACGCCTGACGGCGCCGGCCGAATCCGCCGGCGCCGTCAGGCGTGCGCAAAACCAGATCAGGCGCCCCGGCCGGTGTCCGTCGAAGCGCTTCCGACGAACACCGGCCGACACGGGCACCGCCCGCAGCCCCGTCCGTACGAAGCATGATCCAGACGAGTTTGTCGTTGGGTACGCTTCTTGACCCTTGCGGGCGTACCCAGCGACAAGCCCGCGTCGATCTTCTCCGATGGCCGGCGCTAGGCGGCGCAGTCCGCGCAGACCGCGCGACGCGCGTCCGCGAGCTGGCTGCGATGGTGGACGAGGAAACAGCTCGTACAGGTGAACTCGTCAGCCTGTCTCGGCAGCACCCGCAGGGACAGCTCCTCGTCACGCACCTCGGCGTCCGGAAGATCCAGCTCCGCCTCGAGGGCGTCGACATCGTCTCCGAGATCGGCCGCGGCTCCGGCCCGCTGCGCCTTCAGCGTCTCCAGGCTCTGCTCCTGGAGTTCGTCATCCTCGACGTCAGTGCCCCGCCGGGCGTCGAAGTCACGAGCCATCGAGTCTCCTTCCTTACGGTTCCAGTCGTTCCCTACGGTTGCGATCAGCCGTGCGCGCGAGACGCGATGCACAGCCGCATGTCAGTACCCGTCCAGGCACGTACCCGAACAGGATCGAGCGGCTACAATACGCAACGACTCCGACGCGGGCACAGCCGACGAGGTTTGTCTACATCCCTGCGTGGTCGATACAGGACAACGGATCTCCCTCGACCGACGCGTACAATACGGTTCCGCGCGGCCACAGGCCAGGCATCACGTGTTCGCCTCGATGTCAGACCCGACACATCCATCTTCTCGTCGCATTCCGGTATAGCGCGGTGGTATTTCCGGCAGACGGGCCGATAACGCCGACCCGGTCGAGTCCGGACATCTCGGGGAACCCGATCTGGTAGGCCTTACCGGATCCACCCGGACCGTCCCCGCCGACCCCTGCCGCTCCCCGTCGATCCGCTCCCCGTCGATCGCCGCCGTCGTGGCCCGCGGCCCGGCGCGCGAACAGACATGATCGCTCCACTCCGGCCGGGATGGGCCGAGTCAGAGAATAGTGATCATGGAATCACCGGGACGGAACGACCCGTAGCCAGATCGACATGTGGGCGCCCAAGCTCACCCGGCGCTACCGGCCCACCGGCCGGATGCCCGGTTCCTGGCCGTCGCCGTAGGGGCAGGCCCCCACGGACGGACCACTGTACAGGTACAGCTCTACAGGTACAGCTCTACAGGTACAGCTCTACAGGTACAGCTCTACAGGTACAGCTCTACAGGTACAGCTCTACAGGTACAGGCCGGTCAGACCGTCATCGAGGCGCTCAGCGGCCACCGCGTGCACATCCCGCTCGCGCAGAAGCACATAGGTCGTGCCGTGCAGCTCGACCTCGGCCCGTTCCTCCGGATCGTAGAGCACCCGGTCGCTCACCTGAATGGTACGTACAGCCGTACCCACCGCGACCACGTCCGCCCAGGACAGTCGCTTACCCATCTGTGCCGTGGCGGGAATGACGATCCCGGCCTTCGAGCGGCGGTCGGCCGAGTCCTCACGGGGAGCGACAAGGACCCGATCATGAAGAAGTCTGATCGGCAACGATCCGGCACGCATGTCCACACCAGCCATGCCGCCAACGCCAGCCATACCGTTGACACCGCCGGAAGCAACACTCACACGCCGGACACTACCCGCCCGGGCGGCACCGTCCTACAATGGTGGACGATGGCGTTGTCCATCCGAGTCCGCCCAAGTCCGCCCAAGTCCATCCGAGTCCGTCCGAGGCTCACCCGAGCCTGCCCGAGCCAGGTCAACACCCCGCGACAACCCACGGACCGCGGATTCCCGGTACAAACGCACAAACCTCCCCGGATGGGGAATGCACCCCCAACGGGGTATAAGCTCCCGCCCATCGTCGGCCTCTCGCTGTTGCCGGGCCGGCGAACCGGCGCCGGGCCACCGCCGGAGAGCTCCACGTCGTCCGGCAGTCGCGGCACCGAAGGCGAAGGCGAAGGCAACAGCGGGCCAGGCAGTGGTCAGGCGGTGGCCCAGGCAGTGACCCAGATGATGGGTCGGGCACGGGCAATGGGTCAGGCAGGGTCAGGCAATGGTTGGGTCGGCACGCTGGAACCGTGAGATGAGGCACGACGATGGCTTTGCGAATCAGTGTGGACCTTGACGACCTGCGCTGGGCTGATCTTTTCCGGTTCGTCGACCTGGCCCGCAACTGCGGCATCGGGGCGGACGACCCGGTAGACGTAATCACCTACGGTAACGACCCGCTGTCGGTCAGCCTGTCGGCACGGATCTACCCGCCAGCGGACGCGTTCGGACCGGGCGAGCCCGAACTGGGCGGCGAACCAGCCGGCCGCTCGAACGTCCCGGCCATCGGCGCGGCCCAGCCGTCGTCCAACGGCTCGTCGTTCGGGTACGACCCGCCCGCCGACGAGCGCGGCCCGGGCGGCAACGGCGCCCACTACCCGTCGTTCGAAACCCCCAGCGAACGTCCCGGCCCGGGCGGCCCGCCGAACCTGCCCTCGTTCTCGGGCGGCTACGACGGGCAGGGTGAACGCGGTGGCGCGCCGCCGACCGCCGTCGCCACCCACTACCCCAGTTTCGACGGGCAGGGAGAACGCCTCGGCCCCGGCGGCGCCGGTGGGCAGTTCGCCGGATTCGAGCCGGTCTTCGACCGGCAGGCGGGCGCCATCCAGGGCGGCATCAAGGAGCCGGTCCCGGGTGGCCCGGGCGTGCCCGGCCAGGTCGACAGCCCGTACGTCGAGGAGTTCGCCCGTCTCCAGGAGGGCCTGATGCGCCAGGTCCGCCGTCCGGACGAGGTCCGCCCCGAACGGGGATGAACATCACGGGCGGTCGCTCGACCGCCCGTGCGGCTGGCGACCAGACGACTGGTCAGCGACAGCCGGCGAGTGGCTGCGAGGCGGCCAGTGCACGGGCGGCTGGCAGTCGGCAGCGCACTGGCCACCCCGCGACCAGGCAGCTGGTTGCCGCCTGGCCAGGTGATCGGACCGCCGGGCGACCCGGTGGCAACGGCCACCATCCGGATCATGTTGCCGTCCAGCCGCCGCTACCCTGCCATCGCCGGCAACATCCGACTTCTGGTGACAGAAGCAACATATGGTAACAGAGTAGACAGGTAAAGCTACAAAAGGTAGTGTGACGATCAAAATGGTCACTCAAGGACGGTACCGGTAGCACTTCCCACCGGGTGATGGTGCATGCTGGCATCGATGGAGGATCAGCGGACGGATGAGGTCGAGCGCTACTGCAACCGGTTGCGCTCAGAACTTCGCATGATTTCCAACGGGCCTGTCCTGGCTGGTCCGAAGATGATGGCGCACATCGGGTCCCTGCTCACGCTGCTCGACCTCCATCAGGCGAACGAGTTCGATCTGTGCGTGAGCTGTGACCGGCTCTGGCCGTGCCCGACGGTCGTGGCCGTCACCGGCATGTCCCCACAGCCGGATGACGACGAGCAGGCCCCGGATCCAGTTGTCAGGCGGCAGCGTGCCCAAGCGGCCCTGGATGCCCTGGAAGCGAGACCCGTCGAGGCCGGCACGCCCGCATCCACCACCATGCCTGGGATGCCCGTCATGCCCGGGGCCACAACCGCGCCTCCGATCGCGCCCGGTACCGGTGCCACACCCGGGGCCGGCGTCGCGCCCCCGGTCCCGCCCGTCACCATCGTCCCGCCCACAGCCCCACCCGCGCCACCCACCGTCGCGCCGCGCGCCGCCTCCGCGGGCGGCCCCTTCCCGGGCGGCCCCATCTCGGGGGACCCCATCCCGGGCGGCCCCGGACCAGGGGGCCCCAGACCGGGTGACGCCATCCCGCCTCCCGCGCAGACGCCTCCCGCGCCCGCACCGCTTCCACCCGCACCCCCCGGATCCCTCCCGCCGTTCTCCGGCATGCCGCGGGTCAGCGGGCCGATTCCCCCGCTGCCGGCGGCTCCGACGTCCGCCACGGGCCCGAGCGGCCCGGGCACGGGGCCGCTCGGAACAGGCCCAGGTGGGCCGGGCACAGGCGCCTACCCGGTCTCGGCGACCCCCGGCAACCCCACCGGATGGATCCCGTCCTCCACCGCCTCGCTGTCAACCGGCGCGCACCGCATACCGCAACCGCCCCAGGCACCCCAGACGGCGCAGAGAGCACAGCCGCCGCAGCCGCCACAGCCGCCGCGAAGGCCACAGCCGCCGCGCCCGACCGACGTCACGCCCACACCGGACGGGCGGCAGATGCCGTCAGGCACCCCGCCCGCCCCGCCTTCCGCACCGCGGCCGGATGGTCAGCAGCCGGCGACGGGCCCGCTGCCGGCACGGCAGCGGCCCGCCGAGCCGTTCCGGCAGCCGCCGGTGCGCGACCCGCAGCCCTGGCCGCTCGTGCCGGGGCCGGGGCCGGGAGCCGGTGACCAGCCGTCGGCGTACCCGCCCAGGGAAGCGGCCATCCCCACGGCCCGTCCCGCGCCGTTGATCTCCGGGCCGATGGGTATTCCGCCCACCCGCTCGGCAGGCCGGCCGCATCCGGGGCCGGACCCGGCACGCCAGCCGTACGCCACCGCGTCACATCCCGGCGGCGATCCGGGCGCCCCGCCGAACGCCCGGGGGCCGCAGGCCGAACGCCCGGGGAGACCGCCTCGCGCCTCAGCCCAGGACGACACGATCAGTGACGGCAGCGGCGCCCGCTGGCCCGGCTACGGCAACATCCTCGACGGCATCGACGTGATCTGATCTCGCCGAAACCCCCCGGCAGCACAGGAAAAGCATGATCGTACTGTCGGTGTCTCGCCGGACGCGGGCCAACCGGTCGTGCGTACGGGGCGGTTCGGGGCCCGCCGAGTAGCCCGACAGTCCGTGACAGGTCGGTGTCTGCAAGGTTTGAATGCAGACGGCATGTGGCATGAACGCGACGACGGCGACGGGCCCAAGGCGATGTTCGACGGTACGGCCGTCGGCGGTTACCCGTGGAGGGTTGAGGCGTGGCCGAAGCTCTTACCGCACGCTTCGATCTTCCCGCCAACGCCCGCGCCGCCGGGCGTGCCAGACGCCTGGTCAACGAACTGCTGTCGACCTGGGGCCGCGAGGAGGACGCCGAGGTCGCCCGCCTGCTGGTCAGCGAGGTCGTCACCAACGCCGTCCGTTATACAAGGTCGGACGATCCGCTGCACGTCCAGGTCGTCGCGCAGAAGGACCGGGTGCGGATAGCGGTCGGCGACGGCAGCAGCACCCACCCGGTGCTACGGACCGTATGTGACGACGACGAGTCCGGCCGCGGCATGCATCTGGTGGCGGCGCTCGCCAGCGAGTGGGGTGTGGACAGATCCGCCAACGACAGCCCCGGCAAACACGTGTGGTTCGAACTCGCCGCCCCCGTCCACCCCCGCGTCCCCGCAGACGCCGTCCGCTCCCCGGCATTCCGTATCTTCCGCTGAGCGGTGCCTCCCCCGACTCCCGGAAATCCCCCGATTCCGGAAGCGAGGACCGCCCCGGGCATATGCCGCGACAGCGGTGTTCATATCCTCTGCGTGAGAGGACCGCCGCCATCGTCAGATGGCACGGAAACCACGGGGGCGCGGGATCGTGCGGAAACGTCTGCTGGCGCGGCTACGAGCACGTCCTGAACAGCCCCCCACCCAGCCCCAGACCTCCTCCAGCCGAAATGCCACTGATGATCCGCAGGCATGGGCGGCTCGAGCAGCCGCTTTGTTACAAGCCACCTGGCAGAACGGTGATCCAGGTCAGCTGAACGAGGCAATAGATCTGCTCACCCAGACACTGGCGGCCACCCCCACCAACCACCCCAACCGCGCCGGGCGGCTGTCCAACCTCGGCGCCGCCCTGCGGGCCCGGTTTGGGCGGGTCGGGGAGATGGCGGACCTGGACGCCGCGATCGTCGCCGGCCGGGACGCGATCACCGCCACCCCCACCGGCCACCCCAACCGCGCCGGCTACCTGTCCAACCTCGGCCTTGCCCTGCAGGCCCGGTTTGAGCGGGTCGGGGAGATAGCGGACCTCGACGCCGCGATCATCGCCGGCCGGGACGCGATCACCGCCACCCCCACCGGCCACCCCAACCGCGCCCGGCGGCCGCGCGGCGGCAGGAGGGCGCGGGCCGGCCGCGGTTGTGGTGGTGTGTCTCCGGGCTGCTGGCGTTCCTGCCAGTCCACGCCGCCGGCCACCATCACACCCGGCACGACCCGGCCCCGGCGACCGTGCTGGACCGGGCGATCAGCTCGACCACCCCCACGATCCGCGCCCTCCTCCACGCCCGCCGCCCCCTCCCCAACGCGACGACCGGCGCAGAGGACGGACAGATCGTGGCAGTCGGGATGCCCCACCCCACCCCGGCGCGTCCGACCTGCCCGGCACCGCGGAGGAGATCCGCCGGCTACGGGAACGGTTCCCCGGCCGGGTCCAGGCGCTGGTCGGGGACGACGCCACCCGGGCCACGGTGACGGCGGCGCTACCGGCCGCCCGGTGGGCGCACTTCGCCTGCCACGGCACCGCCAACCTGGCCAACCCCTCGGCCAGCCGGCTGCTGCTCACCGACCACCAGCAGCAGCCGTTGACGGTCGTGGACGTCGCCCGGCTACGCCTCGACCGCGCCCAGCTGGCGTTCCTGTCGGCCTGTGAAACCGCCCGCCCCGGCGGCCGACTCGCCGACGAGGTGATCCACCTGGCGTCGGCGTTCCAGCTCGCCGGCTACCGGCACGTCATCGGGACGCTATGGCCGATCAGCGACCAGCACGCCGTGGACATCGCCGACCACATCTACACCACCCTCAGCGCCACCGGCACCCTCACCGCCACCGGCACCGCCACCGCCACGGTGGCCGTCGCGGTACACACGGCAACCCGGCAGCTCCGCGACCGGTGGCCACACGAGCCGTCGGTGTGGGCGTCACACATCCACGCCGGCGCCTGACACCCCCCACACCCACCCGGGCCGGCACACACCTCGGCCGGATGGCACGCACCCGGGGCACCCGGGCAGAGCAGAAACGACGCACGGTACGACAAGGAGAACCGATGAGCACCGACGACAGCGGAGCGGACGAGGTCGAGGGGGTGCTGGAGGCGGCCCGGGCGATCCGCCCCCATCTGCACAAGCTGGTCGGCCCGGCCGCCGCCAACCTGGACCGCAGCCTCGCCGACCAGCTCACCGCCTCCGGCACCACTGCCGGCCAGCCGGCCGGCGCCGGCCAGGCGGCGGTCGCCGGCCGGCTCCGTGAGCTGCTTGACGGGGACGAGACCACCGCGTGGTTCCTCCGCACGGTCCTGGAGGACGCGCCACGCCACCGGCCGCCCTACTTCCAGCCCCGTTACCTGTACCGGCAGACCGGTGGCGCGCTCGTCCTGCCGGGCGATCCCGGCCCGGTCGAGGCCAGCCGCTACGTCTGCCCGCACGGCGACTATGCCTGGTACCGGCCTGACCTCGGCGTCGCGGTCCCGCAGTGTCCCACCCATCAGGTCAGCCTGGTGCGAGGCTGACACCCGATGCTGGGGGCGTTCTGGGATGCGGTCGGGGGGAAGCTCGCCGACCGCTGGGCCACCGTCACCGCCCCCGCGCTGGTCTTCTGGCTGGCCGGGCTGGCCGCCTGGACCCGCCACCGCGGCGGCCTACACACGCTGAGTGAACAGACCGACTGGCTGGACCGGCAGTCCCCGGCCGTGCAGACCGCCGCCATCCTCACCGTCCTGCTCGCCGTGCTCGCCTCCGGCATCCTCGTCGCCCGCGGCGCCACCCCGGTGCTGCGGCTGCTGGAGGGCTACTGGCCCGCCTGGGCCGGCCCGCTCCGCCGCCGGCTGGCCGGCTGGCTCGCGGCCCGCGCCGCCACCGACCAGCCCGCCTGGCAGGCCGCCTACGCCCGCGTCCGCCCGCCGAACACCCCCACCGTCGACGAGCTCGCCGCCTACACCCGGTTGGAACGCCGCCGCCGGCGCCGCCCGGCCGCACCCGGCTACTTCCTGCCCACTCCGATCGGGAACATCCTGCGCGCCGCCGAACGCCGCCCGCTGGACAAGTACGGCCTGGACACGATCATCCTGTGGCCGGCGCTGCCCGAGACCACCCGCGCCGACCTGCTCGCCGCCCGCGCCAGCCTGGACGCGGCGGTCACCACCGCGGTGTGGGGGCTGCTGTTCTGCGCGTTCACGCCGCTCACCTGGCTGGCGCTGCCCGTCGGGCTCGCCGTCGCCGTCGGCAGCGTGACGCTGGTGGTCCCGGCCCGGGCGCAGACGTTCGGTGACCTGGTCGAGGCCGCCTACGACCAGCACCGCGTCCTGCTCTACACCCAGCTGCGCTGGCCGCCGCCGGCCGATCCGGCCACCGAACGCGCCGAGGGCGCCAGGCTGACCGCCTACCTGTGGCGGGGCTCCGACGACACCCACCCCACGTTCACCCCACCCCCCGGCTGACCCGCCACCCCGGCGGCGGCCATCCTGGGTCACCACCGCCGGGCCTGGCATCTGCCCGGGCCTGCCACCGGCATCACGGCTCGCCACGGAACGTCAGATCAGTGACGGCGACCGGGTGGATGGATCATGATACGGGGCGGGCCGGGCCCGCCGGAGACCAGCGGCCATCTACTGAAGGTAATGGCCACCTGACGCGAGGTCGCATGTCGTGAACCGGACAGGCCGTTCCCCAATGGCCTCTGGCAGGCCGCCCGACAGCAGGATCGATCATCGATATGATCTAGATCATGTATCGCTGCAGGTCAAAGCACTGTCACAGATCTTGGTTGAAAATTTTCAAGTAACCGGTCGCAACAACACAAACCTCTTTCGGTTACAGCCCCTGTGCCGTCGTATTCATCGACAGCTTCCTGCCAATGGGCAACCACCCTGGGCAGGTGGATGATGTCATCGGGTCAGCAACAACCCGCCCGTAATGCCGCTGACAGCGGGAAACCGTCATCAGGGGGTCGACATGCCCGTTCCCACGGATGTCCGGCTGAACGTCCGGATCCTGCTCGACACCGGCGGCTACCTGGTCGCGCACTATCGGTCCGACGTGTCCGCCTACCTCCTGCCCGGCGGCGACGTCGAGCCCGCCGAAGGGATCGCCTCGGCCGCGGCCCGCTACGTCCACGCCCTGACCGGCTCCCCGGCCGTCCCGACCGAGTTCGTCGGCTGCGTCGAGCACCACGGGCCGGACGCGGAGCACACGGTCACCGCGCTGTTCGCCGCCGACCTGCCCGACAGTGCCGCCGCCCCGGTCACCCATGCGGGCGCCGCGCTCGTCCCGCTGGCCCTGGAGGACTTCAACGAACGGTCGCTGACACCCGCCGCCGTCTCGGTCGCGGTGGTCCGCTGGCTGGAGGACCACTGGCCGGTGTGGCAGGGGCTGCCGGTGCACGAACCCGACGCGTGGTGGAACCATCTCAGCCAGTCCGTGCACGTGTTGCGGGCCCAGCTGCACGCCCGGCGGCACGAGCTCGACGACGCCGCGTTCCGGGACGCCGCGGTCGCCATCTGCGCGCTCGTCGCCGCCGCCGACGGCACGATCGACGCGCGGGAACGGGACGCCATGGCGCACATCGTCGCCACCGACCGGACGCTCAGCGCCTTCCCGCCCAACGAACTCGTCCACCTGTTCGACGCCCATGTGGACGCGCTGCGCGCGGACGCCGCCGGCGGCCGGGCCGCGGCGCTGCGCGAGATCGCCAAGGTGCGGGGCAACCGGGCGCGGGCCCGGTCGGTCGTGCAGTTCGGCGCGGTGATCGGACGCTCGGACGGCACGTTCGACCCCGCCGAGCGGGCCGTCGTCCAGGAAGCGATGGACATCCTCGGGCTCGACCCGTCCTCGCTGGCGGTCCAGCGGGTCAGGAGCACCCACGGATAGACCGCCTGGCCGCCGCCGCGGGAACCGGCAGCCAGGCCGAACCGGGGCCTGACACCGGAACCTGGCGCCGGAACCTGACACCGGAAAAAGGCCGAGCCGGGCGCTGCCCGCGGTGCCGTCCGGTGCTGTCAGACGCCGCCAGTACGCCGAAGGCCCGCCAGGAACCGGCCGCGGACACCTCGAAGACGCGACACCCACCGACCCAGCATCCCCCGAGCAGCAACATCACCGGAGCAGCCCCGAAGTACTCGAAGCAGCCGAATCAGCCGAACGTGGTCGATCCAGCCCGCCTTCACCCGTGAGGAAAGCCATGCTCGAGAACAACGACGCAACATCCCACCAGGCAGCCCGACCGTTACCGCGTCCCGGCAGGGACGCTTCCTGGGCCGTCGACCCGACGATCGCCGTGGACCCGACAGTCGCCGACCTGGAACGCCCTGCCGCCGCGGGCGGCCCGTACGGCCTGGGCGGGCCGGCCAGCGACGCCATCCCGGTACTGAGCGCCCGCATGCTCTTCATCTCCGGTGAGCGGGTACTCATCGCCAACCGGCGCGGGCGGTCCTGGTTCTACCTGCCGGGCGGGAACGTGGAGCCCGGCGAGAGTGTGGAGGCGGCGCTGCGCCGCACGATCCGGGAGAAGGCCGGGCTCGCGACCCACGCGCTGGACTTCGTCGGATGCGTGGAGCACACGTTCGTCGAATCCGGTCAGAGCTGGCACGAGATCAACGTCGTGTTCGCCGCGGCGCTGCCCGCGTTCGCGCAGATCGGCAGCCGGGAGGAGGCGATCGACATCAGTTCGGTCTCGGTGTCCACGCTCCACACGTTCGAGTTCCGGCCGACGTACCTGCGGACGGCCATCCTGCGTTGGCTGCGCACTCACCGGCCGTCCTGGTACGGCCCGGACGGGCTCCCCCGGACGACCGCCGGACCGCACTGAGAAAGCCGGGCCGAGTGCGTAACCACAACCGCCCCCACGGCCAGCACCGGACCGGAACCAGAGACGGGAAACCAGGGGCGGGGCGGGCCGGAAGCAGAAACAGGACAGAGCCACAACCGGGAGCGGAGGCCGAGGCCAAGGACAGGGGCCAGGGCCGAAAGGGGAATCAGGCGGGCAGAACCGCTTCGATCGCCTGGCGCAGCGCCGGGTCGTGCGGCTCCGTGCGCGGGCCGAAGCGGGCTGCGACCCTGCCGTCCGACGCGACCACGAACTTCTCGAAGTTCCAGGCGATGTCGCCGGTCCGCCCCTCCGCGTCGGCGGCCTGGGTCAGCTCGGCGTACACCGGGTCACGGCCTTCGCCGTTGACCTCGATCTTCGCACTCAGTGGGAACGTCACCCCGTAGGTCGTCGAGCAGAAGGTCGCGATCTCCTCCGCGGTGCCCGGCTCCTGCTTGCCGAACTGGTTGCTCGGAAAACCGATCACGGTGAATCCGCGGTCGGCGAGCTCCTCGTGCAGTTTCTCCAGGCCGGCGTACTGCGGGGTGAGGCCGCACCGGCTTGCCACGTTGACGACGAGCGCGGCACGTCCGTCCGCCAACGCACCAAAGGTCGTCTTCTCACCGGCAAGGGTCGTTACCGGTAGGTCACGCAGATCTGTCACGGTCCTGCCTTTCCTCGGATGCTGAAGGTTTCGCTGGGTTCTGTGATCCCGGTCACCCGGCGGCGGATTACCGGTGCACGTCATTTTCGGACGACATGACGTACCTCTGCGTGCAAGCCGGCCGCCGCCGGTTCTGTTCCGTACCGGCATGAAACGGCCTCCTGGCCAATCGGTGCCATCCCTCGCCCGACGGGGTAGGTAGAAGAAGATCCCATCACAGGATGTACGTTGTTCAGCATCCGTTATGAATTCCGATCTACTGTTGGCGCCATGACGCCCAGCCGGGCAGCTACCGCGACGGCAGCCCCCGCAAGGGCGACGGTCGACGGCAGCGCCGTCGCCACCGCACAGCCAGCAGCTATCTCACCACGGCAGGTCCCACGTCCGCTGCTGCCAGGCCTGCCTGATGAGCAGATGGTGAGCACGCTCGCACTTTCCGGAATGCTGCGCCCCCGTCTGCGGATGGGCTGGCTGCGCCATCCCTGGACGCTGGTCGTGGTCGCCCTCGCCGTTCCGACGGCCGTCATGCTGGTCATGCGGTTCCGGACAGAGGTCGGGGCAAGACTGTCGAGCGTCCCCGTGCCGACCTGGCCGTGGCTGATGGCGTGCGGGCTTGCCTCGTCCTGCTTCTTCCTGGCCAACGGTCTGGCCCTGCGGGCGGCCAGTGGGCTGCCCCTGCGGCTGCGCACGGCGGTGGCGGTGCAACTGGCCGCGGCGGCGGCCAACCGGGTGCTGCCGGCGGGCCTGGGCGCGATCGCCGTGAACATCCGCTATCTGGAACGTCAGAAGCTGACCTGCTCGGCCTGCCTGAGCGCGGTGGCCGCAGTCAAGATTGTTTTCGCCCTGGCCCACGTGGGCGGGATCGCGCTCACCGCCGCGCTGGTCGGCGGTTCGGGCACGCAGGACGCGGTGATCGCGCCCATCAGGTCGGTCACGGCGAGCGTCGGCTCCGGACCCGCCCTCGGCGGTGTCGCGCTGTGCCTGGTCGGCTGTGTCATGGCCGGCCTGCACCCCCGCATCCGCGGCCGGCTCGGGCCGGCGCTGCGCGGCGCGGGCCAGCATCTGGCGCTGCTCGCACGCTCCCCCCGGCGCACCGCCGTGCTGCTGCTGTCGGCCGCGGCCACCAAGGTGACACAGATCGTGGCGCTGGCCACCTGCGTCTGGGCGTTCGGCGGCTCCGTATCGCTACTGTCGGTAGCGACCATCTATCTGGTGGGCGCGGTGGTGGCCGGCGCGGTACCCACCGCGGGCAACATCGGCGCGCTCGAGCCCGCCCTCGCCATCGGCCTCACCGCCGCCGGCGGCGACGCCGTGTCCATGTTCGCGGCCGTCCTGGTGTACCGGCTGATCAGCTACTGGCTTCCTGTCCTCCCCGGCATCGCCGCCCTGACCGTCCTGCGCCGCCGCGGCATCCTGTAGACCGCTGCCCGCGCGGCACAGCTCTGCCCGGGAGGGCCGCCGGCCGGGCCGTCGGACGAGGCCCGGCCCGCGAGCAGGAAACGAGTAGGAAAAGGGCTTGTCAGCCGGTGCCGAGGCCCTTGGCGACGCGGGCGCCGAGGTCCGGGTCGACCTGGCGCCAGTACTCGACCACCCGGCGCTGGACCTCCGACGTGACGTCCTGGGACGCGTGGCCGACGATGTTCGAGACCAGATGCTCCCGATCGATATCGGACATCACGTCGCGGTACAGCGACCCGGCCTGGCCGAAGTCGTCGTCGTCGCGGCGCGGCGTGTACGCCGCCCGGACGAAGTCGCCGTCGGCCCGCCAGACCGCGTCCTCGCCGTACCGGGCCGTGTCCGCCCTGGGGCCGCCGTAGCTGTTCGGCGCGTACACCGGGTCGTGGGACGGCTGGTAGCGCATGGCGCCGTCCTTGTTGTAGGAGTGCACCGGCACCTTCGGACGGTTGATCGGTAGCTGCAGGTAGTTCGGGCCGATCCGGTAACGATGCGTGTCCGGGTAGGAGAACAGCCGGCCGAGCAGCATCTTGTCCGGGCTCGAGCCGATGCCGGGCACCAGGTTCGCCGGCTCGAACGCCGCCTGCTCGACCTCGGCGAAGTAGTCCTCGGGGTTGCGGTCGAGAACCATCCGCCCGATCGTGATCGGCGGGTAGTCCCCGTGCGGCCAGACCTTGGTCAGGTCGAACGGGTTGAACCGGTAGGTGGCGGCGTCCGCGAACGGCATGATCTGTACCTCCAGCCGCCAGGCCGGACGGTCGCCCCGCTGGATCGACGACGCCAGGTCCCGGAGGTGGAAGTCCGGGTCCACGGAGACGACCGCCTTCGCCTCGGCGTCGGTGAAGTTGTCGATGCCCTGCTCGGTCTTGAAGTGGTATTTCACCCAGAACCGCTCGTGCGCCTCGTTCACCCACATGAACGTGTGGCTGCCGTAACCGTTCATGTTCCGCCAGCTGCGCGGCGTCCCGCGGTCGCTCATCAGGATGAGCACCTGATGGGCAGACTCGGGGGACAACGTCCAGAAATCCCACTGCATGTTGTTGTCACGCAGATGGGTGTCGGACCGCCGCTTCTGGGAGTGGATGAAGTCGGAGAACTTGCTCGGGTCCCGAACGAAGAAGATCGGCGTGTTGTTGCCGACCAGGTCGTAGTTGCCGTCCTCGGTGTAGAACTTGATGGCGAAACCACGCGGATCACGAACCGTGTCGGCGCTGCCGAGCTCACCCGCGACGGTGGAGAACCGGATGAACACGTCGGTGCGCCTGCCCACCTCGGAAAGAAAGGCTGCCTTCGTGTACGGGGTGACGTCCGCGGTCACCTCGAAATAGCCGTGCGCACCGCCGCCCTTGGCGTGAACGACCCGTTCCGGCACCCGTTCCCGGTTGAACTGGGCCATCTTCTGGATCAGGTAGTGATCCTGGAGCAGCAACGGACCGTTCGGGCCGACAGACAGGGAGTGTTCGTCGCTCGGTGCCGGGATACCCGCGTCGGTCGTGGTTACAGGTGGTCGAGAGTCAGTCATCAAAAACTCACTCCTGTTGTCTTCTGTCGTCGCGTCCCGGCTGTCGGTGGGACGGGTCCCTGCCGACGGCCGGGCGGCTCGCGCCGGATTCGGACTCCCGGGGTCCTACCCGCCCGTGCCCGCCGGAAAGTCGACGGATGTCAGCTGTCGGTTCTCCCGGCGTGGCCGGGACATCAGCCGCGTGGCCGGGAGGTCAGCTCTCCCGCACGCTCGGAACGGCCCGCCGCGGCCGCGTCCCGGCAGGCGCGCTGCCGTCGGCACCGGCGTCGGCACCGGCGTCACCAGCGGTGTCGGCATCGGCGTTGGCCCTGGCTCCGGAGCCGCCCCCAACGTCGGCGATGGCCCTGGCCTGGCAGTCGGCGCAGATCCCCCAGAAGGTCACCTCGGCCTCGTCGATGACGAAACCATGGTCGTCCGACGGCGACAGGCACGGCCGCGCGCCGATCACGCAGTCGACGTCGTAGACGGCCGTGCACACCCGGCAGACGAGATGGTGATGGTTGTCACCGACCCGCAGTTCGAACCGGGCCGGATGGCCCGCCGGTTCGAACCGGCGCACCAGCCCGGCGGCGGCGAGCACGTCCAGGTTGTCGTACACGGCCTGCAGCGACAGCGAGCCGAGCCGGGCACGGGCGCCCTGAGCGATCGTCTCCACGCTCAGGTGCGCGCCTTCGGCCAGGGACGCGAGCACCGCCAGCCGAGGCGCGGTCACCCGCAGCCCGGCCGAGCGCAGTTGCCCGGCGGCGTCCTCACTGTTCACACCGGCCAGCCTTCGCCGCTGTCTGGAACAAGTCAAGTCTACGAATACGTCAAAGCCGGGTCCCCGAGCTGGACGGGCATTCCGTCGCCCACCGGTCGCCGGCTGGGTACAAGCGGCGAAAATCTCGGGCAACATGGGCGGCCGACCATCCATATATGGGATCCCACAAGCATGGACGGTACCGGTGAACAAAGCGGCGGGCGACGGCTCGTCGAAAGCACGGACGGCCGGAAACCCCCGGCCAGCAGACACCACGACGACAGCGGGAAGCGCGGGAACTCGGGCGGGCCGGCAACCCGGACGGCGCGGGAGAACGCGCTCGGGGCGGGCGGACACGAAGCACAGCGGTCCGCACAGAACGGCCGGCACGGAGAACCGGCCCAGAACAGTCGGCACAGCACGGCTTCAGGCCCGCACTGGCCGTCACCCGGCCGGTACGGTCGCTATCGGCAGAATATTGACAAAAACAGGCGAAAGTCCACTTTTCTAGCACTGGATGGCATTACGGAATTACAGCATTACGGCATACGGTGTGGGCGGGCGGACGGGCACTGCCCGACCCTCGCGGAATGCCGTAGAACGTCACAGAACGCGGGCACGGCGGCGCCTGCGGCGGCGAACGCTGACGAACAGCACCAGCACGCCGCTCCCGACGGCGGCCACCCTGTCCCACCGGACGACGCGCTGCACGACCGGACCCGTGTCAAGCCCGGCGGCCAGCTCACGCCTGTCGGCCGGCGTGCCGTAACCGTTGCCGGCGACGCTGGAGTCCGCGGTGATGGCGGGCAGGCCACCGAAGCCACTCGTGATCACCTTCTGGCGCAGCTCGGCGACCCTGCCTCTGATCTGCTCGCCGGTCCGCTCCGCGACCCTTCTGGGACTCACGAGCTCGGCGATGGCGTCCAAGGTGACCGCGAGCTCGGCGCGGGTATTCTCGATCTGCTGCTGAATCGCAGCCGGGTCCTGCGGCACCGATGTCGCCCTTTCCTCCACGCGCGATGACTGCCTGGGTATATCTGCTGGATCTTCACCGGCGCTTCCTGAACGTACCACGTCGGCTTCGCCGGACCGGCAACGCTGTCGTCAGCAGCACGGCGTTGTGGTCAATGGCGTTGTCGTCGACCCGAACAGAACGCCACCGTCGAGACCTCCTCCACATCCCAGGATGGCCGTTCAGGCGTACCAGAATATCCACCGGAACATGCCGGATATAACATGAATCACACCATATGACGACCATGAGCGACGACATCGACGCCGGGAGACGCCGGGAGACGCCGGGAGACGCCGGGATCTACGACAGGATCTACGACAGGATCTACGACAGGATCTACGACAGGATCTACGACAGGATCTAATGACAATCGTGCCAGAAGGGCCGCCCGGACGCGCGGCAAAACAGCGGTCGAGCGGCCGAGCTCACCCGCGCCGGGCCACCGTCCCCACGCCATCGGAGATCGTTGCCGAAGAAGCCGGTCGCGTACCTTCGTAGACGGCTGTCCCGCGTCACCGAAGATCGCGACAGGGCTCGGCCGGGCAGCGGTCACGCCGGCACGCACGGGCGGATGCCAGCGGATGCCGGTGACTCACCGGTGACTCACCGCCGGGAGCACCCGCTCCAGGCGGCACCGGCACATGCGATTGTTCCACTGATGGCCCACGATGATGGCCCACGGCCCGGGCGTCCGACACGGCCGGAGGTGGAACCGAGCCGTGGGGCTTATCCGTCAGTCCACACAAGGAGCCGTCCGGCGGTAAGGGTACGGATCGAGGAGCGAGGCCCGGGTGCGTACATCGCAAGATGCAGGAGAAGCCGTCAGCGAAGCTGTCGGCGACGACGCCGACAGTACGGCGGGTGCCCGCCCTGGTACCGATCCGCCTGGCCGAGGATCCGGCGGGGGCCGTCCGCGTCATCCTGCCCGCCGCCGCCTGTTCGCGGTACCGCTGGTGATGGCGTTCGCGCTCGTCCTGGCCGGGTGTGCGTCCGGTACCGAGTCCGCGGTCACGATCGTGGACGACTCCGGGGCAACCAACGAACTGCGTGGCACGGCGCTCGCACAACCGGTCGACAAACCCGCGCTGAACCTGGTCGACACCGCCGGCGCCCCGCTCGACCTGCGTTCCCGGACAGCAGGGAAGGTCACCCTGCTGTTCTTCGGTTACACCAACTGCCCGGACGTCTGCCCGACGACGATGGCCGACATCGCGGCGGCCCTCGACACGGTGCCGGCATCCGTCCGGTCGCGGATCGCCACGGTGTTCGTCACCACCGACCCCGAGCGGGACACCGGCGAGGTGCTCAGCCGCTGGCTGAACCAGTTCGACCCGTCCTTCATCGGTGTGCGGGGCACCCTGGCACAGATACGCGCGCAGGCGGACGCGCTCGGCATCCCGCTGGAGGATCCGGTACGTCAACCCAACGGGATCTTCACCGTCACGCATGGCACACAGGTCATGGCCTTCACCACGGACGACCGGGCCAGGGTCGTCTACCTGGCGGGCACCCAGGTCGCCGACTACGCCCACGACCTCCCAATTCTGGTCAATACGGGAAAGACCACATGAAACAATGACGAATCAGCAGACAACGACCGGAAGGACGATCGCCGGGGCCGCTGCGGCCAGCTCACGGGTACCGCTGGTGCTGGCCACCGTCTCCACGCTTCTACGCCTCGGGCTGGCGGGGCTCTGGCTCGCCGCCGGCCTGGTCAAGATCGGCGACCCGCAGGGGATGGTGCGGTCGGTCCGGGCCTTCCGCATCCTGCCCGAGGGGCTCGTGCACCCGGTCGCCTACGCCGTCCCGTTCGTGGAGATCGCGCTCGGCCTGCTGCTGCTCGTCGGGCTGGCGGTGCAGGTGAGCGCCGCCGTCTCCACGCTGCTGCTCGCCGTCTACATCGCGGCGATCGCCTCGGCCGCCGCGCGGGGCCTGCGCATCGACTGCGGCTGCTTCTCCACCGGCGGGGACCTCACCGCCGGCGCGCCCACCCACTACACCGGGGAGATCATCCGGGACGGCCTGCTGCTCGCCGCGAGCGTCCTGGTGGTCTGCCTGCCAGCCGGTGCGCTCACCGTCGACCGCCTCCTCGAACGAGGCACGCGCCCACCGGCCGTCGAGGGGCCGCAGGCAGTGCGGCCATGATCGAAATATGCCGCCGCAGGCCCATGTCATCGAGCCGTCGCAGGACTTCGGAGAACTGATGAGTACCGCGTCCAGGAAGAGCAGGAAGAACCGGTCGGGCGGGAAGCGGGGCGGAAACCCGGCCGGGAGGCCGGCCGGCGCGCGGTCGGGTGGCTCCGCCGCGCAGCAGCCCGGGCCCACCCAGAACGACACAGGGCGGGACGAGGCCCAGGACGACACGAGGCAGGCCGGAAACGACGTCCGCCGGAACCGGAACGACACCCAGCGGGACGATCGCCGGCGGGAGAAGGCGGCCCAGGCCCGGGCCGCCGAAGCCGCCCGCGCGCGGAGGCGGCAACGGGCCATCATCGGATCGGTGGTCGTGGCCCTGCTCGCGGTGGCCGCGCTGATCGGCGTCGCCGTCCAGAGCAACCGGACGGAATCCGCGCCGGTGGTGCTGCCGGTGACCGCGACCGGCACCGACAACGGGATCGTCGTCGGCCGGGCGGACGCCCCCGTCGCCGTGGACTTCTACGAGGACTTCCAGTGCCCGGTCTGCCAGGAGCTGGAGAGCACGCTCGGCCCGAACATCCAGCAGATGATCAGTGACGGACGGATCAGGGCCGTCTATCACATGATGTCCTTCCTCGGGCCGGAGTCCGTCCGGGCTGCGAACGCCGCCGCGGCCGCCGCACAGGAAGGAAAATTCAAGGAATACCACGACGTTCTCTACGCCAACCAGCCGCCCGAGCACAGCGGCGGATATCAGAACGACGCGCTGACGGCATTCGGCGCCAGGATGGGCCTGACATCCCCGGCGTTCATCGAGGCGGTGCGTAACGGCACCTACAACGGCTATGTCGCGAAAGTCGAGGACGACGCGTCCAAACGCGGTGTGACCGGCACCCCGACCGTGCTCGTCAACGGCCGGCAACTGTCCCCGCAGGCTCTGACCCCTCAGGGCTTCACCGCCGCGGTGACCAGCGCCGCCGCTCCCGCACCGGCAGCCACCGGCTGACCGATCCTCGGGTGGCCACGATGCGGCAGATCGTGGCCACCCGAGGTGAGATAGCGACTATGAATGCCGCCCAGTGGGACCGCCGGCATGCCGGCACCGGCCTGCTGTGGACCGCCGAGCCGAACCAGGTCGTGATCGAACATCTCGCCGGGCTCACCCCGGGACGCGCCCTGGACCTCGCCTGCGGCGAGGGCCGCAACGCCGTCTGGCTCGCCACCCAGGGCTGGCGGGTCACCGGCGTGGACTTCTCCCAGGTCGCGATCCGCAAGGCACGTGAGCTCTCCCGCCGCTTCGACGTGACACCGGAGTGGATCCACGCCGACGTCATGGCCTGGACGCCGCGACCGGCGTCCTACGAGCTGATCACCATCTGCTACCTGCACCTGGCACCCGAGCAGCGGCGGGACGTGCTGCGCTGCGCGGCCGACGCGATCGTCCCGGGCGGGACGCTGCTGGTCATCGGGCACGACCGGGCGAACCTGCGGCACGGGAACGTCACCCCCGCCGACCCCGAGCTCCTGTTCGACGCCGACGAGCTGCTGACGGAGCTGGCCGCCGGCCCGCCTCTGCGGATCAGCCGGGCCGGCCGTGTTCGCAGCCCGCTGCGGACCGACAATCACAGACACCCGGCGGTCGACACCCTGCTGGTGGGGCGTCGACCCGGCCCGATGTCCACCCATCCGGCGCTCGTCGAGCCGGCGGCGGGGGCGGCGGGCGCGGGCGCGAACGCGAGCGCGAACGGTTCTGCCGCGCACGCCCTGTCACTGTCGGTGGGTGGCTTCATCGTCGTCCACCGGATGCCGACGGTGGCGGAGCTGCGCCGGCTGCGTACCGCCGGCGGTCTGCCCGACCCCGGCCCCGAGGCGGCGGAGGACGCCATCGACGGCAGCCTCGCCGGCCTGTGTGTGGAGGCCGCGGACGAGCCAGGCCGGGCGGTGGGCTGCGGCCGGATCGTCGGGGACGGCCGGACCTTCCTGGTCATCATGGACGTCGTGATCGACCCGATGGTGTACGCCGACGCCGACGCCGATGCGGACGTCGACCTGGCCATTCTGATCATAAACGAGCTGCGCAGATGGGCCGCCGGCCAGGTGGATCCGGCCGCGTTCGTGGGTGTGGCCACGCTCGCGGGCGTCGAGCCGCTGGGCAGCCCGCCCTGACAGCCCGCCCTGCGGCCCTCCCCGCCGCGACCAGCCGGCCGGGCAGCGACGCCAGGGGACAACGTGCGAAAAAGGCGCACCGGGCTGGTTTCGGAAGGGTGGGGTTTGCGGTGCCGGACCCGTCCAGCTACCTTCCGGCCATGACCGAGACCGCCGCTGCTGCCCGTCTCACCTCCGGTGACACCGCCCCCGACTTCACCCTCCCCGACGCTGACGGCAACGAGGTGTCGCTGTCGTCCTACCGGGGACGACGGGTCGTCGTGTACTTCTACCCGGCCGCCTCCACGCCCGGGTGCACCAAGCAGGCCTGTGACTTCCGGGACAGTCTCGCGCTGCTGAACGACGCCGGCATCGACGTGCTCGGGATCTCCCCCGACAAGCCGGCGAAACTCGTGAAGTTCCGCGACAACGAGAAACTGACTTTCCCGCTGCTGTCGGATCCGGACCGGGCCGTGCTCGCCGCCTATGGCGCATACGGTGAGAAGACGCTCTACGGCAAGAAGACCGTGGGCGTGATCCGCTCGACCTTCGTCCTGGACGCCGACGGCAGGGTCGAGAAGGCGCTCTACAACGTCAAGGCGACCGGCCACGTCGCCAAAATCATCCGCGACCTCGGCCTGTCCACCTGACCAGCCACCCCGCCGCCCCGCCGCCCCGACAACCGCCCACCCGCGCCGACCTCAACCAACGCCATGATCAATATGATTCCGGTGCTGCTCCCACGGCATCAGAATCATATTGATCATGGCGCGCGCCCGGCCCGCACCGATGATCGCCGTACTGGCAGGGTGGCCGGATCCGGAAAATGCCTGCTCAGCACCGGCCCCAGGTATCTTCGCCGGCCCCTAGTGTCCTGAGTCGTTGATTCGCTGGCAGTAGGCGGCGAGGGTCTCGAGGATCTCGTCGGCGGTCTTGGCCCAGACGAACGGCTTCGGGTCCTTGTTCCAGGCGTTGATCCATCGGCGGATGTCGGCTTCGAGTTCGACGACCGAGCGGTGCGTCGATCGGCGCAGCTTGCGGGTGGTCAGCTCCGCGAACCAGCGCTCGACCAGGTTCATCCACGACGCCGAGGTCGGGGTGAAGTGCAGGTGGAAGCGGGGTGGCGCAGCAGCCAGTTCTTCACCGCCGGGGTCTTGTGGGTGGCGTAGTTGTCCAGGACCAGGTGCAGGTCGTAGCCCTTCGGGACCGAGGAGTCGATCAGCTTGAGGAAGCGCAGGAACTCCTGGTGACGGTGCCGCCGGAAGGTCTGCGCGATCACCGACCCGGACGTCGGGTCGAGCGCGGCGAACAGGCTGGTCGTGCCATGGCGGACGTAGTCGTGGGTCATCCGCTGCGGGGTACCCGGCATCAGGGGCAGCACCGGTGCCGTGCGATCCAAAGCTTGCACCTGCGACTTTTCGTCGACGCAGAGCACGATCGCCTTCTCCGGCGGGTCGAGGTAGACCCCGACCACGTCACGGACCTTGTCCACGAACAGCGGGTCGGTGGACAGCTTCCACGTCTCGACCAGATGCGGCTTCAACCCGAACGCCCGCCACATCCGTGACACCGTCGACTGCGACAGCCCACTGGCCCTCGCCATCGACCGCGATGTCCAATGGGTATCGCCGTTCGGTGGCTTCTCCTCCAACGTCCTCGCGATCACCGCCTCGACCTGGGCGTCGGTGACCTTCCGAGGCGCTCCCGGACGTGCCTCGTCTGACAGGCCCTCCAGCCGGTCGACCGCGAACCGCTCCCGCCATTTCGCGACCGTTCCCCGGGTGATCCCGAGCTCGGCCGCGACCCCCGAGTTCGTCCCACCGTCCGCGCAGGCCAGCACGATCCGCGAGCGCAACGCCAGCGCCTGCGCGGTCTTCCGCCGTCGGGCCCAGCCCTCCAGCACCGCACGCTCAGCAGACGACAACTCGATGGGATCCGCGCTCGGGCCAGGCACCAGCCCATTCTATCTGCACACGAATCAACGACTCAGGACACTAGCGGAACAACGGCCCTCGTGACAGTCGCCAAAGTGACATGGCGCACGTGCCGTAAGCCCCTTCACACACGGCAGCCGGTCAGGCAGCCTGGGTATGGGAAACCTCGGGTGCGCCGGAGCAGGCTGTGGCAGGCGGCGTACGGCGCATCCGATCCGACGACGACCCGGACTGGGTGCTCCCGGCCGTCCCGGAGGTACCTGTCGGCGTGACCGCGATCTACGGGCGGGACCGCGGTCACTGACGACAGCCCTCCGCCCCACCGACACCACTCGGCCCGCTGACGGCACCGGCGAGATCCCCCAGCACAACCCCAGCCTGTGGGCTGATATGGGCCGTCTGGACGGTCCATGGCCAGCGGTCGCTACCCTGTAGCTGGCGGTACGTGATACCTGCGGCACCTACCTTGTGGTACGCCGTACCTGGCAGCACGTGCGCGGGAGTGGCGGAATGGCAGACGCAGCAGACTTAGGATCTGCCGCCTTCGGGCGTGGGGGTTCAAGTCCCCCCTCCCGCACCAGCCGGGCCGAGCAGCCATTTCCCTTTGTTTGCAGAGGTCAGCCCACCTTTCGATCATCAGGCGACTGCTCCGCCGTGTCCGGCGGTGTCCGATCGTGTCCAGCGCTGTCCGGCGAGTCGCGGCACATGCGCGGCACAGCGTCCGCTCCCGTGCCGCCGCCGGGGCCATCCGCCCGGGTGAGGCCCAGAGCTGTCTCGATCCGGCGGAGCTGGGTGTCGACGTCCCCGTCGATGCACTTCGCGTACACCCGGTAGAGCACCGCCACGGAGTGGCCGGCCCACTCCGCGACCTGGCTGCCCTGGACCATCCCGTTCAGCCACGTCGACACACAGGCGTGACGGAGGTCGTACGGCGTCGCCGCGAGCGGCGAGGCAACTTGCTCCGGTGTGAGCGCGGCAGTGCGAGCAGCCTTCCAGATCCGGCCGTAGGTGTTGGACCGGACAGGTCCACCGCGGGGAGATCGGAACACCTTGCCGTCCTGGCCGGGCGGGTAGTCCGCGAGGTGGGCGCGTAGGAGCGCGACGAGCGGCGGGGGGATCGGTACCCGCCGGGTGTCGCCCTTCGCGCGGTGCTTGAGCTCCCTCGGTTCCCGCTTCCCTGAGTCCGTCCATCGCGCGCCCGTCTCTGGGTCCGCCCCGTCAAGGATGAACCATCCCCACTCGTCATCCGTGGCCGGTAGCACGATGTCGGCCGGAGCCAGGTCATTGCATTCCTCCGGCCGCAGGCCCGAGTAGTACATGCAGGCGAAGAACGCGGCCAACCTGGCTCCCGTCTTGCCCTGCGCGGCGACAGCGGCGAGGAGGCGGCGGGCCTGGTCGTGGTTGCAGACGACGCGCCTGTCGACGACTCCGCCGCTGTTGCGCACCGGCCGCCGCTTGATCTGGTCGACCGGGTTGAAGGGGAGCCGCTTGCGTTCCACCGCGTACTCCAGGCAGGAGTAGAAGGCCGACCGCTTCCGGGCGACCGTGGCCGGTGCGGCCGGCCTTCCGTCGATTCTCTTGCTGATCAGGTCAAGTCCGCGGCGAACCAGCTCGTTCTCGGTATCGCCAAGATCGGTGATCGGGATCGTGTTCTTCTCCAGCCAGGCGACTGTCTCCGCGATGTTCTGGGGCGGCTCGGGGGACGCTGGGTCTCCCCCCTTCTTCGACGTGACCGGGAGTCGGCTGCGGGCATCGAAGGCCCAGGTGTAGAGGGCTTTGCGGAGAAGCGCCGCCCGGGGACGGCCCGGCGCGTCCGGTCGGATGAATGCCGGGGTGATGTGCGCGAGGGCTTCAGCGGTGTTCTTGCGGTGTCCAGGCGAGGCAGCGGCCCACATGGAGTCCACGAACTCCACCGCGTGGGAGTACCAGGTGTCGACCTGTATGCCCGGTTCGGACGGTGCTGTCTTTACCCCTCGCTTACCGGCCTTTCTCTTCGCGTATTCGGCATCCATGGTCACCGGCCAGCCGGTCGCCACATCGAACGCGACGCCTTCCTTCATCGCGGTCATGAGCTTCGAGCGGAAGGAAGAGGCCAGTCCGGAAGTGGTGAACGACTCGCCCTTCTCCTGGCCGGTCACCTCCCAGCGAACCCGGTAGGTGGTGTACTTTGCCCGCTTGGTCTTGCGGGTCTTCCACAGCCGCACGTCGTAGGAGAGTTGACGCGGCTCTGGGACGGTCGTCATTCAGCGTCCCGATGAGCAGCTTTCCAAGCCTCCAACGCGGATCTCTCGACTCGCACCTTTCGTGATGGCAGGGTGATGCACTTGGGCGCCAGCCCCTTGGTACGCCATTCATAGAACGTTGACCGGGGGATCCGAAGCTCGGCGCAGACCTCATCAATCGTCAGCATCGATTCGGCGTGGTCCTTGCTCGCGAGGGCCTGGGTGCGCGACGCACGGGCGGGCATGATGTTGGTGCTCCTTTGGTAGCGGCTGGTGGGGCTGCTCCGGCGTGCGTGCTTGGCGGCGTGTACCGGAGTCGCGGTCTGGAAGCCCGGTCTGTGTGGACGCGGGCGCCGATTTGTTCGGCGGAGAACGACCGCTCGTGTCGCGCCTGATCGTGATGTTCATGACAGCTCTCGACCGGCCGGCACGGCGATCAGTGGATGACAGGTCGGGCAGCGGCGGGCGCGGCCGTCGTCGAGTTCGAACAGCCGTGTCGACTCGTTGCAGATGCCGCACCAGGGCGGCCGGGCGACGGCAGGCGCGCTGCCGGTGGTCGGCGGGTCCGGCAGGTCGGTCAGCCGGGTCCGCAGCACCGCATACGGCGAGCGGACCCCGCCCGGGTTGGCCCCGAGGGTTTCGCGCAGCCCAGATGGTGTCCAGCCGGCCGCGAGCGCGGTAGTGACCAGCGGGGCCAGCCGGGTCCGCTGCCGGGGCGTCAACCGCCATGATGATCCGAGCCTGGTCAGCACCCCGGCCGTGTCGGAGCGCGCCGGATGTGTGTCCCCGGCCGGCTCTCTCTCCCCGCTCGCGACCGGCGGCATCTGATCATTGAAAGATCCTCCACCTCCGTCCACAGGTCTGCCGTCGTTCACCGGCGGGGCGGCTCGCGCGGGTGGTGGAGGTTCAAGGACGTTCAAGGACGTTCGGGTGACAGAGCTGTGACACCCCTCCCCTGACAGAGCTGTGTCAGGGGAGGGGTGACGCAGTTGTGACGGGGGAGGCAGATTGACGCCCCCGTCAGGCTGCCGGGGGTCAGCCCGCTTCGGTGGCCCGTTGTCCACAGGGGTCGAGGCTGGTTCGGTTGTGCCGTTTGTCACGACGGTGTACCTGTTCGCCCCGCCCCGGCCCGCGGCCGTTTCGACCAGCAGGTGTCCGCCTGCTACCAGCCGGCGGATCACCCGCTGTACCGTCCGTGGGGCCAGCCGGGTTTTGTGGGCCAGGGTCGCCACGGACGGCCAGGCGTTCCCGCCGTCGTCGTCCGCGGTATCCGCGATCGCGAGCAGCACCAGCCGTTCGTTACCGGCGGTCGGCGAGGACCCCCACACCCACGTCATCACCTTGACGCTCACCGGCCTGCCTGCCCGCCCGTGTCCGGGGTGGGGATGCGGATGTCGAGGTAGACCCGGACCAGCCGGGACCGGCCGCGGTCCGGGTAGGTGTCGGAGACTGCGACGACGTCGAGCACGGACGCGATGGCCTCGGCCGCGGTGCGGCATTCGTCCTCGGTGCCGTGCAGACGGATCTTCACAGGGCGCCTGCCTTCGACCGGGTGGCACCGAGGGCGGCTACGACCCGTTCGGCGGGGAGTCGTGCCGCCATCACCGGCCTCCGGTGGGTCGTTCGTGTGGCAGGCGGGGTGCGGGCTGGATGGTCAGGTAGCCGGGGTTGCTGGTGGCGGTGGTCAGGTCGACCACGTCTCGGATGCGAATGTCCGGTGACTGGCTGGCAGTCCGCTGCGGCAGCGGGAGGAGGTCGCCGAGCTGGGCGTCGACGGCGGCCGCCAGCCGGTTGGTGGCGTCCCGGGCGTCTACGCCGGCGGTGTCGGCGAACACGAGGACGGCGACGCGGTGGATGGGCAGAGCGGTGCTCATCGACTGGTCTCCGGTCGACGGCCCGGGCGGGGGAACAGCAGCCGGCCGGCGGTGTAGGGCTGGGACCAGGCGGCGACGGCCCGGGCGACCACGTCCATCCGGATCCGGGTGTTGCCCCGGCCTTGGTGGACTTGTCCGGCGAGGCCGGCGACCCGGTCAGCGACCTCGGCGAGGGCGCCGGCCTTGTCCCCCACGTAGTGGAGGTTGGCGTCGGCGAGGCCGATGAGCAGGATCCGGCCGGTGTAGTCGACCAGGGAGACGAGGGCTTCGGCGAGCCGAGTTTCGGCGGGGGTCATTGCCCCCGATGCCGGCTGACGCATGGAACGGTCCTTCCGGTAGGAGAATGCGGCTGGTGATGAATGGCTGTCCGGGTGGTGGACGTGGCGGCGTGCACCCGGATCGGAAATGCAACGATCAGATCGGTGTCATGCGTTGATTTCTCCTTCTGCTGTTCCCCAGACAGCGATTGCGGTGTGGGTTTGCTTGAGAAGGGCCAGAACCTGGGAGCGGGTGCGGGTGGGATGGTCGTTCCAGGCCGCGAGGTATTCGCCGGCGTCCATCAGGGTCGGGTTACCGCCGAGCTCGAAGGCGAGCTCGTCTTCGGCGTCGCAGAGCGCCTGCAATGCGGCGGGATTGTCGGGCAGCTCGTAGGGATGGCTGCCGGCGGCCAGGCGCAGTGCGCCGGACAGGTCGACCGCGCCGGTGGTCTCGTCAACATAGTCACCGCGGTGCCAGCCGCGGGCGGCCAACTCGGCGCGGGCGCCGGTGAGCAGGCCAGCGACTCGCCGTGCCCTGGTCTCCGGGGTGAGGGTGGTCATGCGATCTCCTGGGAGATGTCGCGCTGGTCAACGACCAGCCGCAGAGAGTAAGAGGTGGTCCCGGTGCGGCGGCGCTGTGGCAGATGGCCGCCGCACCGGGGGGTGGGGTCAGTGGGCGGAAGCGAGGACCAACCGGCGGGCCGCGCATACCGCCGGGCTGTCCGCCGGGGCTGGACGCTGCTCAGGGCAGCCACGGGCCTGCTCGAGCCGCAACCTCGCGACCAGTTGGATCAGCTCGGGCGGGGTGCTGTCGGTGGTGGTTCCGTGTCCCCGGGCACTCACCGGCTGCCGCCGGCGGTGCGGGTGGCGAGGGTGTGGGCGGCCTCGTCGGCGGTGACCGCGACCACGGCCGCGGTCAGAACGGCCAGCAGCGCGTGGCCGCGAAGCCGGGCCAGGACGGTGTGCAGGGCGGGCATGATGGTGCTGCTCCTCTCGTGTACTGCGGGTGGGGTGGTCCCGGCGCGGCGGCGGTGCTGCCAGGCGTGGACGCCACGCCGGGACGGCTTCAGGTGCGGGGCGGGAGGCTGGTCACGCACCGAGTGCAGATCAGCCCGTGGTAGGGGCCGTGCACAGGGCAGGTGCTGACGTTGGTCGGGTTCTGGTCCCCGACCGCGTGGACAGGTAGGGCGGGCACGTCCTCTCCTGTTCTGTCAGATGATGTAGCTCGGGTGACGGGCGTCGGTGATGATGCAGGCGTGGTCGAATGCCGGCCGGAATCCCGCGGCCGGGGCTGCGGACGGAGGTCAGGTGGTGACGGTGACGGTGGCGCTCCACGTGATCGCGGCGCCGCCGGCAGGGGTGTAGGTGCCGGTGATCTGCCCGTCGAGGCCGGTGAGGACCGTGTGGGTACCGCCGTCCGGGTCGGGGGTGAGGTCGTGCAGGGCGTCGTCGATGGCGTCGATGACGGCGTCGGGCACGACCCCCGCCCGCAGGATCTCGGCATGGTCGAACGCCAGACCCTCGTGCAGGGCTCGCTCGACAGGCACCCAGTCGGCGGCGGCCGCGTCGTCGCCGGCGACCGGCTCCCACCCGGTGGGGGCCCACGTCAGATAGGCCCAGCTGGCGTACCGGCCGCGCGGGTCGCGGCCGGGGGTGGCGTAGACGCCGACCAGGCGCAGCTCGACGATGTTGAGGCCGGTCTCCTCCGCCAGCTCCCGGCGGGCGGCGTCCTTGGGGGTCTCGCCGGCGTCGATGTGGCCGCCGGGAAGTGCCCACATCCCGGTGTAGGGCGGCCAGCCGCGGCGGATCAACAGCACGTGGAGGATGCCGTCGCGTTCGGACAGGGCGATGACGTCGGCGGTCAGCCGCGCGGTCTCGTGGGTGTCGGTCATCTCGATGCCTCTCGGTTGTGAGGGTGGAACAGGGGATGGCGAGTCGGGGCGGGGCGCGTGGGCGGGCAGTGGGTGTCATGCGGACTGCTTGGGGATGGGGATCCACTGGCCGTGGATCGGCTTGGCGGCCAGGCCGGCGGCGGCCAGGTCGGTGAGGACCTCGTGGACGCGGGAGCTGCCCACTCCGGCCTGGTCAGCGAGGTCTTTGGGACGGGAGACACCCGCGGTGAGGAGCTGGTAGATACGAGCGCCGGCGGGGGTGTCCAGGACTGCCGGCCGGGTCGCGGGCTGCCCGCTGTCCGCCTGCTGCGGCCCGGTGGTGGGGGGCGGCGGGCCGAATTTGGGGGCGGGGGCGAGAGTGAGGGCGGCGGGCGGCGGCGGGGTCCAGCCCGCGGCCACCGGCGTGGCGGGCACGTCGGTGGGCCGCTGGGTCTGCCGGTGGGTTTTCAGCGCGGCGGCGAGTGACGGGTCGGCGGTCACCAGAGCGGTCAGGGCGTCGGGGTCGAGGTCGGCGATGCGGCGGGCCTGCGCGGCGCGGGCGGCGTCGGCGCGGGCGGCCCGGTCGACGTAGTCGCTGCCGATGTAGTTCGCGGTGACCCGGTCGAGTTCGATCTGGGGGGCGGCGGCCATCCATGCGTCGGCCTGCGGGGTGTACCAGCCGCGGTAGGGGGCGGTGCGCTGCCCGACGAGGTAGCCCAGTCCGGAGGTGGGTTTGCCGTCGGGGAACTGGTCGGGCAGATCCTTCGGGTTGAGGTCCAGCCCGGGGATCATGCCTTTGGCGATGTTGGACGCGGTGCGCAGCACCGCGAGGTTCTTCGCGAACATCGAGCTGCGGAGCGCTTCGTCGTCGCCGAACGTGGGCAGTCCCGGGTACTGATCGGCACCGATGATCGCCACCGCGGCTTTACGGCCTTCCCGGGCGATCAGCGACGCGAGAGCGGCGTGTTCGGATCCCCGGACGAAGATTTTGTGGATTTCGTCGAGGAACAGCAGGATCCCCGGCTCCTGGGAGGTGGGGACGTGCAGCTCGACGCCACGCAGGCCGTTGAGGGCGCCGCGGATGTCGATCGCTTTCGCCGCGGCGCGTAGCTGGAGCAGGATCTCGTCGGTGGTGCGGGCGGGCCAGGTGGCGCGGCGGATGACGGCGGGCATGGACTGGCCGCCCTGGGGGTCCCCGGCCCACACCGACAGCACCCGGGTGTACGCGGCGATGGTGGCCAGATTCGTGATCAGCGTGCTCTTCCCGGACCCGATGCCGCCGATGATCGCCCCGCCGGCCAGACCCCAGGTGGGGATGTAGAACGCCCAGCGGCCGGGGGTTTCGTCGGCGTGGATACCAACGTCGGCGTAGCCGGTATCGGAGTTGTAGACCGTGTCCGGGCCGGGGTGGTAGTTGAGCCGCTGCAACGGGTTGTTCGCCCGGTCGACGACGAGGATCAGTGCCCGGTCGGCGCCACCGGCGGGATGCCGGTCGACGGTGACCTGGTCGATGTCCAGGCCGAGCGCGGAGGCGATGAGGGGGGCGGCGGCGATCGCGGTGGCGGTGGTGTGCACGCCGGGGTTGAGCTGGGCGGTCCACGTCTGCGCCGGGCCGATCATGTCGGGGTTGGTGAGGTAGCTGCCGGCCAGCACCCGGTTGGCCGCGCCGACCCGCTGCGCCCACAGGGCGGGGATCTGCGGGGCGGGTTCGGCGACCTCGAGCACGGGTGGGGCTGGTGGGGCGGGTAGTGCCAGGGGTGCGGGTGGGGGGACGGGGATGCGATGGCGGTACCACCACGGCGCGGCGAGTCCATATCCGCCGATCCACAGCACCGCCACCGGCCAGCCCCACGCCCCCTGCACGGCGGCCAGGAACAGCCAGCCGGCGCCGGCGCCGGCGGTGCGCAGGGTTCGCCGGCGGGCGGTGCGCACGGCGGTGGGGGTGGTGTGCCGGCGGTGGCGGACCAGCCAGCCGGCACCGGTTAGCACCAGCCAGCCCAGGATGATCGGCCCGGTGGTGCTGGGGATGGCGGCGGCGACCGCGCCGGCCGCCCACAGCACGCCGAGGACCAGCAGCGGGGCGGCCTGGTGCCGCAGCCGCCAGGCCCGCAGCCGCCCGTAGAGGCCGTGCAGGCGGCGGTAGGCCGCGCGGGCGCGGGCCACCGGGCCGGCGGCGGGGGCCTGCTCGGTGTCGGCGGCCCGCTCGGTGTCGGCGAGCAGCCGGGCGATCTCGGCGCGGGTGGCCATGGGGCGGGTCTCCTCTCGCAGCGTCAGGGGTGGTCGGGGGCTGGCGGTTTCCGCGCGGGCCCGGCCCGGGGGCCGGGGGCCGGGCCCGACGGGAACGGTCAGCCCTTCTTGTAGAAGTCGGTGTTCGCCGCACCCGGGGTGGAGGCGACGGCTTCTTCCATGAGCCGGTGGGCCTCGAGGGCCGCGCCGACGCCGGCGGCTGCGGTCGCGAGCAGCCGGGCTGCCTCCTCCGCCCGGGTGATCGCGCCGAGGACCGTCTCATCGCTCATCTGCGCGACCGTCAGGTAGGACTTGGACAGCTCGATCTGGCCGGCGACGTCGTCGGTGGCGTGCTTCTCCAGCGACGTGTAGTAGGCCCGGGCGTTGGCGATGTTGGTGGTCTCGCCGGACGTGGTGGTCATCGGTGCTCCTTCAGGGGTGGAGGGGCCGGTCACGGCTGTGGCCGGGTCGTGCGCCGGACCTGCCGTCGGGGCGGGTCCGGGGTCTGGGGGGCCGGTCAGCCAGGTCGGGTCGTCCCGGCCGCGCTGGGCGTCGAACACGTCGATCTCGTGCAGGTCGACGCGGTAGCGGGTGTTGATCCAGTCGCGGACGACGCCGGCGCACTGGTCGACAGTGAGGTCGTCCCAGGCCCGGCCGTACCGGTCGCGGGCCGCGGCGACGACCTGGTGCTGTTCGTCGATGTCGAGGTCGGACCAGCAGCGGGGGGTCACGACCTCGGCATCGACGATCTCGTCGTCGCCGCCGGCTGGCCGGCCGGACCGTCCCGGCTGGGCTGGCTTGTCGCCGACGGGGTCAACGGGGTCGACGGTGGGGGCCTCGGTCGTCCCGCCGGCCGGGCGAGGTGCGGGCCCGCCGGCCGCCGGCCCGGGATCGCTGCTGGCGGGGGGTGGGGTGGCCCGGGGTATGCCGGCGCCGGGTGTGGGCGGGTCCCCGACCGGCATGTCCTCGGCGGGCGGGTGGGGCTGCCGCCAGGGCCGCCAGCCCTGCCCGGCGTAGCGGGCGGTGCGCCCGTTGGACCAGCCGGTCCGCCAGCCCTCGACGAACGACTCCTTCACGGCCCGAGCGAGCGTGCCCAGTGCCCGGCCGGTGTAGGACGGGCGGACCGGCCGGCCCGGCGCCGGCTTGTCACCGCTCTGGCCGGCGCTGGTAGAGCGGGGGCGGCGGGTGTGCACGGTGACGGGACGGCCCCGCAGCAGGGACGCGAGGTTGACCGCGGTGTCCCCGGCCGCTCGCACGATCGCGTAGGCCAGGCACCAGATCAGGAACATCTCCATCGGGTCACCGGATCCCGATGGTGTGCTCAAGGCTGGCCGCCATCAGCCCGCCGATGATGTTCACCGCGGAGGCGACCACCGACCCGGCCGGGCCCTGGATCGTGGTCACCACCGACGGCAGCGCCAGGCCGACCGCGAGCGCGCCGAGCTTGCGCGGCCACCGCGGCTTGGACCCGACCGTCAACGCTGCCCGGCTAGGGGCCCATATGTCCGGCTCCCGCAGACGGCGGACGCGGGGCCGCCGCCGTGCCAGCAGCCGGTTGACGGTCTCGGCGTCCAGGCGCAGTTCCAGCACGTAGTAGATCGCCAGGACGATCGCCAGGGCGCCGGGAACAACCCCGCCCATGGTCGTGCGGGTCACCACGTTGATCACCGTGGTGATGGCGGTGAGGATCGCGCGGATCGCGATGTGCAGCCAGCCGTCGGTCAGCGCCGCCCCGGCGAGCAGCGCCAGGACCGCGGCGAGACGGGGCAGGACCCGCCGCCACAGCAGCAGGCCGATGACGAACAGCGGGACCGCGGCGGACACCGCGGTGGGGGCGGGCAGACCGAGCGTGGAGGCGGTGACCGGCGCGAACGCCAGCGGGGTGGAGATGGTCATGGGGGCTCCCAGGTCAGAGGCGGGCGGGGTCGGTGTAGCTGGGGGTCAGCGCGGTGATCCGGCTGACGTAGGCGCGGGTCTCGGCGATCGCGGGGATGCCGCCGGCGCCCTGGACCCGGGCGAACCCGGCGTTGTAGCCGGCCAGCGCCAACGCCGTGACGTCGCCGCGGACCCGGCCGGCGGCCTGCTGCTCGCGGGCGGCGGCGGCCAGGTGGCACATGAACCGGCCCTGCGCGGTGATCGCGTCGGCGGGGTTCCAGACCGAAGCGACCCCGTCCCCGTCCCCGTCCGTCGCCCACGTGCGCCAGGTGGACGGCATGAACTGGGCGATCCCCTGTGCCCCGGCAACGGAGACCGCGCGGGGGTTGAACCCGGACTCCTGGGACAACTGCGCGGCCAGCAGCGCCGGGGTGATCTCCGGGCAGAGCGACCCGGCCCGGGTGATCCACGGCCGGTAGGCGGCGGGGACCGGAGCACCCGGCGCCAGCGGCCCGCCCGCCGGCGGGCCGGGCAACAGGGCCGGGACCAGCCCGGCGACCACCGCCAGCGCCACCGCCAGCGCCGCCGCCAGCAGCCCGGCGGCGACCAGCCGGCGCAGCCACAGCGCCAGCAGCAGACCGGCGGCGAGCGCGACGACCGTCCAGCCGCCGTGCGGCAGGCCGGTCACAGCACGATCCAGACGATCGTGGCCAGCGCCGCCGCGGCGGCGAGCCGGCCCGGGCGCTGCACCAGCCACGCCGCCACATACAGGACGACCGAGACCGGGATCGCGACCAGGGCGCAGTAGACCTGCCCGGCCCGCCGCCAGCCGGTGGCCTCCGGCGCGCACCAGTCGCCGTCGCGGGCGTAGCGGACCAGCGCCGCCGGTTCGGCCGGCGGCTCCGACCAGACCGAGGGCAGCTCCCCGATCGCGACATCCCACAGCCGGCGGGCCGCGCGCATCCGGGTCTCGGTCGGCATCTCGCCGAAGGTCTCGTCCCCGTCCGCGGGCGTGGAGTCGATCCGCGGGGCCTCGATCAGCTCCGTGCCCGGCGGTGTCTCGTCGCCGCCCACCGCGTGCTCCTCGTCGTCCTCGTCGTCCTGGGCGGGTGGGGTCGGATCGGGCCGGTGGTCGTCTCGCTGCGGGCGGGTGTCGCGCAGCTGCCAGCGGCCCGCCGCCGGATCCCAGACGGCGTCAAGGACCAGCCGGCTGGTGTTGGGGATGGCGCCGGGGGCGTTCGGAGCGCAGGGGACGAACCCCAGCCCCTCATCACCGCGGTCCTGGACCCACCAGCCGAACTCGACGCACTCCGCGACACCCCAGAAGAACCCGGTCCACACGTCCCGGCCGCAGTCCCCGTCATGGTCGGCGCCGAACGCGCACATGAGCCGCTGCCCACCGGTTCGGAGGCACTGCGCCTGGTCGCATCCCTCCTCGTGGGCGAGGCCAACCCCGGCCCCGCAGTCCGGGCACACCGGGGAGAACCAGCACTCCTCTGTATGGGCGCCGCCCGGGGTCCGGCAGAACGGGCAGAGCTGGCGGCTCACCACGACCACCCCCCACGGGGGTCACCGACCGCCAGCGGGCAGCGGCCGGTTAGACTCATCGCCGTCTCGCGCGTGCGCGTACGCACACGTGGGCACGCGCGGTGTCCCCTCCTGCCGCGGCAGCCGGCCGATCCTCCACCGTCCACTGGACGATCCACCGGACGATCACTCCTCGTGTTCATCGGGTCCTCCCATGCAGGCGGGCGACGACCTCGGTGATCTGCCGGACCAGGGCGTCGACCTCCCGCTCCGCCTGGACAGGCGGTACGTCGGCCAGGGCCCCGCGCAGGTAATCGACCGCGACACCGAGGCGATCGGCCGGCCGGCGGGCGCTCCCCAACCGGGCCAGGAACATCCGCTGCCGCCGCTGCTGGCGGGCGGCGATCCGACCGTCACCAGCCGGCCGCCGCCGCTGGCGGGTGGCCGTCGGGCTAGGCATCAGCCACCCCCGCCACAGCCGGGGTGGAGACGGGGGCGACCTCGGCTGCTTCGGCGCGGGCCGCCTTCAGCTCCCGCAGCACCGCCCGGCCGTAGTTCCGGGTCCCGAACTGCCGGTCAAGATCCGCACCTGAGATCTTCACTCCGGCGTCGATCTGGGCTGTCGCCCACGCCTTCATCGCGGCCCGCTGCGACCCAGCCGTCTCGGCCTTCCCGGACCGAGACGGCCGAGACGTATCCGAGCGAGATGTCTCGGCCGTCTCGGAGGCGGTGAGAGTCGACGTCTCGGCCGCGACCGAGCGAGACGTCTCGCCCGAGACGGGCGCGGTGAGAGCCGGTGTTTCTGTCGGCCACACCGGCGCCTCGAACGTCTCTCGCGACGTCTCGATCTCCTCGGCCGACGTCTCCTGCGGGCTTTCCCGCTGCGCCTCGATCTCCGCGACCGCGTCAACGAGACGAGACAGCGCCTGTTGGCGTACCGGATCCGCAGCCGGGTCGGTCACCGTCAGCACGTGCCGGCGCCACTGCCCGATCTCGCGGAACGGGTCCAACAGCACCCGGATGGGACGCAGCAGCGGGACCGGCGCCGGTGGGGCCGCTCCGCGGCGCTGGAGGACCTGCTTCCGGATCTCGCCCAACAGCACCTCGAACGCGACCGCCGCCATCACCGGGATCGCGACAGCGACGATCACCGTGGTCAGGTCGTGGCCTGAGCGGCGCCAGGCGTAAATACCGTTGGACGCCGAGGACGCCGCCACCGCCAGCGCGGTGCCCAACCGGGCCACGGTCGCCGGCCGGCCGTCCAACGCCGCGGAGAACGCGACAGCGGCCATGGCCACCGGCAGCCCGTCCGCGACCGCGGGCAGCAGATAGCCGTGGTGGAACCCCAGGCTCTCCGCGAACCGGCTCTGATGGTCATACGACCACACCGCCCCGGCCGCCCACACCCCAGCGATCAACACCAGGGAGACGATCAGCGGCCAGGACACCTTCGAGCTCTCGGCCGGCTCCTGGCCGTTCTCATGCGGCATCACGCCGCCGGCACCACGTCGTCAGCCCGGCCGGTGACGCCGGCAGGCACAGGCACGGATTCGGCCAGGCTGCGCAGGGCGTACCAGTGCGGAGCCACAGCGCGCCGTTCGGCCGCGGTCAGCCCGCCCCACACCCCGTCCGGGGCGTACAGGGCGGAGATCGGGTCGTCCCCGGCGCCGGTGTCGGCCGCCGTGTCCGGAGCCAGCGCCACCGCCAGGCAGGCAGCCCGTACCGGGCAGGCCGCGCATACCGCCCGTGCCGCCGTGACCTGCGCGGCTACCGCCGGGCCGGTCTCACCCGCGGGGAAGAACAACTCCGGATCGGCGTCCCAGCACGGACGCCGATCCGCCTGCACAAGAGCTTGCAACGCGGGCAGATCCCACGCCGGCAGCGTCAGCAGCCCGGCGACCGCGTCCGTGATCGAAAATTTGGCGGTCATCCCGTACCGCCGAACCTCTGGATGTCCATCTGCTCCAGCACGTCGTGGGCGGACGCGAGTTCGGCGGCGACCGCGGCCGTCAGGAGCTCCACAACCCCGTGCATCGACACGGACGGGTGGACGTCCGCGAGCGCCTCCCCGGCGACGCGTGCCTCCTCGGGCGAGGTGTGCAGCCCAGCGGTGTATCGGCTGCCCCCGACCTCGATGACCGGGGCGAACAGCGGGGGAAGAGGGGCACCGGGTTCCGCGCAAGCCGGCAGCGTCAGCCGGCCCGCAGCACCCATCACCACGGGCCCGGTCCGAGAGCCGATGCCGGTCATCACTTGCCGCCCGCGCGGCGCCGGAGCTCTTCGGCGATCCGCTTGACCTCGGCGACGGTCGCGTCGGCGAGGTTGTCAGCGCCGGGAATGGACGAAACAGGGTTGCTCATGACGACGTCTGCCTTTCGGTGCGGCTGGCGGAGAGGTGAGGGATCCCGGTGTGGTGCATGGCGGCGTGACACACCGGAGATCCGGACGGGTCGAATCGGGTTTGACAGGGATGGGTGGGTGCGGGTTGATGTCCGGGTTACGTGTCGAGGACGGCCAGCCCGGCGATGTCCTGCTGGGCCTGGCCCAGCAGCGCCGCGGCGCTGCGCAGCGACTGGTTGGCGGTGGCCAGGCTGACGGTCGCCGCGGTGATTGCGTTGGTCGGTCGGCCCGCGAACGGGGAGCTGGTGTCGTGCAGCCCCGGCCGGCGGGCTTGGCCCTGGAGGAAGGTGGCGAGCTGGTTGAGGCCCTGGGTCAGGGATACGACCGCGGGGCCAAGCGCGCCGAGCACGTCGTAGACGTCGCCCGGGAACGCCAGCCCCGGATACCCGTCGGCCGGCAGCGTCGCGTAGTTCAACGCACGGACATCCTCGGCGATCTGCCGGGCGATCTCAGTGGCGCTGACCGGGCGGCGGCGGGCGGCCATCAGCCCACCACCCACCGCGTATGGGCACGCTCGACGGAGCTCTGCCCGCCGACGATGCCGTGCGACAGCAGCGGGCCGAACACCTGCCCACACAGCTTCCGCACCCCGCAGCGCCGGCAGATCTCCCGGGCGGCCTGGGCGCCGGCACCGTCGCCTTGCTCCGGGAAGAACAGCTCCGGATCAACCTGGGCGCACAACGCCCCACCCCAAACCGTCATGAGGTCGTCGAAACGGACCGTGCCACCGGCCAGTAGAGGGCCAGGGGAAGTCCAGCACCGTCGCGGGCCGACGGGCGAGGCAGACCCGGCCGTCGCCACGGCGCCGTTCATAGGAGACAATGCAAAACGCTCCTTCCGGTTTTGCGGCTGGTGGAGCAGACGGCCCCGGGAGTGCTTGGCGGCGTGACCGGGGCCGTCCCATGTCATCTGTGGTCCTACTCGGACGAAGATCTCTCCTTCCTTCGCAGTCGATCGGCCATGTGGCTGGTGCTCCCAGCACGGCGGCGTGCGGTTGTGCGATCAGCGGCGTGACCGCCGTGCCGGGACAACTTGGGGACTTTTCCGACGTAGGACGTCCTACGTCGTGGACGCTCTCATGCGGGTCCGGTAGGTGTCAAGGAGGAGGTAGGACGTCCTGCGGGCTAACGTTAGGTGCCAGCAATCGGTGCTTCGAAGAGACGAGGTGCAGGCCCGGGATGACCGTCGAGGCCCCGAAGTCCCGCTATCGGCAAGTAGCCGATCAACTCAGGCAGGACATCACTCACGGTGAGTACCCTCCCGGCTCAACGCTGCCCAGCGAAGCGGAGTTGGCCGACAAGATGGGCGTATCCCGCGTGACGATCAATCGGGCTGTCCAGATCCTTCGTGCGGAAGGCCTGGTGAGGGTTCTCCGTGGACGCGGGACAGTAGTCCGGTCCGTACCGCCGATCTCACGGCATAGCAATCAGCGGTACGCACGAGCCATCCGCGAGGAACGTGGCGCACGCGGCGCGTTCGACGCAGAGATTCGGCGGCTTGGACTGGAACCCAGGTCCGACATCGTCCAGTTGGAGCCGGTCAACCCGCCCGAAGCCGTGGCGAAAGCACTGGGACTTGGCCAGAGAGAGCGAGTCCTGATCCGCAAGCGTCACATGTACGCCTCGGACGAACCGGTGCTACTGGCTACCTCCTACATCCCCTGGGCCCTCGCCGAGCGCGCTGGGCTGACCAAGGTGGACACCGGACCAGGTGGAACCTACTCACGCCTAGCCGAACTCGGACAAGGGCCGGTGCGGTTCACCGAGGACGTCCGGGCACGTATCCCGACAGACGACGAGGAAGCGTTCTTCGGCCTAGCCGAGAATCAACAGGTGTTTGAAATCGTCCACATGTCGTGGACAGCCACCGATCGGCTCGTGGAATACCGCGTCGACGCCCTCCCCACGTTCCAATGGGTCCTGCACTTCGAATGGCCGGCTGAGGCCGTCGAGTCAGGCAGCCGGCCGTGACGGCTCGACACATGGATGTGCGTGTAGCCGAACTGCCAGCACAGGTCGGGCAGGGCCAAGACCGGATCCTCGTTGGCAATGATGTTGTCATCGTCTTGGATGGCGCGTCCGGAACCGATGGCCTGGTCAGCGTGGCCGCATACGTTGATGCGCTTGGCCGGCGGCTGCTTGACACATTCGAGTGCCAGCCAGCGGCACCCCTGCGGAGCACACTACGGACAGCTCTTGCGGGCACCGTGCAGGAGTTGGATGTACGGCCGGGAGATTCACCGTCCTCAACCGTCAGTATTATCCGCTCTGTCGCCGACCGCGTTGACGTGCTCGTACTTGGCGACACCCCGGTATACGTGGCGACCAGGCCAGATGGCGTCGAACGCATTTTCGATGATCGGCTTATGCGGCTCCCCGTGAAGTATCGGCCGGCGGCCCTCGCTCGGCTACACACCGGAGCCGGATTCGATGACGAACATCGGCGTCTTCTCCGCGAGATGAGGCACGAGAAAGCGCCGTATCTGAACGCGGCCGGTGGCTACTGGATCGCGGAGGCTGACCCAGCGGCAGGCTGCGAGGCGCTGGTGCGCTCTTTTCGCGCACAGGACGTGCGGTGGGCTGCCGTTCTCACGGATGGCGCCGACGATCCGATGCGGCATCTGCACATCGACGTCGGAGACGTCGTCGGGCTCTCGGAGGCGGAGATGGCTGTCTTGCTCGCGGACCTTCACCGGTGGGAGGAGCATAAGGATCCCCAGGGCCAGGAGTTGCCGCGGTTCAAGTGCCATGACGACAAGTCGATCGCAGTGGTGACTTTCCGGTGACGAAATCAGCGGCCGGGCCGCCACGGCATTCGGTGAGCGTCGCTGGTGTCGTGGTGAACCAAGACGGCTTGGTGCTCGCCATCCGCCGTCGGGACAACGGCCAATGGCAGCCTCCGGGCGGCGTCCTGGAGCTGGCGGAGACCTTTGAGGAGGGCCTGCGCCGCGAGGTGCTGGAGGAGACCGGCGTCACCGTCGAGATCGACCGGCTGACCGGCGTCTACAAAAACCTGCCCCTCGGTGTCGTGGCGCTGGTCTTCCGCTGCCGCCCACTGGCTGGCGCGCCTCGGGCCACCGCCGAGAGCAGCGAGGTGTGTTGGCTGCCCGCGTCCGACGTACGGGAACGGATGAGCCCCGCCTTCGCAGTCAGGGTGCTCGATGCCCTCGCGGACACGGCCACCGCCTTCCGCACCCACGACGGCGTTGACCTCCTCGGCTGATGTACGAGTGGGATTACGAGCCGGATGCCTGACCGCAACGGTTCGGCACATATGCCGATGCACTCTGTGAGTGTGGGTGCTGTGGTGGTGGACAACGACCAGCGGGTGCTGATGATCCGACGGGGTGACAACAGACGGCTGGCGACCCCGGGTGGGGCGCTGGAACGGGATGAAGCCCCGGCTGACGGCCTGCGTCGTGAGGTGCGGGAAGAAACCGGCATCCCGATCGACCCTGGCCTGGCCATCTGACAGGCGTCTACAAGAACATGCGGACCGGCGTGCTGTCGTTGGTTTTCCGCTGCGCCGTCTTGGCCCATACGGAGACGACGCCCGAGCGCGGAGACGCCCGAGGTGATGTGGTTGCCGTTCACCGACGCGCTGAACTGCGTGCACCCTGTCTACGCGATCCGGATCGCGGACGCCTTCCGCCCGGACGGCCCCTTCGTTCGTCTCCACGACGGCAACCAGCTTCTCACAGGTTGAGCTCCATGTCGTGGACGGCTGATGATCATCTCGTGGAGTACCGTGCCGATGCCCCACGTCTTGGGCGAACTGCCGGCTGTGTACAACGTTGGCATGACGCAGGAAGAGTCGTTCGTCTTCATCTCGTACACCGGCGTGGACGAGCCGTGGGCGACCTGGATTGCCTCCATACTCGAAGGGGCCGGCCTGGCCGCCCGGGTGCAGGTGTGGGATTCCCCGCCAGGGCGGAACTTCGTCGAGTGGAGGGTTCCCACTTTCGTGGACAGTCCTAACTATGCAGCACGAAGTGTTTGTCCGTCAAATTCTTCCTCGAACTCGACAGGCGTGAGATAGCCGATCGAGGAGTGCAACCGCTGCCGGTTGTAGTAGATCTCGACATATTCGAAGATCCCCGCCCGGACGCGGTCTATGGTATCGAACGGGTGGAGGTGGACGAACTCCTTCTTGAGGGTGGCCCAGAAGGACTCCGCCGCGGCGTTGTCGAAACAGATCCCGGTACGGCCGACGGAGTTTCGGACGTTGTTGTCGCGACAGAAGGCGACGAACTCACGGCTGGTGTACTGACCGCCTCGGTCGGCGTGGAATATGACGCCGCCGGGTGGCCGCCGGCGGGTGACGGCCATACGAAGCGCGTCGAGAACGAGTTCGGTGCGCATGTGATCGGCGACCGCCCAGCCGGCGATCTTCCGAGAGAACGCGTCGATGACGGAGGCCATGTACACCCAGCCATCCCAGGTGCGAATATATGTTATGTCGCCGTACCACAACTGGTTCGGTGCGGACGCGGCGAAGTCTTGGCCGACAAGATCAGGCAGCGATGAGGAGTCCGCGGCCTGCACCGTCGTCACCGGCCGGCGGGGACGCGGATGCACGCTGACCAGGCCCATCGTCGCCATCAGCCGCTGGACCCGCTTGTAGGCGACGGCGACGCCCTGGCGGCGGATCTCGTGGAAGATCCGCCGCACGCCGTACCGCCCCTCGTGACGGTCGAAAACAGCTCTGATCATGGTCGACAAGGTGGCGTCGTCCTTCTCCCTCCGAGACGGGCCGCGTTTCTTCCACGCATAGTAGCCCTGTCGGGACACGTCGAGTTTCTTGCACATGTAGTCGACGGGAAAGGTGTTCGCGCCGTCGGCGGACACAGGCTTCTTCGGAGCGTGTATCGAGATGAACTCGAACTTTACTTCTGCTCGCTCGCGAAGAAGCTCGCCGCTTTTTTTAGGAAGGCGATGTCCATCTGCGCCTGCGCGTACTTCTTCCGGAGCTCCTCAAGTTCCGCGCGCTCCGACACCGACAGCGGCCGCTCCTCGGTCTCGCCGTTCTCCTTCGCCTTCTTCACCCAGTTTCCCAACGTGGTCTCGTGGATACCCAGACTCTTCGCGACCTCGGTCACCGACCGGCCCGAGTCGAGCACCAACCTTACTGCCTCGGATTTGTACTCCTGGGTGAACTTCCGGCGAGCTGACCCCATGACGCTCCTTCCCTATGGACAGCGAACCTCAGGTTCGCTGTCCACGGAAGCGGGATCACTCCAGAGTGGATGAACGCTCAGCTCGCTGGCGCTCGCTGGACGGTGGCTGTCTACTCGTCGGCGTACTTCGATTCCCACTGGTGCACCAACGAATGGACCGCGGCACTGGCCCGCAAGACCCTGTTGCCGGTCCGGGTTGAACCGGTCATCCCTCCGGAGACATTGCGGACCCTGACCTGGGTGGATCTGTTCGACCAGGACGAACCGCGGGCACGGGCGCAACTACTGCGGGCGGTCGGGCTTCATGTGCTGCCTCGTCTGGCCGTGTTCCCGGGACGGCCGGCGGCCCTGGCCGCATTCCCCGGACCGGGACCAGGACAACAGCCCGGACCTGACAACCCTGCCGACAGGCTCATGACGGCGCAAGACCACCTCGCCCAGGCAGTTACCCTGACACGGCTCGCAGGCGTCCGCGCTATCCAACGGCTCGTCGACGACCACCCAGCCGATCTCGGCATCCTCACGACAGCCGCCGATGTGCTCGCCGCTCACATACGCAGCACCAGCATTCCGACCCGGATTCCCGACGACGTTGCTGCCGCGCTTCCTGCTCTCCGGCAGCTGTCCGGCATTCCTCGTGACCTCACCGGAGCCCAACTCGCCCGGGTCGATCTCCACGACGCCGACCTCACCAAGATTATTTTCATCGACGTGAACTTGGCCCTAGCGAATCTACGTGGTGTGGACCTCACCGGTGTCCAGCTGAACAGAGCCAACTTGCGCGGTGTGGACCTCACCGATGCCCGGCTGCGAGGGGCGGATCTCACCGGCGCTCGACTGCGCAGGGTGGACCTCACCGACGTGAACCTCGCCGGCGCCCAGCTGGACAAGGTGGACTTCGCTGGCGCCCGGCTGACCGGTCTGGACTTCGCTGGCGCCCGGCTGGCCGGGGTGGACCTCACCGGGGCGGATCTCACTGATACCGCTCTAGCCGGGGCGAACCTCGCTGGGGCTCAGCTAGCCGGTCTGGACTTCACCGGTGCCCGGTTGGACCGGGTAGACCTGAGTGGGGCGAACCTCATTGGGGCCCAGCTGCACGGGGCGGATCTTATCGGGGCGGATCTTTCCGGCGCCAAGCTGAATGGAGGAGACTTCACCGGTGCCCGGCTGACCGGGGTGGACCTCACCGGAGCAGATCTCGCCAACACCAGGCTGGCCGGGGCGGATCTCACCGGGGCAGATCTCACCAGTGCCTATTTGGTTGGGGTAAACCTAACTGACACAGTGGGACTAACACAGACCCAGGTGGACGCAGCGCGAGGGAACGTTAATACGCGGCTGCCGGTGGGTTTGGTACGTCCGCCACACATGAATGGGATCTATTGATCGTCGGCGCCGGTCGCTGTGCTCCGAGTCCGGCCAGCACGCCGGCCGCGCCGGTTTTCGGTGGATACGCTCCCACGACCAGGTTTCTGGCTCTGGCCGCCAGCGAAGCTGCCTGATTAACGGACGACTGGAAACCTGAACCACCGAATTCCGCTTGAACTAATCGAGTCATTCTAGCCATGCCGTCCAGTCAGAGTATCTTTATATATTTTGATTTTGGTGTTTCGTGGTTTAATGAAGCCGGCTTTAACGAGTGCATCCCAGGCTGCGCGCAGGTGCTTCTCGCGGGCTTGGCCGAGGGTTGGACCATAGATATCATTGATCTTTCCGAGTAATGGAATCGAAGATTCCTTCGCCACGAGCTGGCGCAGGTTGTCGCCGATCTGACTGATCCACTCAGCTTCGAGTTTCCGTTCGATCTCTGCGGCTTCTTCCTCGGGTGACTGGGACCGCACCTCGTCATAGGTGAAGAGCCCGTCGGGTTCCTGAGATTTCCGGGCGAGCTCTTCTGCCAGATCCTCTTCGCGACAGGCCGCGCGCCAGTCGGCGTTGGCACCCGAGACCGCATCATTAAACTTCCACGGTGCCACTGGATTGCGGAAGAAGAGAACGAGTAGGAAGAGGGGTAGGTGGGTGGGTCGGCGGCGTACTGGGACGCAGAAAGTGTCGTATCTAGTGTCCTGAGTCGTTGATTCGCTGGCAGTAGGCGGCGAGGGTCTCGAGGATCTCGTCGGCGGTCTTGGCCCAGACGAACGGCTTCGGGTCCTTGTTCCAGGCGTTGATCCATCGGCGGATGTCGGCTTCGAGTTCGACGACCGAGCGGTGCGTCGATCGGCGCAGCTTGCGGGTGGTCAGCTCCGCGAACCAGCGCTCGACCAGGTTCATCCACGACGCCGAGGTCGGGGTGAAGTGCAGGTGGAAGCGGGGTGGCGCAGCAGCCAGTTCTTCACCGCCGGGGTCTTGTGGGTGGCGTAGTTGTCCAGGACCAGGTGCAGGTCGTAGCCCTTCGGGACCGAGGAGTCGATCAGCTTGAGGAAGCGCAGGAACTCCTGGTGACGGTGCCGCCGGAAGGTCTGCGCGATCACCGACCCGGACGTCGGGTCGAGGTGCTGCCCATTCTACGGACACGCGATAACTGGACTATATCAGCTTTACGCCGCCTCTGGTATTGATGTCCGACTCGTCAGGTAGAGACGTTCGACGTGTTCCGGGGTGTGGTAGCCGAGGGTGGAGTGGAGTCGCTGCCGGTTGTAGAAGACTTCGATGTACTCGGCGATCGCACTGCGGGCGGCACGACGGGTTAGGTAAATTTCCCGATAGACGAGTTCGTTTTTCAGGGTGCCAAAGAAGGATTCGGCGGCGGAGTTGTCCCAGCACACTCCGGTGGCGCCTACGGAAGGTCGCACGCCGTGTCGTGCCAGCGTGCGATGGTAGGCGTCGGACGTGTATTGCGTACCGCGATCCGAGTGAAAAACCGCGTTCGGTGCAAGGGTGGTGCGGGACGCGGCCATGGTGAATGCGTCGACGACGAGTTCGGTCCGCATGTGACTGGCCATCGACCAGCCGAGAACCTTCCGTGAATAGCAGTCGATGACCGTGGCGAGATACAGCCAGCCTTCGCCGGTACGGACATAGGTGATGTCACCGACGAGCTTGGCCCCGGGGCGGGTGGCGGTGAAGTCGCGGCGGACGTGGTCGGTGGGCACCGGCGCCTGGCCGGGGATCGTGGTGCGGCGGTAGGCCCTGGGCTGGCAGGCCTTCAGCCCTGCTCGGCGCATGATCCGTCGGGCGAGGCGGACCGAGGTGGGCTGGCCCGACGCGGTCAGAGCGGCGGCGATCCGCCGCGCGCCGTAGGTCTGGCGCGAGGCGGCGAACAACGCCCGCACCTGGGTGTCCAGGGTGGTGTGCCGGCGGGTCCGGGACGACACCGGTCGCTGGTACCAGTCGTAGAAACCGGACGTCGACACCACGAGCCACTGGCACATTTTGCGTATCGGGTAGTTGTCCTTCTCCGCGGCGATCAGCTCGAACTTATCGATCACTGATGGCGTTGCGCGAAGAAGGCTGCCGCTTTTGAGAGGAACTCGCGCTCCATCCGGAGTTCCCGGTTCTCCTTCTCCAGCTCCCGTAGCCGGGCACGCTCGGACATCGACAGCGGTTCTTCTTCGCCTTGGTGGGCCCGACGCCAGGTGGCCACCCAGCTCCCCAGGGTTCCCTCGTTGATACCGAGGTCCTTCGCGATCGCCGATACCGGCCGACCCGAATCGATGACGAGTTTCACTGCCTCGTCCTTGTACTCGGGCGTGAACCGCCTCCGGGACTCAGTCATCAATCTCCTCCGCTCACGGATCAATTATCCCACATAGGGATCACTGTCCGAAGAACGGGGACCACCTCAGGTCGAGCGCGGCGAACAGGCTGGTCGTGCCATGGCGGACGTAGTCGTGGGTCATCCGCTGCGGGGTACCCGGCATCAGGGGCAGCACCGGTGCCGTGCGATCCAAAGCTTGCACCTGCGACTTTTCGTCGACGCAGAGCACGATCGCCTTCTCCGGCGGGTCGAGGTAGACCCCGACCACGTCACGGACATTGTCCACGAACAGCGGGTCGGTGGACAGCTTCCACGTCTCGACCAGATGCGGCTTCAACCCGAACGCCCGCCACATCCGTGACACCGTCGACTGCGACAGCCCACTGGCCCTCGCCATCGACCGCGATGTCCAATGGGTATCGCCGTTCGGTGGCTTCTCCTCCAACGTCCTCGCGATCACCGCCTCGACCTGGGCGTCGGTGACCTTCCGAGGCGCTCCCGGACGTGCCTCGTCTGACAGGCCCTCCAGCCGGTCGACCGCGAACCGCTCCCGCCATTTCGCGACCGTTCCCCGGGTGATCCCGAGCTCGGCCGCGACCCCCGAGTTCGTCCCACCGTCCGCGCAGGCCAGCACGATCCGCGAGCGCAACGCCAGCGCCTGCGCGGTCTTCCGCCGTCGGGCCCAGCCCTCCAGCACCGCACGCTCAGCAGACGACAACTCGATGGGATCCGCGCTCGGGCCAGGCACCAGCCCATTCTATCTGCACACGAATCAACGACTCAGGACACTAGTACGTGCGTGAACGCGGCTACGGAACTCGTCAACGACCGCTACGGCGGCGCGTGCTGCTGAACCTGGGCTGTCGTCCGCACGTGTGGAGAGAAATACATTCCTCCACCAGTCGCCGCCGAAAAAACGATCCAATCTGTTCAAGATCTCAGTCTGTCCGGCGTTCAGTCTCCTACTGGCGAGAAGCCCGCCCCAGCGTTGTACGACCTGGATGTTGAGGTTCAGCAGGACCTCGGTAGGTGCTCGTGTAGGCCGGCACAGCAATTTGTCAACGAGGGCGTCGTAGCCGAGGGCGGAGCCGTAGGGGTCGAGAAATGCCAGAAGCGGGGTGTTCTGAGCAAGACGTAGGGTCTCGTCAAGGTGGTTCGTGACGTCGCCGAGGCGCACATGCCACCGTAGCTCTGAAGGTGCCGCGTCCCGTAGGCGCCGCTGTAATTCCGTGTAGTTAGCCTGATCGGCTTCGATGAAGATGCACTCCACATCGCGATCCCACCGTGCCACCTCACGCGCTGACTCGATCGCAAGGAGCGGTGAACCAGGTGATCCATCGTCATAGCCGCCGCGGCCGGCGTATCCGTCGAGGTAGACAACCCGGTGGTCAACGCTGGTAGAGCCGGTCATCGTCGTGAAGACCGGAGCGTAGCGACGGATGACACCATGCTTGAGCACCGCGGCAGCCTGACGACGCTGAAAGAAGCCTTCTCCGGTCACAGGCTGTCCCCTCGTCACACGTGATGTGTGAACAGCATCTCATATAAGCGAGCAGCCTGTGACCAAAAGTGTCGAAGAAGCATCGGATGCTGCCTCTGGGGCTGAGGGATCAGAGGATGCGAGTCATGCGGCGGGCTTTCCGCGGGTCGGCATCTCATCCCAGATGCGACCGTCAAGATGGCGTCCTCCGGCCTTGGGGGTGCGTCCGCCCCACTGCTTGAAGAAGAACGGCACGTCAGCGGTGGTGCAGGCGTCTCGTAGCCCGGTCAGCCATGCTCGGTCGACGGGTCGATGGTCAGGGCCGGACTCGCCACCTGCGATGACCCAGTCGATGTGGCTGAGTTCGATGGCGGCCAGTGGGCCGAGGAGTGGCTCGCAGGACAGGAAACGGACTGCGGCAGGGACGGCCCGCAGATCGTCGACCCGATACAGGGTGTCGGCGTTCTCCACAGAGACACCCATCCACACGTTGTCTGGCCATGGCAGCTGGTCGGCGAGGCGGGCCAGACGCCGGGATCGTTTGGTCAGCACCTGGTAGGTGTGCTGCGGGGTGTCGCTCATAACTTCGAAGACCTGGTGGATGAAGGGTGTGGGTACCCGTGCATGGAACAGGTCGCTCATGGAGTTCACGAACACCTGCCGTGGGCTGCGCCAACGGCGGGGGATGCCGAGCACATCCGGGTGAACCGTGAGCCCGAAGCCGGGTCCGGAGGTCCGGGGGTTCCCATCGTTCTGGTACTTGGGCTGGCCCATCGCCTTCAGCCGCCGCGCCAGGCTCAGCGCATAGCAGTTATCACATCCTGCTGATATTCGATCACATCCCGTTGTGGGATTCCACGTTGCCTGCGTCCACTCGATCGTGCTCCGATCGGCCATGATCTACCCCCTCGTCTGCGATCTTTGCAGCATTGCACCTGCGTGTGACAGTTTTGTGGCTGACGCGCGTCAGCCACACGCCGAGCTCTGATCAGGTCACAGAGTGGCCTGCCTGGTCAGGGCGGCGAGCACGTCACCGTGGCAGGCCAGCGGTGTGCAGTGGCAGGCCAGAGCCTTCCCGCGAAGCTCCGGGAGGCGGGCGAGTACCGCGCTTCGGCTGAAGGTGCGGGTTCCGGCCGTCCGCTCGTCCGGCCCGTCTCCGGCAAGCCAGGCCCGGTACCGGGCGATCATTGCGGCCCGTTCGGTATCGGTGGCGCCTCGGCGCAGCGGGAACGGGTTGCCCCACAGGGTCTGCCGGTCGATGCGGACGAGTCGTCCTATGTCCTTCAGATGACGTAGGAACGGCCCGTACGGCTGGTAAAGGGGCGGCAGGCGAACGACGACCGTCTCCCCGTGGTCGATCCTGGTCAGCACCTCGAGGTCCGCCGGATTCATGATCGGTTCTCCTGTTCGTCTGCGGAGACCCTGCCCAGGCAATCGCCGGTGGTCATCATCGGTTTCCTCCCAAGCGGATCGCCGTCTGCTGGGCCTTGCTCGCGGACCATTCCCGGAACGGCGTCCGGCCCACCGCCTGACGATTCAGGATCACCGCAGGTCACGCCCTGTTTTCGGCGGTAATGGTAAAAGACTTAGGATCTGCCGCCTTCGGGCGTGGGGGTTCAAGTCCCCCCTCCCGCACTCGCCAGGCCGAGCAGCCGGATCCCGGCATAGCCGCAGGTCACGAGTCTTCTCTGGAGGGTTCCCACTTTCGTGGACAGTCCTAACTATGCAGCACGAAGTGTTTGTCCGTCAAATTCTTCCTCGAACTCGACAGGCGTGAGATAGCCGATCGAGGAGTGCAACCGCTGCCGGTTGTAGTAGATCTCGACATATTCGAAGATCCCCGCCCGGACGCGGTCTATGGTATCGAACGGGTGGAGGTGGACGAACTCCTTCTTGAGGGTGGCCCAGAAGGACTCCGCCGCGGCGTTGTCGAAACAGATCCCGGTACGGCCGACGGAGTTTCGGACGTTGTTGTCGCGACAGAAGGCGACGAACTCACGGCTGGTGTACTGACCGCCTCGGTCGGCGTGGAATATGACGCCGCCGGGTGGCCGCCGGCGGGTGACGGCCATACGAAGCGCGTCGAGAACGAGTTCGGTGCGCATGTGATCGGCGACCGCCCAGCCGGCGATCTTCCGAGAGAACGCGTCGATGACGGAGGCCATGTACACCCAGCCATCCCAGGTGCGAATATATGTTATGTCGCCGTACCACAACTGGTTCGGTGCGGACGCGGCGAAGTCTTGGCCGACAAGATCAGGCAGCGATGAGGAGTCCGCGGCCTGCACCGTCGTCACCGGCCGGCGGGGACGCGGATGCACGCTGACCAGGCCCATCGTCGCCATCAGCCGCTGGACCCGCTTGTAGGCGACGGCGACGCCCTGGCGGCGGATCTCGTGGAAGATCCGCCGCACGCCGTACCGCCCCTCGAGACGGTCGAAAACAGCTCTGATCATGGTCGACAAGGTGGCGTCGTCCTTCTCCCTCCGAGACGGGCCGCGTTTCTTCCACGCATAGTAGCCCTGTCGGGACAGGTCGAGTTTCTTGCACATGTAGTCGACGGGAAAGGTGTTCGCGCCGTCGGCGGACACAGGCTTCTTCGGAGCGTGTATCGAGATGAACTCGAACTTTACTTCTGCTCGCTCGCGAAGAAGCTCGCCGCTTTTTTTAGGAAGGCGATGTCCATCTGCGCCTGCGCGTACTTCTTCCGGAGCTCCTCAAGTTCCGCGCGCTCCGACACCGACAGCGGCCGCTCCTCGGTCTCGCCGTTCTCCTTCGCCTTCTTCACCCAGTTTCCCAACGTGGTCTCGTGGATACCCAGACTCTTCGCGACCTCGGTCACCGACCGGCCCGAGTCGAGCACCAACCTTACTGCCTCGGATTTGTACTCCTGGGTGAACTTCCGGCGAGCTGACCCCATGACGCTCCTTCCCTATGGACAGCGAACCTCAGGTTCGCTGTCCACGGAAGCGGGATCACTCCACTCGCCGATTATCGCTTGGTAGCGCGTCGTCCGGTGGCGTCCGGTCGAGTCCGGCCGTATCCGGGGGTTCGCGGACCATACCCGGACCGGGTCCGGGACGGCTGGCCGCGGTGGCTCCGGTAGGGCGACGAGCCCCAACGCTGTCGCGATTCGGCGTAGCTGAAGTTCAACATCACCGTCGATGCACTTCTCGTACACCCGGTACAGGATCCCGACCGAGTGGCCGGCCCACTCCGCGACCTGCGCGCCCTGCACGCCAGCGTTCAACCAGCCCGACACGCACGCATGCCGCAGGTCGTACGGGGTCGCTCCGAACGGCGAGGCGACCTGGGCAGCGGTGAGCGCCGCGCCGCGTGCCGCCCTCCACGCCTTCCCGTAGGTGTTGGAGCGGACAGGACCGCCGCGCGGGGAACGGAACACCTTGCCGTCCTGGCCGGCTGGGAAGGCCGCCAGGTGGGTCCGTAGCAGTGCGACAAGCGGCGGCGGGATGGGCACGCGCCGTATGTCCTTCGTAACTAGTCAGGTAGTTTTTGATCTTGAGTTAGCTGATCGCGGGCATCCAGGGACGGCCCTCGGCAAGTTGGACGAGAGCGTCGAACAGGCTGATGCTGTGTTTGGTGGCGGTGGACAGGTAGCTGCGGATCGCGCAGAACTGGCGGGCGCCGGTGAGCGTGCGTAGGCAGCCGGATACCTTCTGCCGTAGTTTGATCATGCGGATGTCGCGTTCGGAGCCGTTGTTGTCCGCGGGAACCCGCCAGTCGCGGGTGAACCGAAGGTAGTCGGCTTCGCGGTCGACGAGCCGGCAGGCCAGGGCATGGCGGGCGGCCATGAGTTTCGTGCCGCGCGGCGAGGTCTGGCTGATCCCGATGTGAGCGGCGTGGCGCAGCTGCCGGGTCTGGGTGGCCGGTGCCTGCTCGTCGATGGTGACGCCGGTAGTGGCGGCGTCGACGGCGAGGCGGTGCAGGGCGACGAGCGCGTCGCCTGCCTGGGCGGCCCAGCACCAGGTTCCCGTCGGGGCCGCGTCGACGACGGCCTGTAGTTCGCGCAGCACGTGAGCGACGCACAGCTGGTGGGTGGCGCCGGTGTAGCTGTCGTAGGGGGCCCAGGCGTCGTGGACCACCACCCCACCGAAGGCGGGAAGCACCCCGAGGGCGTCGATCCCGCCGCTGCCGCGGGTGGCATGGCAGTCGATCAGCGTGTACTTGTCGGTGCGGGCGCAGTGCACCCAGTGCAGTTTCCCGGCGACCCGCAGCCCCGTCTCATCGGCCCCGATCACGTCGGCGGCGGCCAGCAGACCCCGGACGGTGTCACGGAAGCCGTCGAGTCCGGCGGCGGCACGGGCGGTCATCGCACCGACCGTGCCCGCCGAGATCGGGATCCCAACCAGCTCGGCCAGCGCGGTCGCGGTCCGCTCCTGCGACAGGAACTGACCGGAATACAGGTAGACCACCGCCGCGGCCACCCGCGGCCCGTACTGCACCGGCGCGTCCACCCCGGCCGGTGCCGCCGCCTTCGTCCGCGTCCCGCAGCCGCACTCCCGCTCGATGAGCTGATGTTCGACCACATGCGGACGTAGTTCGGGCAGGTCGAACACCTGCCGCCGTTCGGTCCGGGTCACAGGCCGGCCCGCAAGCCCCGCCCCGCACCCCGCACACGGCCCCGGCTCATGCCGCAGGCGCACATCAGGCTCAGCGAGCATCCGCAGCGTCGATCCCGGATGCCCGCCCTGCCCACCGGGCCTGCGGCCGGTCTTCTTCCGCAGCGACTTCGGTGGCGGTTTCGCCAGCCCGTCCGAACTCGGTGGCTTCGCCGAGTTCCGCGAGTTCTTCGCGACCTGAGCTTCCAGCTCGGCGATCCGCACCCGCGCCTGTTCCAACGCCGCAGCGGTCTCGACCAGCTGCGCCCGCAGACTCACCACCAGCGCCGCGAGCTCGTCATACGACGGCACCGGCGGCGACGCGGGCGGACCATCCGACACACCCGGACCCTACGGCCCGATCAACCACACAGCACCAACGACCCGGGCCTTCAGGCCATCGAGGAGTCCCAGCCAGCCGGGAAACCAAAAACAAACGATCTACCAGACCTGACCAGTTACTGGCCTTCTTGGGTCGGTGCTTGAGTTCCCTCGGGGGGCGCACCGCAGGCGCCACGATGGTCATACCCGGTTATACTCGCCTTATGAAAACTGCCATCTCGATCCCCGATGACACGTTCGACGAGGTCGAGCGCCACGCGGTCGCGCTCGGCGTGAGTCGTTCGGAGTTCTTCACGACAGCAGCCCGCCACTACCTCCAGAAGCTCGATGCCCAGTCGCTGACCGAGCGCATCGACGCCGCACTCGCGCTCGCGGGCCCCGACGACTCGTCCGAGGCCGCGGTGCGCGCGGGCCGCCTGACCTTGGACGACGGCGAGAACTGGTGATCCCTCGCGGCGCTGTCCACTGGGCCGATCTCGGCGAGCCAGCGGGCAGCCGGCCGGCGAAGCACCGCCCAGTGCTGGTCGTCCAGGCCACCTCCTACAACGCGAGCCGGCTGGCCACCGTCATCGCGGCCGTCATCACCTCGAACACGGCGCTGGCCACCATGCCCGGCAACGTCTTCCTCCCAGCCGCCGCGACCGGCCTGCCCCGCGACTCCGTCGTCAACGTGACCGCCATCGTCACCCTCAACAAGAACGAGCTCGGGCGCGCCGTCGGCACCGTCCCGGCAGGCCTCATGCAGGAGATCGACCGGGGACTGCGACAAGTGCTCGCTCTCTGAGCGGACGCCCGTGGGAACCTGCTGGCCAGGATCGGATACCAGACGGAGGCGCTCCACACGGACGGACGGACGCGGGCTGTGGCCGTCACGGGGCTGGGCTGTAGGACCAGCCGGACCAGCGGCGGACGTCGATCAGGATGACCGGGCCGGTTGGTCGATGCCGCTGGTACTGGTGGTACTTCGCCGCCAGCCGGTCGATCGCGTCATGCCAGGCGGCACTCTCCCCCGCCGAGGCGTTCCCGACAGATCCGGCTCCGGCGGGGCCGCCCCCGCCGGAGCCGTCCCGGCCGCTGGACCCGTCCCCGACGGTTCCAGCGCAGGCGGGTTCTCCGGTGGCGGCTCCGGCGGTGTGGGTGTGTTCGTCGGCGGGCTCGGCGGTGCGGGCGGGCTCGGGTGCGGTGGCGGGGGGTTCGGCGGGGATGACGCGGGCGAGGCCGTCGGCGCGGGCCCACCACAGGGTCTGCCAGTCCTCGTCATAATGATCGGCGATCAGGGTGACCCGCGGGTTGGCCGCGATGTTGGCCAGGCGTCTGAGGGCCGTCGACCGTTTGGGCTTGTGATCCACCGCGGTGACGATCGCGTTGTCCTGGAGCGCGAAGGTCACCGGCACCAGGTGCGGCTGCCCGGCCGCGTCCACGGTGGCGAGCCGGGCGACCCTGGCGGCGGCGAACCGGCGGCGTGCCTCACCGGCCTCCAGGTTCACCGGTATCTGACCGAGCCCGAGTTCATCCTGGCTCCGGGTTATCGTGGCTCCGGGTTCATCGTGACTCCGGGTTCATCGTGACTCCGGGTTCATCGTGACTCCGGGTTCATCGTGACTCCGGTGCGTCTTGAATCCTGGGTTTGTCCTGGATCCGGGTTCGTCCGAGCAGGGTGCACCGCGAGCCCCGACTCCTTCACGTTCAGAAAGCAGTACACCCCGTCCGCGTTACCGTCAGGCGGAGCGAGACAATGGAAACATGGCTGATACGGACGTGCCGGCCTCGCTGGACGGGCTGCGGATCCGAGTGGACAAGACGGGGTCCGCGGTGCATGCCGCGCTGGACGCCGACCAGCGGGCCGTGTTCGAAGCGGAGTTCCGGGCGGCGCTGGCCCATGTCGACGACCAGTTCGGTCTGGACGCTGTCCAGGACGTGGTCGAACGATGGTGGCCGGCCGCGGTGCTGTGCGCGAATCCGGAGATCCGACAACGGGCGGCTCCGGGGATCCGACAGGAGATCGACATAGGCAACCAGCACTGACCGGCGGGCGCTGAGCACCCGGGGCTCGTCGGCAGCGCTGGCGCCACCGGCCAGCTTGTGACCAACCGACGCCCGACAACCCAGGGTGATCGAGGACGCGACTGGGGTGTCACGAGTCGGGGACGGATGGAACGACCCGGACACCTCAGCCGCGTCCTTAACCTACCCTGCCGATAGCAAATAGTCACTGATCGATTACAGGTGGTTCCAGCCTACACGGCGATTGGCATCCATGTACCCGGTTTGATGCGCTCCACCGCCTCATCTTTTGCCGGATTTCGCCGCTGCCCGCTCAGCGTTGACAATCCGGTAACAGAAAGTGCCCGGATACCGGGTGTCGAATGATCCCGTGAAACTCTCCGGACATAACCGACGGCTGCCCGATGCAAGACGGATCAGAGACAACACGAACACGCGACGCAACCACATGACACAGCGCAGGCAAACAGAGGACGCAGGCAGGCACGGCGGTCCAGGCGGGACGGCACGCGCGGAACGACCCGGGCGAACAGGGACGGGACAGCTCGAACGGACGAAGTGACGCGAACGGACGGCCCTCGGCCGACAGCAGCCGTCAGAGGGCCAGCAGCTCCCGTAGGACGGCCGCGAGCTGGCCGAAGGCATGTCCTCGATGGCTGATGGCGTCCTTTTCCGCCGGGCGCAGCTGCGCGCTGGTCCGGTTCTGCCCGTCGGGGAGGAACAGCGGGTCATAGCCGAAACCGCCGTCCCCGCGGGACTCCCGCAGCAGTCGCCCGCGCATCTCCCCGTGCACGACCCGTTCGGCGCCCGCCGGCGTCACCACCGCGGCCGCGCACACGAAGGCCGCGCCACGGCGCTCCTCGGGGACGTCGGTGAGCTGGGCGAGCACGAGCGCGTTGTTGGCGGCGTCCCGCTCGGCCCGGCTGGCACCGGGCAACGGCCCGGACCAGCGGGCGGACAGGACACCGGGCATGCCGCCGAGCACGTCGACGGTCAGGCCCGAGTCGTCCGCGACCGCGGGCAGGCCGGTCACCCGCACCGCGTCCCGCGCCTTGATCAGGGCGTTCTCGGCGAAGGTGGCGCCGGTCTCGGGGACGTCGGGGCCGTCCGGCAACGCCACGAGTTCGACGTCGAGACCGGCCAGCGCGAGGATGCGGCGCAGTTCGACGAGCTTGGCGTCGTTACGGCTGGCCAGCACCACCCGCCGGGGCCACTGCCGGCTCTCGACGGGCCCGCTCCCGCCCAACACCTCCGCGCCAGGGCCAGGGCCAAGGCCAGGGCCGCCGGGGCCGCTGCCCACGGGACGCCCGTGGCCGGGGCCGCTCACCACGCTTCCTTCATCGGGGAGGGTGGTCACCGGGTACCCGGTCGCGCTCCGCCGGCGGGTACCGGGCGCGGGCCCGCCAGCGCCGCCCGCTGGACCTCGGTCAGCCGCGCGCAGCCCCCGACGGCCAGATCGAGCAACTGGTCGAGCATCGCGCGGTCGAACGGCAGGCCCTCGGCCGTCCCCTGCACCTCGACGAAGCCGCCGTCACCGGTGCAGATCACGTTCATGTCGGTGTCGGCGCCGGAGTCCTCGTCGTAGGCGAGGTCCAGCAGCGGCCGGCCGGCGACGACCCCGACGCTGACCGCCGCCACGCTGCGGATCAGGGCGTCCGGACGGCCGAGCCAGCCGCACGCGTCCGACAGCGCGACATACGCGCCGGTGATCGACGCGGTACGGGTGCCGCCGTCGGCCACCAGGACGTCACAGTCGATCGCGATCGTGTTCTCGCCCAGGATCTTCAGATCGATGCAGGTACGCAGGCTGCGGCCGATGAGCCGGGAGATCTCGTGCGTGCGGCCACCGATGCGCCCGCGCACGGACTCGCGGTCGTTGCGGGTGTTCGTCGCCCGCGGCAGCATCGAGTACTCCGCGGTCACCCAGCCCAGCCCGCTGCCCTTGCGCCAGCGCGGGACGCCTTCGGTGACCGATGCCGCGCACAGCACCCGCGTCCGCCCGAACTCGATCAGCGCCGAGCCCTCGGCGTGGTCCTGCCAGCCACGGGTGATGTTCACCGGGCGGAGTTCCCCGGATGTCCTGCCGTCGGAACGTCTCACGACGACTGACCCTACCGGGCGGACGCAACTCGACACCGGTCGAATCCAACCGGACATCATCAGCGACAGTACGAAAAACCCGCCAACGGGCGTCCCACCGACGGGCCAGGGCCAGTGGACGTGTCCGGGCCGGCAGGTGCCCGGATCGACAGGCGTGCCCAGCGCCCGCACCGGGCACCTGCCGGTCCCTGCCCAGACCGGCCCGGTCGCGACATCGCGGCCAGTGGCGCCAGGAACCAGATCCGCGCCCGCGGCGACACAGGCAACCGGCAACCGGCGTCCGGTGTCCGCGGAGTCCGACATACCAGGCTGAATCCGGCCTGATAGGCCTGCCGGCCCGGGTCGCGTCCCAGCCTGGCGCCGGTTCCCGACGGGCCGCCCGCGACGGCTCTTGGCCGCGCGGACGACGCGCTCAGCCGACCGGCGGCCAGCCGGTCCGGCAGCCGGTCCGGACGGGGATGGCCCGGATGCCGTGGCTAGATCTCGTAGATGGCGCCGGTCTCGGCCAGGGTCAGCGGGCCGTCGAAAGCGCCGGCCGCCTCCTCGCGGCTGCGCTCGGCGTCTCCCCACGGCACCAGATGGGTGAGCACGAGACGGCCCACGCCCGCCTTGGTGGCGTGCTCGCCGGCCTCCCGCCCCGACAGGTGCACGCCGGGGGGGTTGTCCGGGACGTCCAGGAAGGCCGACTCGCAGAGGAACAGGTCGGTGTCCCGGGCCAGCTGGACCAGCTCGTCGCAGGCGCTGGTGTCACCGGAGTACGTCAGGGAGCGCCCCTCGGCGGTCACCCGCATCCCGAACGCCTCGACCGGGTGCGCCACCCGCTCCAGATCGATCCGGAACGGGCCCACGTCCAGCCGGCCGGGGCTGATCGTCCGGAAGTCGTAGATGTCGGCGAGGGAGTCCTCCGGCCAGCGCTCGAACGCCGAGCACAGCCTTTCCTGGGTGTTGATGGGCCCGTAGACGGGCAGCTTGGGCGGCATTCCCTCCGGGTGGTAGCGGCGGGCGTAGGAGTTCACCACCAGGTCGAGACAGTGGTCACCGTGCAGGTGGGAGACGAGCAGCGCGTCGACGTCCCGCAGGTCGCAGTGCCGCTGCAGCTCGCTCATGGAGCCGTTCCCGGCGTCGAGTACCAGCCGGAAGCCGTCGGACTCCACCAGGTAGGACGAACACGCCGACCGGGGTCCCGGGTAGGTTCCCGAACATCCCAGAATCGTGAGCTTCATCGGGCCACCGCCAATGCCGTCAGTACCGATACCGTCCGGGCTGGTGTCGCCGGTACTGATGTTGTCAGTACCGGTACCGCCCGCGCGGGGCGCGGGCTGGCCGCCGCGCGCCGGCGGAGGACCGGTCCGGGTCGGCCCGGATCATCGAGTGCTCCGCGCCGACCAGGTTGCTGGTGATCCTTCATTGCGGTTTCTGCGCTACTCGCCAATGTGACGCCCTCTCCCCTGACAAAGCCGATGACGCCGGTCAACAAAAGGTGACAGATGGTATAGCCCGGGATCAATGAGTACGCATCGACTTCTCGACACAGCGCCGAACAGGCCCTGATCCGGCCGAGGGCCTCCGGCTCCTCGAACCACGATCTCGCTCCTGACCTCCAGGGATGGGCCGGCAGCCGGCCGCGTCCTGGAGAGCCGGCGGATGGGAAGACGTCGTAAGGCGCGCCGCCCACGGGGACACCGCGGGCGGCGTGGGCGGTCACGACCGCGACCGCGCCGGTTCTGCCAGCGCTGTCGGGGTGGCCGGCGGACGCGAAGATTGCCTCAGCGCCCCGGACACGCGCGGCCGGGACGGGCCCGCGGGATGGCTCGCGGCGCGGGCGGATGTGGCGATCACAGATACCGACCATGATCGTCCTGGCACGCCTCGTCGGCGGGCGGGGACGTGGCGGGGCCCGATCGGGATTCGATCGGGGTTCATCGGGAGCTGATCGGAGATCACGGTCGCGACGGCATGACTGCCATCCGCGCTACCGAATACCCCGATGGGCGCGCCGCTCATGAGCGATCAGACTAAGCCCGAAATCCCGTTCCGACTCTGTGGCAGTGGTCACGAAACCCATGTCGAATTTTGGACAGTCCGGACGAGTCGGTATCAGAGTGCATCCGGGCACATCAGGGACCATCCTGAGACGTGGGAGAAAAATCGTGATCATTGCCGTGCCGCGGCCGGGTACACCGACTCCGACCGCGCCCGCCGGCTTGCCCGTCACGCCCAGAGCTGACCCTCAAGTGCGGCTTCGGCCTCCTCCAGCGTCCCCGCGTATGCGCCGGTCGACAGGTATTTCCAGCCCCCGTCACAGACGATGATGGCGATGTCCGCGCGCTGCCCGGCGCGCACGCACCTGTCCGCTTCGATCAGTGCCGCGTGCAGGATGCAGCCGCTCGAGATCCCGGCAAAGATCCCCTCCTCCTCGACCATCTGCCGGGTCCGCCGTAGCGACTCCTTCGGCCCCACCGAGATACGGGTGGTGAGCACACTGCCGTCATAGAGCTCGGGGATGAAGCCCTCGTCGATGTTGCGAAGGCCATACACGATCTCGCCGTACCGGGGCTCCGCCGCGATGATCCGAATACCCGGAACCCGTTCGCGCAGGAAACGTCCGGTGCCCATCAGCGTCCCGGTGGTACCGAGCCCCGCGACGAAATGGGTGATGGACGGAAGATCCTCGAGGATCTCCGGACCGGTCGTCTCGTAGTGCGCCTGCGCGTTCGCCGGGTTTCCGTACTGGTAGAGCATCACCCAGTCGGGATGATCGGCCGCCAGCCGCTTGGCCACGGCAACGGCCTCGTTGGAGCCGCCGCTCGCGGACGAGTGCACGATCTCGGCGCCCCACATCGCGAGCAGTTGCCGCCGCTCCGCCGAGGTGTTCTCCGGCATCACGCAGATCAGCCGGTAACCCCGCTGGCGACAGACCATCGCCAGCGAGATACCGGTGTTCCCCGACGTCGGTTCGAGAACGGTGGCGCCAGGGGTGAGCAGGCCGCGCTTCTCCCCGTCCGCGATCATCCACAGCGCGGCCCGGTCCTTGATCGAACCAGTGGGGTTGTCCTGTTCCAGCTTGGCCCACAACCGGACGTCCGGGGATGGCGAGAGCCTGGGCAGGCCGACCAGGGGGGTGCGGCCAACCGAGTCCACCAGGGAGTCGAAACGCATGAGCTCTTCCGGCCTACCCGTCTCAGATGTCTGCTGTCGCCGGCATGATGTCGCAGCCGCCAGCGACGGCGGGGAGAATCGTCACAGTGTCACCATCGGAAATTTTCGCGTCGAGACCGCCGAGAAAACGAACATCTTCGTCATTGATGTAGATGTTCACAAAGCGGTGCAGCCCACCGGCGTCCTCGGAGACGAGCCGGCCTCGCAGCCCCGGGAAGTGGCTGTCGATGTCGATGAACAACGCCGCGAGCGTGTCTCCCACACCCTCGACGACCTTGGACCCGCCCGTGTAGCTGCGCAGGATCGTCGGCACGCGGACCTGGACTGCCATGCTGCTCCTCTTCGTCGTGCTCTGTCCGTGTTGCTGTTCGGTCTTCGATCTTCGATCTTCGGGTCCTGCTCCGGCAGCCGTCCGGTCACGCTCCGGCCTTCGGTCCCGCCCTGGCCGTCAGCCGTACTCCGGCCTTCGGACGCCGCCCGAGGGCCGGAGCGCGGTCGAACTGTCCGCCATCGTCCCTGGTGGTGCATCGCCCCTGGTGCATCGTCCCTGGTACGACAGCATGTGAACAGGCCACCAGCCCACCGCCCGGCCGCTGGTGCCGTGCCCTGAGGGATCCCCGCCCTGCCCCGGATCCCTCATCCCGAGGATGCGCGCCCGGCTCCGCGCGACACCCGACACAACGTCGTGAACAGTCAGACGATTTCCACCGGCTCCTCCGTCACGACTGCGTCGATGATGCGGTACGAACGAAACTCGATCTTCTCCGGGTCGCGGGTCGAGACCAGGACATAGTGGGCGCCGGGTTCCTGGGCCAGCGGGATGTCCGTGCGGGACGGGTAGGCCTCGGTAGCGGTATGTGAATGATAGATCACTACTGGCTCTTCGTCCCGGTCATCCATCTCGTTCCAGACCCGCAGCTGCTCCATGGAGTCGAACCGGTAGAACGTCGGTGACCGCTCCGCGTTCTCCATGGCCACGAAGCGCTCCGGCCGGTCCGACCCGATCCGGCCCGCGACGATCCCGCAGGCCTCGTCGGGATGGTCCCGCCGGGCATGGGCGATGATGGCCTCGTAGACGGCCCGATCGATGCGCAGCACGGGCCAACCGTACGACGAGTGGCATCCACCACGAGCCACGATCATGCGTACATGGCGAAGAATGCCTGCCCATGATCCGATTGTGCCTGCGGGGCCGCTCCCGGCGGGCCACCGCCGGCGTCCGGGACGCGAGGGGCCGTGTCACAGGGCCATGTCACAGTAGCCGTGTCACAGCGGGCCATCCACGTCAGGGCACGTACACCGTGTCAGGACATGTTCACATCGCGTCAGGGCATGTCACAGCAGAGCCTGGACGAGCTGCTCCTGCAGGTCGCCGAGGAACAGGTACACCTCGACCACGGGACGGCGCGAGTCCTGGCTGCCAATGTCGTACAGGGCTTCGGCCGACGCGTCGTCGGTGAGGTTCAGCCGGGCGCCCAGCACCAGCCGCAGGTCGGTGAGGGTGACCAGCCAGTCCTGGACGGCGGCATCGTCGAGCAGCACCCGGCCGCCCGTGGCCGGCACGGTGGCCAGTGCCCGGCGCGCGGCGTCGCGCTTGCCCGCGCGGATGTCGTCGGAGGTGCGGCGGCGGTAGTCGGCGGCGGCCTCCGAGTCGTTCGGGTAGGCATCCGGAAGCAGCCGGGCCACCGCCGGGTCCTCCGGTACCGCCGGGGGCACGGCTCGCAGGCCGACGATCGCCTCCAGCGGGTCGGCCACCGGCGGCGGCTCCAGCAGCGCCTCGATCTGGCCGATCAGCTCGGCCAGCAGGGTCGCCTGAAGCGGACCGAGGACCATCTCGACGCCGTCCCCGGTACGGCTGAATCCGTTGGACACGCTCTCCCAACCAAGGTCAACAGTGATCGGCCCGGGCCACGTCCGGTAGATCTTCGATCGCGCGGACCGGCCCCCGGACAACCGCCCGTCGCGTTGCTAACGTCACCGACAGCTCCGCTGGTTCCTTCTCCAGTGTTTCCTCCTCCAGCCCATGGGAGGCCACCCGGCCCACCGTCCGCACCGACCGCCACCGAACGGACACGGATCCACCGAGCACGGATCCGTTGGGCGCCTCGCGCTCGTGCCCAAGCGGCTCGGTCACGCCAACCAGCACGGATCCATCAGGCACGGTCTAGTCCTGCGCGATCGTGGCCCACAGGCCGTAGGCGTGCAGACGGGTGGCGTCCCGCTCCATCTCCTCCCGGGTGCCGGAGGAGACGGTGGCCCGTCCTTTGCGGTGGACGTCGAGCATGAGGGCCTTGGCTTTTTCCCGACTGAAACCGAACAGTTTCTGAAAGACGTAGGTCACATACGACATCAGGTTGACGGGGTCGTTCCACACGATCGTGACCCAGGGCCGGTCGCGCTCGGCGACCTCGTCGGACTCCAGGACCTCTTCGGGTGCGGCGGTGGCTAGTGGCACGGACTCCATTGTGGCGCGTGCGCGGGCCGAGTTCCCCCCGGACCACCGGGCACGGGCGGGAAGCCGAATCGATCTTCGACCGACAGGCCGGACAGCGCTCCCGCCGCGCCGCGTCCGCGGTGCGCGCGGTGCCCGCGGTGCCCGCGGCGCCCCGCCAGCTTCCAGGTGCCGCGCCGGCCGTCCCGTCCTGTCCCGTCCGAGCGCTCATCGGCCGGATGGCGAACCGCGTCGAAGCCAGCACACGGAGGCACACCCCAGCATCCGGTGAACAGCAATGAACACTATTGGTTACCAGCAGATGTACGCGGGTCGGCCGTCGAACGGCACGAGGACCACAGCGTGGGCGCGACAGATACGCCCATACCCTAACAGCAGGTAACCGAAATGGTGTATTTAGTTGTATTCGGTCCTGGTTTGGCTATCTTTTTGGTCACGGTTCGTTGCCCGACACGAAAGACCTCATCAACAGCAGCCCGGACCCGTCGCGCGACACCTCGGACTCTTGCCTACGGATAGCGACCAGGACGCCGACAGCCCGCTGCGACCAAGCATGCACCACCAGCGCACCATTGCCCGTACATAGCCCTTTTATTTATATTTTTGTCCATATATGTATGAATTGGATGAATTGCTATGGGCTGGATCAGCAGTGGAGAGGAGTGGGCCGCCATGAACAACGGCGTCAGCTGGGGCTGAAAACAGGACCGGTACCAGGACGGAACGCATCACACACGCACCGACGCCAGTCGGCGACTCCCGACGGACAACCAGCGCCACCGCATGGGAAGGAAAGGACGTGTTGAAAATGAAGAAGAACAACGACGAGGGCATGAACGGCGTCAGTTGGGGCTGAGAAAGCACCGCGGTACGGTTAACGGTGTCGGCGGTACCGCCGCGGGCGGCGGGGCACCCGCTCACCGGGCCGGCCATGACGGTCGGGGACGGTCGGGCCGCGGCCGTGACGGTCGGGCTGGTCGAACCAGCCCGGTCCGCGGCAGCCGGCCAGACAGCGGGTGGTACGCGCCGGCCGGCGGTTGGCCCACGGGAGCCGACCTGTCGGCCGCCGACCCCTGACCGGCGAACGAGCCGTCGACACACAAGTCGGACGGGGCCGCCACGGCGGCCCCCAGCAGTACGGCCCCCAGCAATATCGGTATCAGCTCGCCCCGCCCCCACCGCGTAGTACATGATCGGGGCGTAGTGAACGATGACCGTAGCGTCAAGCCTACGTAAGGCACCGGGGGGCGCCGCCGTCCAGGCGGCGCGATCCCGGTGGCCCGATCAAGCAACCTCCGCAGGCAGGACGGGAGACCATATGGCCGTCGGCACGCGTGCACGGTTCGTACCGTCCAGGTACCACCTGGTGCTCGTCATGGTCACCTCCACCGCGGCGGCCGTGACCGCGATCTGCCTGACCCGCCTGCCTCAGACAGCCGAACCGGTCTCGTGGTACCGGCTGACCCTCGGGATCGTCTGCCTCGCGATCGGCCCGATACCCCTGCTGCGGGTGCGCTCGGGGCACCACACCGGCGACTACGACCTCAGCGAGGCCAGCGTGGTCATCGGGCTGGCCCTGCTGCCCGCCCCACAGCTCGTCACGATCAGCGCCGTAGCGGTCCCGATCATGCATGCCATCCTGCGCAGAGCGCCGGTGAAGGTGCTCTTCAACGGGGCCAGCGCCACGCTGGGCACCGCGATCGCGGCCGGCGTCCTGTGGCTGTCGGGCGGGCGGGCAGGACATCTGGAGGGCGCCGAGATCCTGCTCGCCGCACCGGCCGGCCTCACGGTCTGCCTGTGGACCAGCCTGTCCGTGTCCATGGTGATCTCCGCGGCGCGCGGGACGCCGCTGCGCCGGACCCTGCGCGAGACCATGGGCATCAGCACGCTGATCGCGGCCGGCGGCATCGCGGTCGGCTGCGCGGCCGTCGCGCTCGCCTACACCAGCCCGGTGACGCTGATCGTCCTCCCGCCGGTCCTGGTGGGCCTGGTGATGGTCTATCGGATGCAGGTCGACTCGGCCCAGCAGCGTGACCGCTGACGCCAGCTCAACGCGGCCGCGAAGGACCTCGCCATTCTGAACCGGGCAGCCATCGAGGCCCGCGCGACGGAGATCGCCTATGAGATCTTCCGGCCGGACGGCGTGGAGCTCGTCGTCGACCCGGTCCCGCCGCCGGTGTCCCAGTCGCCGGTGTCCCAGTCGCCGGTGCCACACGCGCCGGTGCCCGCGCCGGCAGCCCGGCCGGCCGGATCAGCAACCGGATCACCAACCGGATCACCGACCGGCTTCCAGCGCGGAACCGACCATGTCGCCACCCCGCTGACCGGGCCTGCCGGCCAGGTCGGGGTGCTGCGGCTGAACTTCGCCCGGCCGGCCCCCTGGAAGGACCACGACCAGGCCGTCCTCGCCGCGTTCGCGAACCTGCTGGCGCTTGCGATCACGAACGCCAACACCTACGCCGAAGCCCACGACCAGGCATTCCACGACGCCCTGACCAACCTGGGCAACCGCCGGATGCTCCAACGGCGCACCGCCGAGGCGATCGCCGCCACCGCCACCGGGTCGCGCTCCGCCCTGCTGCTCGTCGACCTCGACCGGTTCCGGGACGTCAACGACACCCTCGGGCACGACGCCGGCGACCAACTGCTGCGCGGGATCGCCGAACGGCTGCGACGCGGCGTCCGCGCAGGCGACCTGGTGACCCGCATCGGCGGGGACGAGTTCGCCATACTGCTGACCGGGATCCGTGACGCCGATGCCGCTGAGACCATCGCGGCCACGCTGACCAGGGTGCTGGCCCGCCCGGTCGGCGTCGAGGGGATGATGCTCTCGGTCGAGGCGTCCATCGGTATCGCCTGCCTGCCCGAGGACGGCGACACCGTCGACGAACTGCTGCGCCGCGCGGACGTCGCCATGTACCAGGCCAAGAGAACGCACGGCGGCTACCGGCGTTACCGGGCCGACGAGGATTCCTCCACGCTGGCCCACATGGCGTTGATGGCGGACCTGCACGACGCGCTCGACCATGGCGACATAAACCTGTGCTACCAGCCGCAGATCGACCTGGAAACGGGCCGGATCGTTGCTTTCGAGGCCCTCGTGCGGTGGAACCACCCGGTTCCCGGCCGGCTTTCCCCCGACGCTTTCATCGGTGCCGTGGAACAGTCCGGACGCATTGGCGACTTCACCCGCACCGTGTTGCGGGAGGCGTTGTCCGCAGCCGGCCAGTGGCATGCGGACGGCGCCCGAGTGGGTATTTCCGTAAACCTGTTCGCGCGCAATCTCCTGGAACCGGGCCTGGCCACCGAGATCGCGCAGTTGCTGCTGGCGAACAGGCTGTCCGCGGCCGCGCTCACCCTGGAGATCACCGAACGGGCGGTCGTCACCGAGTCCGCCGCGACCGTGCGCTCGCTGGCCGCGCTGCGCGACCTCGGGGTGCGGCTGGCCGTGGACGACTTCGGCACCGGCTACGGCGCGCTCAACGTACTCGGGCAGTTCGACCTGCACGAGGTGAAGATCGACCAGTCGTTCGTCCACAACGTCGCCGGTGACCGGGCCAACTCCGCGATCGTGCGGGCCACCGTCGCGCTGGCCCATGACCTCGGGCTGCGGGTCGTCGCCGAGGGGGTCGAGGACGCCGAGACGCTCAACGCCCTGTCCACTCTCGGCTGCGACCTCGCCCAGGGGACGCTCATCAGCCCACCGTGCCCGGCCGAGGAGGCCACCGCCCTGCTGCGGGACGCCGGCCGGCTGGCTACCCCGCGATCGGCCGACGTGCTGCCCTTCCGGCGTCCCACCGGGGAGCGGGCCGGGGGCGCCGCGTCCGTCCGCAGGGCGTATCCGGCGACCGACGGCAGATGACCCGATACGGAGATGACCCGATACGTCAGGATCGTGCGCGTGATCCGCTGAGGTCCTAGTAGACTGTCGCCGCTAATGTGTGGGGTATAGGTGGCGGAGTTTGGTGCGGGCGTCATCGGTGGTGAAGTGCCAGTTGACTTGGCGCTGGTTGGCGTTGACGGCTGTCTGCCAGGCGTCGAGTTCGGTGTTCAGGACGTCGAGGGTGTCGATGCGGCGGTCGAGGCATTGGCGGGTCAGGGCGGCGAGTTCGATTTCGGCGATGTTGAGCCAGGAGCCGTGTTTGGGGGTGTGGTGGATCTCGAGTCGTTGCGCGAGTGCGAACGCGACGGCCGGGTCGAAGGCCTCGTAGAGCGAGGAGATGTCGTGGGTGTTGAGGTTGTCCATGACCAGCACGACCCGTTCGGCGTCGGGGTAGTCGAGGGTGAGCAGGCGCCTGACGTGGTGTGCCCAGTCGATCCTGGTGCGCCGTGGGGTGGCCTGGACGCGGCGCCAGCCGGCGAGTGGCTCGACCCAGCAGAAGATCGAGCAGGTTCCGTGGCGCACGTACTCGGAGTCCTCGCGCCGGTCACGCCCTGGCGTGGCGGGGATCGGGTCGCGGGCGTGGGCCAACAGCTGGTAGGGCTTCTCGTCCATGCACACCACGGGCACGCCCGGGTTGTGGGGCCGGGCGTAGACCGCCAGAACGTCTTCCATCCGCGCGGCGAACTGCGCGTTCGCCCTCGGTGGGATGGTCCAGCACTTCCTCAGATGAGGACGCAACCTCGTTTTTTAAGACCCGGCCGATGGTGGAATGGTCCAGGTCCGGGATGTCGGCGACCAGCGCGACGTGCTTTTCCAACAGCCGCAGCGACCAGCGTGCATAACCAGCCGGTGGCTGCGAGCATGCCAGCGCGATCAGTCTGGCCTCAACCTCGCCGGTCACCGGGGAAGGCACCGGGGGAAGCTCCCGTGCCTTCCGACCGATCGTGGCCCCCACATCCCCACCGGTCTCGGTGAACCGCTTCGCGACCAGCCGCAGCGTCTCACCCGAGACCCCGACCCGGACCACGAGTTCTTCTTGGGAGGCAACCGGGCCGACCGAGGTGTCCAACGCGAGCAGGACCCGCGCCCGCCGGATCATCGACGCCGGATGAACCCCCGTCGAGGTCACCCGAACCAACTCGTCACGATCAGCCTCGGTCAAGGTGACCGGCCACTTCTTCTGCGAACCCACGACACAGTCCTGACCGGCAGAGGGACGGGGAGACCTGCCAGACCCAACCCTCTCACCCAGACACAAGACACACCAGAACTAAGCAGCGACAGTCTACTAGTGTGGTCGCGATGACCACGCCCACGCCGCTGCCCACACCGCCGTCCACGCGGCTGCCCGCACCGGCGTCCACAGCCCTGCTGACCGACCAGTACGAGCTGACGATGTTGCGGGCCGCGCTGCGTTCGGGGGCGGCGTCGCAGCGGGCGGTCTTCGAGGTGTTCACCCGGGCGCTGCCGGCCGGGCGCCGGTTCGGTGTGCTCGCCGGCACCGGCCGCCTGCTGGAGGCGATCGCGGCGTTCCGGTTCGGCCCGGACGAGCTCGCCTACCTGCGCGGCAACGGGATCGTGGACGACGCCACCGCGGACTACCTGGCCGGCTACCGCTTCGGCGGGGACATCCACGGTCTCGCCGAGGGCGAGCCGTTCATGCCGAACACCCCGGTGCTGGTCATCGAAGGCACCTTCGCCGAATGCGTCCTGTTGGAGACCCTGGTGCTGTCCGTGCTCAACCACGACAGCGCGATAGCCGCCGCGGGCGCCCGGATGGTCGCCGCGGCCGCGGGCCGGCCGTGCGTCGACATGGGCTCCCGCCGCACCCACGAGCAGGCCGCGGTCGCCGCGGCCCGGGCCGCCTACCTGGTCGGTTTCACCGCCACCTCGAACCTGGCGGCGGGCCGGCGCTGGGGCATCCCCACGACCGGCACGGCGGCGCACGCGTTCACGCTCGTCCACCCCTCCGAGCGGGAGGCTTTCGCCGCCCAGACCGGCGCGCTCGGAACGGGCACCACGCTGCTCGTCGACACCTACGACGTGCCGGCTGCGGTCGCCACCGCGGTCGAGGTGGCCGGGACGGCACTCGGCGCGGTCCGGCTCGACAGCGGCGACCTCGCGGCCGTGGCCCGGGCCACCCGCGCCCAGCTGGACGGCCTCGGCGCGCAGGCCACCCGCATCATCGTCACCGGGGATCTCGACGAGCACGTCATTGCCTCGCTCGCGGCCTCGCCGGTGGACGGCTACGGCGTGGGCACCCGGCTCGTCACCGGCTCGGGCGCGCCGACGACGGGGTTCGTCTACAAGATCGTCGAAGTGGCGGGGACGGCGGTCGCGAAGGCCTCGGTCGGCAAGAGCACCAGGGGCGGCCGTAAGGACCTGACCCGCCGGCACGACCGCAACGGGGTGGCGGTCGCCGATGTGATCACTACGGCGACCCGGGAGTCCGGGCTGACGACGACGCGAGACGAGAATCACACCGACGCCGCCCAGCCGGCTGCTGCCGGCACCGACATCGGCCGCCTGTCAGCCCCGTCCGGCCCGGAGGCGGACCCGTCCTGGCCGGAACGGCCGCTGCTGGTGCCGCTGGTGCGCGGCGGCCGGATTCTCGACGCCGACGGCACGACCCCCGAGGGGCTGCGTGCCGCCCGCGCCCATCACCAGGCGGCCCTGGCGTCCCTGCCTGCGCACGCGCTGCACGTCACCTACGGCGGGCCGTGCCTGCCGGTCATCACCACCGGCCAGCGGGCACAGCGGCAGCCCGGGCAACGGTAGGCCCTCCCACGGACGGGCCGTGGCCCGTCCCACCAGCCTCTTGCGTCGGCTCGTCGTGTCGGTTCGTCCCAGGCCGGACGGCGGGTCCGCGTCCCCGTCCGCGTGGCCAGGCCGCACACTGGGGCATCGTGAGACCTGTCATGTCGAACGACGCCCCGCTCGGCGGAGGCCCCGCGGACAGCGTCCCCACCGACAGAGCCCCTACCGACAGGGCCCCTACCGACAGGGCCCGGGCGGGCCGGGCCCACGCGCGGCGGGCCCCGGACACGTTCGTGAACGGACCATCGCCGATCGCGGTGACTGTCGATGTCGTCCTGCTGACGCTGCGTTCCGGGCAGCTCTGTGTGCTGGTCACCCAACGGGACTCACCGCCGTTCCAGGACGGCTGGGCGCTGCCCGGCGGCTTCGTCCGGGTGGACGAGGACCTGGACGCCTCGGCCCGCCGGCAGCTCACCGAGGGGACCGGCGTCGCCGCGTCCGGCCATCTTGAGCAGCTGCGCACCTACGGGCGGCCGGACCGCGACCCGCGGGCGCGGGTCGTCAGCGTGGCCTACCTCGCTCTGCTCCCGAACCTGCCGCCCCCACCGGGAACCGACCGTGACGGGCCGACGGCCCGCTGGTGGCCTGTGGAGGACTTGGGCTCCGCGGACGGCCCGGTCCTCGCCTTCGACCATCCGACGATCGTCGCCGACGGCGTGGAACGGGCCCGCAGCAAGTTGGAGTACACCCCGCTCGCCGCCGCCTTCTGCGAGGAGCCGTTCACCCTGGCCGAGCTCCGCCGCGTCTACGAGGCGGCCTGGGGAGCCCCGCTCGACCCGCCCAACTTCCGCCGCAAGGTGCTGTCGACCCCTGGCTTCGTGGTGCCGGTCGGCGCCCGCGCGGCGCCCCGCGGCGGGGGGCGCCCCGCCGAGCTGTACCGGCGGGGCTCCGCGACGGCCCTGCACCCGCCGCTGTTGCGCCGCTCCGTGTGAACCCCGTGTGAATGACGCCACCGTCCCTCCCGGGATCATCTGCGATGATCGTCGGTGTGCATCCCGACGCCAGTAACGCAGGCATATTTCTCGTCGTCGTCGGTGGCGCCCTGTTCGCGCTGCTGGTGTGGGGCCGCCGCGTCGGCGGCGGTGTCGTGCGGGAGATCTGGGGTCGGCTGGGCCTTCTCCGCTGGATCATCGCGCCGATCGTCGTCGTGATCTTTTTCGATCTCGCCGACGGCGTCGTGAACCGGTGATCCACACAACCGGGAACCTCGAACAGCTCTCGAACAGCTGAAGAATCGACAGCCGTCCGGCCCGCGACACACGCTCGTCCCGCTCGGGTGCGCTCATTAGATTGTCAGCGGAACGTGTGATTCACTTCACCGCAAGCAACATTTTCGCTGTACCGGAAGCGACCATTTTGTGGCTATGCGCGGTCGATCGACCGACTAGTTATGCTCACTTCCAGTAACCCCGAAGCCGGATGAAAGGACCGCGGGTGACTGGTCAACCATGGCTGTGGACGCCGCCGCACCAGACGACGCGATCGACCGGCGTGGGACTCCTTCTCCGCTCCTACCGGCAGACGTTCGGGCTCACCCAGCAGCAACTCGCCGAACGGCTCGGCTTCGACCAGTCCTATGTCTCCAAGGTCGAAAGCGGCCGGCGGGCCATTCATGACATCTCCACACTGCGTCACATCGCCCGCCGGCTGTCGTTGTCCCCGGAGGATGTGGGCCTGGCCGCGGGCTCCCTGATCGAAAGCCGCCGGGACGCCGACCCCGCCGACCCGCTGGACGAACGGATCGCGGCCAGTCAGCGCACCTGGCGGCTGACGCGCGACTACCTCAACCACCACCGGATCAGCCTGGCCCGGGCCGCGGCCGGCCTGTACCCGCAGCCCTACCGGCTCGGCAACGGCCTGCTGGTCCGGCCCAACTGGATGTGGAACGAGCCGGTCGACCTCGCCGACATCGAACTGGCGTGGTCCGACACGCTCCCCGCGCCGACGGTGTCGGGAGCGGGCGCCGACACCGAGCACCTGCGCCCGCTGACCGACGGCGGGGCTGCCTTCGGGACGTACACCCGGGCCATGCGTGACCTCGACCGGCCCACGCTCTTCGAGAACCGCCTGAGCTTCCGCATGCTCGAGGCCATCCGCGCCGGGCAGCGCGGGCCGCGGCTGTCCTTCGGCCACACCACCTACTTCGACGCCCTCGACGTGTGCGAGTCGGTCGCCCACGAAACGGCCGCGGCCATGCTCGGCGGCGGGCTGTCCTGGCCGGCGCTGCCGTTCCGGCGCCGGATCGGCGACCCGTTCGACCTGTGCCAGCGGGTCGTCCTGCCGTCCATCAACACCCTGACCATCCGGCACGACCAGAGCCGGGCGAGCTTCATGCTGCACCGCCGCAGCGCCGGCTCGGTGGCGACCGCCGGCGGCGTCTACCACGTGCTGCCGGCGGGGGTGTTCCAGCCGTCCGGGATCTCCCCGGGCCACCACGAGACGGACTTCGACCTCTGGCGCAACATCATGCGGGAGCTGAGCGAGGAGCTGCTCGGCAACGCCGAACACGACGGCACCAGCTCCTGTCTGATCGACTACGACGGCGACGAGCCGTTCCGCTCCCTGCAGCGGGCCCGGCACTCCGGCTGTGTCCGCGCCTGGTGCTTCGGCATGGGCGTCGACGCGCTCACGCTCTTCGGCGAGATCCTCACGGTCGTGGTCGTGGACGCCGACGTCTTCGACTCACTGTTCAGCGGGATGGTCCCGGTCAACGCCGAGGGATCCGTGGTCACCACCGGTCCGCACCGGCAGGCGTCGGAGGGTATCCCGTTCACCCACGCGACTGTCCGCCGGCTGATCGAGCACGAACCGCTCGCGCCCTCGGCCGCGGCCTGTCTGGAGCTCGCATGGCGCCATCGCGGGACGCTGCTGCCCGGGTTGCGCATGCGGGCCGCGTCCTGAGGCCTCGTCGACATCGTGCGTGTTCTTGTCACCGGTGCGGCCGGTTTCGTCGGTGGGGCTGTCACCGACACCCTCGCCGCGGCCGGACACCAGGTGACCTCGCTCGTCCGCTCCGGACGGTCGTGCCCGCCGTTCGCGCCGGGAGTGGAGGTCGTCGCCGCCGACCTGGTGGACTTCCACGAGCTCGAGCTCGCCCGGCTCGACCGCGGCTTCGACGCGGTCTGCCATCTCGCCGCCCTGACCCGGGTACGCGAGTCCCGGTATGACCCGCTGCGGTACTTCGCGGTGAACGTGACGGGCACCGCGAACCTGCTGCGGCTGCTCGAACGCGGTACCAAGGCCGCCGGGACCGCGCCGGTCGTCGTCCTGGGGTCGACCTGCGCCGTCTACGGAACGCCGGAGATCCAGCCCATCCCGGAGAGCACGCCCCCGGCGCCGACCCACCCCTACGGGGCCTCCAAGCTCGCCGCCGAGCAGCTCGTCGTCCACCAGGCCGCGACCGGCGGGATCGGCGCGGTGGTGCTGCGCTCCTTCAACGTCGCGGGCGCCGCGGGCCGGCACGCCGACAACGACCAGAGCCGGATCATCCCGGCGGCGCTGGCGGTGGCCGCCGGGCGCTGCGAGTCCTTCGGCGTCAACGGGGACGGGGCGGTGATCCGCGAGTACGTACACGTGGCCGACATGGCCGAGGCGTACCTCGCGGCCCTGGACGCCGTCCGGCCCGGCCACAGCAGGATCTTCAACGTCGGTACCGGCCTCGGGGTCAGCGTCATCGACGTCCTCGACGCGGTGGAACGGGTCACCGGCCGCGCCGTACAACGGGTGCACCGCCCGCCGGCGGCGGAGCCGCCCGTGCTCGTGGCGGACAGCCGGCGCATCCGGGCGGAGCTGGGCTGGCAGGGCAGCCGCTCGACGATCGACCGGATCGTCGCCGACGCCTGGGACGCGGCGACCTCACGGGCGTCCACCACCGCCACGTCCAGGTGACCGCGCGTCCGGCGGCTTCGCCCGGCATCTCCCGGCCCACCGGTGTCCCCGGCCCCCAGGAATCCGCCGACCCCCCGGCTCCGGCCCCTCGGCATCCCTGCCTCAGCCGGACTCAGCCGGACGGACCCATGGTGACAAATACATCATTACATCGCTACTTACAGCGACTCGTGGGGCGGGTTGCCGCGTTCCGGGGTCCCACGGCACCATGGACGGGCATCATGGACCTGCGGTAGGGCCATGGCGGCCCCTCCAGCGCCCGGTTCGGAGCTTCAACGTCGCGGCTTCGTGTCGAAGCTCGAGCGACACAGTCCGCTGGCCACCAACGTCCGGCGCCGGCCACAGACCCGTCGTCCTTGCGGCTATGACCCGTCGTCCTTGGACGAGACCGATGGTTCTCTCGAACCTGGACATAACGTAACCTCGCGGGCCTGGATGCGCACACGAAAAACACGGGGACACGAAAAATACGGGAACACGGCCTTCGGCGCGCCCGGAGGCATCCAGATCAGTGAAGGAGACGCCCGTGGGTCGTCCATATCATGTCTACGACTACGACGGGGAGCATCTGGGATCGTTCGCGACCTGGGACGCCGCGCACGACTGGGCCCACCTGCAGGCGGCGCTGGGCGGGGTGCTCGGGCCGCTGGAGGTCGAGGACCGCCGCAACCGGGTCGGCCGGCGGCTGTGGGCGGAACGCTGCGAGTTCACCCATTGGCAACAGATCGGGCAGGACTATGACATTGACGACATCGGTAGCATTCACGGATGTACCATGAGAAGTCCTGCCATGCTCACACTTGCCCCGCCTCAGCAACGACGACCTGTCTGACTCCGTTCATCCGTACCCGGACATCACCGCGGTGACACCCGGTCATCCGGATGGGCGGCCCCGTGACGTCATCCACCAACCATCCATCTGACCGGCGAAAGGCCCCACGCCCGGGTGCGGATGCCCGCACGAGGGCCCGCACAAGGCGGCCACGCATCACGAGCCACACGAACCACACGCACCACGAACCAGCAGCCAGCCATCGCAGGCACCCTCGGCACAGTCGACGCAGCAGGCATTCATGCTGGGCACTAAGCTGACCTACGCTGATCGGGGCAGGTCGCCCGCGCCGGAACCGACATCTGTCGGGCGGTCGCCACAGCCGACACCTGTCGGGCAGTCGCCGCAGCTGACGTCTGTCGGGCAGTCGCCACAGCCGCAGCGCCTTTGGGGGAGAGACACAGGGTGGACACACAGCCTGCGGGTGGTCAGCACCCCCGGCCGACACCTCGAGTAGTCGTCGGCATACTACGTGCTGTACGCGGCTGGCTCATAGCGGTCACCGGCGGTGTTCTGCTGTTCGGCTGTTATCTCGGTGTGTCCGCGGAGACCGACCCCGGCCGTCAGCTCCCCTACTTCGTCTCCGGTGGGCTCGGCGGACTCGCGCTCGTCTTCCTCGGCAGCGCGCTGCTGGTAGCCGACCAGATCGACGCCGCCGCCAAGGGACGGGGACGGCTCGACCGCCAGGTCGAGGAGCTGCACACGCTGATCGTCGCCGCGGCCTCAGTGCCGGCGCCCGCCGTCACGACGGTGGCGGATCAGGCGGCCGGCGGCCAGAACGACGGCGGCCTGTTCGCCGTGCCCGCCGGCCGGACCTACCACCGCCGCAGCTGCGAAATGATCGCCAGCAAGCCGGCGCAGCCGGTGGACTCCGCCCAGATCGCCGCCCGCGGCCTGACACCCTGCACGATCTGCGAACCAAAGATCGCCGCGTGAGACGAGCCTGCCGCGTCGGGCGCGGACCTGCTGTGCTCCCCGGGCCGGCGGCGGGCCGGAAACAGCATGACCGTGCCGCTGCCGCGCCCTGGGGGTGGGCCGGATGAGAAGCATCGATCTGGCATTCGCCGGGGTCTCCATCGGAGCGATCGCCGCGCTCTCCGGTATCGGCCTGCTGGTGACCTACCGGACCAACGGTGTCCTCAACATCGCCCAGGGTGGCATCGCTGCCCTGGTGGCCTACGTCTTCCGCGCGATGGTCGTCGACTGGCAGCTGCCGGTCCCGGTCGCGGCGCTGCTCTCCCTCGCGGTCGTCTCACCGCTGATCGGCATCGTGCTCGAACGGTTCGTCTTCCGCCCGCTGGCCCGCCGGCGCGCGTCCGCGGCCGAGTCGCTGGTGGCGAGCCTTGGCGTGCTCGTGCTCACCGTCGGGATGACAGCCGGGATCTGGGGTCTGGGGTCCCGTAACGACGCGCCGAGCCTGTTCCCGGAGCAGACGGTCGGGCTGCCCGGGGGCAGCCGCATCGGTGTCGACGCGCTCGCCGAGCTGGCTCTGGTCGTCGCCGTGTGCGTGACCCTCGGCCTGATCACGACCCGTACCCGTTTCGGCCGGCAGGTCCGGGCCGTCGTCGACGACCGCCGGCTCGCCGAGCTGTCCGCCATCCCGGCCGACAGGGTGGCCGCGGCCGGCTGGGCCGTCGGCACCACCCTCGCAGGCTTCACCGGCATCCTGCTCGCGCCCCGCCTGCAGCTCACCCCGTACGGGCTCACCCTGCTGGTACTGGAGACGTTCGCGGTGGTCGTGGCCGCCCGGCTGGCCAGCCTGCCGGGCGCGGTGCTCACCGCCCTGGCCATCGGCATCCTGCAGAGCGAGCTGAGCCAGTTCCAGGTGACGGGCGAGTTCAGCGCCCTGTATCTGGCCGTGCAGTCCAACCTGTTCGTGGCCGCGCTGCTGGTGCTGCTGCTGGTCCTCCCCCGGCTGCGCGAGCTCGGTGGGGACGCGGGCTCCACCGGCCGGTTCTCCAGCCGCGGCGCGCCGCAGACGTACCGGGCGAGCCTCACCGAGCAGCGCCGGGACGTCCTCGGCAAACTCGCCGGCGCCGTGCTGCTGGCGGCCCCGCTCACCTTCGCGCCCATCAACCTGCGCGACGCGTTCATCGTGCCGGCGCTCGCCCTGATCTTCCTGTCCCTGGTGATCGTCACCGGTTACAGCGGGCAGATCTCCCTTGGCGTCGCCGGCTACGCCGGACTCGGCGCGCTGCTGTCCGCCAAGCTCGCCGACGGCGACCTGTTCGGGCTGCCCGCGCTGCCGGCCCTTGCCGCCCCGCTGGTCGGCGCGCTGCTGGTCGCCCCGGTGGGCCTGCTCACCGGGTACCCCGCCATCCGGCGGCGCGGGCTGGCGCTCGCCCTCACCACGTTCGCGGTCGGGGCGGTGATGTCCCGCTTCGTCTTCCAGCAGCAGACGTTCGTCTCGGGACTGCACGTCGCGCCGCTGTCCGTCGCCGGGCACACGCTGTCCGACCGCTGGTTCTACGTGGTGGAGCTGCTCTGTCTGGGGCTCGGCCTGCTCGTCGTGCGCAACCTGCACGAAGGACGTCTCGGCCGGGCGCTGCTGGCCGTGCGTGACCACCCGGAGGGCGCGGCTGCGGTGGGCGTGGACGTGCGCAACCTCAAGCTGCTGTCCTTCACCGTCTCCGCCGCCGTGGCCGGGCTGGGCGGCGCCCTGCTGATGCTCAGCTACGCCTCGTTCGACGCGGACGCCTTCTCCCCGCTGAACAGCCTGCTCTGGTTCACCGCGGTCGTCGTGTTCGGCGCCGACAGCGCCGCGGGCGCGGTGGTCGCGGCCGGCTTCATCGTCACCATCGACACCCTCGCGCCGGCCGGCTCGGCCACCCTGGCCGTGGGCATCCTGGCGCTGAGCCTGGGCTGGCTGCCCGGCGGTCTCGCCTCCGCCGTCCGCCATCTGGTGACACGCCTCGGTCACCGGATCGTCGAGGACCTTACCGAACCGGGCCGGGCCGGGCTCGCGGGGACGGGCGCGGGCGCCGCACGGGCGGCTGCCGCGACGTCCGCCTCGGCAGCCGCCGCCGCCAGCATCGCCGCGTCCGGCAGGCTCGTCCTCCCCGCCTCGGCAGCGTCCGTCTCGCCCGCGGCATACCGGCAGCCGGCCGGTGACGGCGGATCCCCCGTCCTGACGCCCTTCGGGGAGGCGCTGCTCGTCCGGGTACGGCAGGTCGTACACACCTCCGGGAGGGACACCGTGAGCGGGGGGACGCAGTGAGCGGGGGGACGCAGTGAGCCGCGCGGAGCTCACCGGCCGCGGACTGGTGCGCCGCTATGGGGGGCTCACTGCGGTCGACAACGTCGACATCACCGTCGCGCCCGGCAAGGTCACCGGGCTGATCGGGCCGAACGGGGCCGGCAAGTCGACGCTGTTCAGCCTGCTCACCGGGGTGGAAAAGCCCGACAGCGGCAAGGTCTTCCTCGGCGGCCGCAACATCACCCGGATGCACCCGGACGTCCGCGCCCGCCACGGGCTCGTCCAGACCTTCCAGGTGCCGTCGCTGTTCACCAGCATGACGGTCATGGACAACCTGCTGGTGGGCGCCGAGAACAGGCATCGCGACTACATCGGCGGGCTGCTGGGGCACACGCCACACGGCAGTAGCCGCACCCGGCGGGTGATGACCCGCACCCTGGAGTCCCTCAACCTCACCGGCATCGCCGACACGACCACGGGAACGCTGCCGACCGGGGCGCTGCGCCTGGTCGAGCTCGCGCGTGCCCTGTGCACCCGGCCCGACGTCCTGCTGCTCGACGAGCCGGCCAGCGGGCTGGACGGGCAGGAGACCGAACGGCTCTCCGGGCTGCTGCGGCGGGTCGCCGGTGAGGGGGTCGGCATCCTGCTGGTGGATCACGACGTCGAACTGGTCTTCTCCGTCACCGACCAGGTGTACGCGATGGTGGGCGGGCGTATCGTCGCCGAGGGGACACCGGCTGCCGTCCGCGAGGATCCGACCGTACGGGCTGTCTATCTCGCGCAGGGGCCGCTGGCATGAGCGTTGAACTGGCACTGACCGGCGCACGCGCCGGTTACGGGACCATCGAGGTCCTGCACGGGCTCGACCTGGCGGTCCCCGCGGGGAAGGTCACCGCGCTGCTCGGGGTCAACGGCGCGGGCAAGAGCACCACGTTGCGGGTACTCGCCGGCGTGTTACCGCTGCGGTCGGGCTCCCTGACCTGGCAGGGCAGGACGATCACCAGAATGTCGGCCCTGGAGCGGGCCCGCTCGGGCCTGATGTTCGTCCCGGACGAACGCGCGGTGTTCGCCACCCTCACCGTGCGGGAGAACCTGCAGGTGGTGGTGGAGGCGATCGGGCAACGGGACATCTCCCCGGCGCTGGAGGCCTTCCCCCGGCTGCGCGAGCGGCTCGGCCAACGGGCCGGGACGCTCTCCGGCGGCGAACGGCGCATGCTCGCCCTGGCCCGTGCTCTGCTGGCCCGGCCCAGGGTGCTGCTGGTCGACGAGCTCTCCCTCGGCCTGTCACCCAAGGTCGCCGGTGAGCTGTTCACCTGGCTGGCGACGGTCGCGCTCGGCGGGACGACGGTGGTTCTCGCCGACCAGTACACCAACGACGCCCTCGGCCTCGCCGACATCGTCTACGTCCTGCACCGGGGCGAGTGCTCGTTCGTCGGGGATCCCGCGGAGCTGCACCCGGCCGTCTCCGCCGAGCCGGTCTGAGCCCCTCTCCCGGCCCCGGCGGTCACGCTCACCAGGGCCGGGCACAGGGCTCACACAGGTCTTTCCCGGGTTCTCACTCGGCCGGGTAGGGCAGGTTCGGGACGGTGAAGCAGTTGGTGTTCATGTCCCTGACCTGGGTCACCCAACCCCCCTTGCCGCCGTTCGCCGAGATCTCCCAGCGGGCGACGTTGATGCAGTTCCGGTCGGTCTCCGGGGGGGTCGCGAGCTTGGTGAAATTGCGTGGAGTGAGAAGACCATCACCGTCGTAATCCTGCGGGCGGTTCAGGAACTGTTCGACGCACACCCGGGTGACGTTCGCGCCGCACGACCTGATCGCGTCGGTGAGCCACTGGGCGGACGCGTAGCCCTCGAGGGTCCAGATACTCAGTTTGCCCTCGCGCGCGGGCTGGTATTTCGCCATGTCCGCCCGGAACCTGGCCACCGCCGGGTAGTTCGTGTCGTTGTAGTTGCGGGTCGAACTGGTCGCGTAGGTGGCGTCACGGCAGTTGGGGGTGTCCGCGAAGGCCTGGCCGAAGGTGTCGGTCCACCCCTGCGACGTGGTCATCTTCGCCTTGACCGTCAGCCCCTGGGCCTGCATCGACTTGCACAGGGCCAGGTTGCCGTTGTCCTCCATCGCATCGAAGATCACATCGACCCCGCGGGCCTTCAGGTCCAGCACGGCCGCGTCGAAGTTCGGGGCAAAGTAATTGATCTCTTTTTCGACGACCGTGTAGCCCTCCCTGCGCAGGCCGTCGGCAACCGACTGCGCGTAACGCTGGGACGGCGCGACGTTGTAATAGACCACGCCCGCGACCCTGGTGCTCAGGTTCTCCTTGAGCCACCGGTAGTTCTCGGTGCCGGCGTAGAGGTTCCCGTCGTAGCCGGGCTGCCTGCCGTCACGCGGATAGTAACTACCGTAGATCGAATACAGGTGCGGGTACTGGTCGTAGGCGCTGCTGGTCGGCTGGCCACCGACATCCGGCACACCCTTGGAGTTCAGGTACTGTGCCCCGGCGTAGTCGAACGCTGACACCCCGGCCAGCGCGAAGACCTTCTCGTCGTCGACGAGCTTGCGCGCACAGGCTGTGTTGTCGGGCCCGCTGCCGTGGTCATCACACTGAACGAGCGTGACCTTGCGGCCGTTCACACCGCCGGCGGCGTTGAGCGCGTCGAAGTAGGCCTTCGCGCCGTACAGGGAGGTGGAGAAGGTCTCCGACCCCAGCGGGCTGGTCAGACCGACGATCACACCAACTTTGACGTCGTTCGTGGTCACCCCGGTATCCGACGCCGTGTTGGCCCCGGTGTTGGCCTGAGTGGGACCGCTCGGCGGTGCGCTCGACTCGTCCACCCTGCTTCCGCAGGCCGAAAGCACGAGCGCGGACAGCGCGGCAATGATGACGAGCAACCTCGCTCGCATAGGCATGCTCTCCCCGGGATCGTTGGTTACCCAAGACGCTATTGCGCCAACTGGGCCCCCGCGCGTCGTACTGCCGACAGGAGGTCACAGCGTTTCCCGGCCGTCGACGCAACGTTGGGAAACGTCCATCCGGGCGGCGTGCCCGGACAGCGGATCCGCGCCGTCACCATCGGGGCCGTCCACCCGGCCGGCTCCCCGGATCAACGGCCCCTGGCGTGTCACAGAAACCGGCGCCACCATCGCCGGCGCGAGGCCGAAGGGACCGGCTGCGGCACCTGGGTGTCCCGCTCTCCCACGGTCTCGTCCGGGCCACCCTCGGCAGGCTCCGGGGCGTCCCTGGCGGCCGCGGCAGCTGGCACCGCGTCGCCCGGGGTCGTGTCGCCCGGGGCTTCGCCGCCGGATGCCGCGCTGCCAGGGGCCGCGCTGCCAGGGGCCGCGGCGGCAGGGGCCGCGGCGGCAGGCGCCCGGCTCCCGGATGCGTCGGCGTCGGCGTCGGCGTCTTTCCCACCGGTTGTCTCCGGAACGGACGCCGGCACGGCCTCGGATGGCTCCTGGTCGTCGGCGGCCACGGGCGGGGTGGCCGCGACGGGTTCGGGAGCCTCGGCGGACGCGCCGGCATCCGCCACGATCTGGTCCGCCTCCACGACCTCAGCCACCTGCGCGACCGGAGTGACCGTGGCCGTCCCGTCCGCCGTGGCCTCCTCGACGGCGGGCCGCGTGTCGGCGGACGCGGGTTCCTCGGCAACCGGTGCCGTGACCGCCGTGGCTGGCTCGGCCGCCTCGACCGGGCTGGCTTCCTCGGCAGGCGCGGCTCCGTCGCTGACGGAGATCGGCGTCCGGACGGCTTCCCCTTCCTCGTCCTCCGGTTCCGCGTCCTCCGGTTCCTCGTCCCGCGGCGGTGCCGGTTCCGTGAGCGCGACCGGACCGGCATCCGGACGCTCGTCGGGCCCGGAGCCGGACGCGGCCGGTTCACTCTCCTGGGAGCCCGACCGGGCCTGGTCGTCCGGCTGTGCCGGGGCGGATGCGTCGTCCGGCTGCGCCGGGACAGATTTGGGGTAGGCGTCGTGCTGCGGCAGCAGGCGGTTGACGATGCGGCCGTTCGGGCCCGGTGCACGGTGCAGACGGCCCTTGTCCGACAGACGCCGACAGACCTGGTTCACGGTCTGGCGGCGCGCCTGGAGCGCTTCCGCCAACTGCCCATCATCCAGGCCGGCCGGAGCCTTTGCCAGCCGCTCAAGAATGCGGTCCGCAACAGTAGACACGAACATGAACACTATACGCCATCGACGGTGGGGTTGCAAACAGGGTGGCTCCGCCTCACCGTCCGTCGTCCGACCGTAGTGTGTCCGGCGCTTCCCGCAGGCGACCGACGCGAAACCGGCGACGACGCGGCCGACCGGGGCTCCGCCGGCCAGCGGTGGGCGCTGGCCGCGGGACGGCAGTGGATATCAGCCGCGAAACGGCAGTGGATGCTGGCGCGGGGCGGCGGTGGACATTGGCCGCGGGGCGGCCGGTGGACATGGCCGCGGGCGGCTGGCGTACATGGGCCGCGGGGCGGCTGGCGGACGTTAGCCCCAGGCCGTCAGGGGAATGGCCTTGACCGACAAGACCGGCCGCCATGGCCCGTCCTTTGCGATCGGGGATCGGCCGGCGAGACCCCGAGAGCTCTGATCCGGTCAGGAGGATGCAGCGATGACGCAGCCGATCCCGGAGGGTGACAACAGCGCCGACAACGGCTATCTGGACAGCGGCTATCCCGACAAAGACTATCCCGACAGCGGCTACGTCCACACGCACGGAAGCCCGCTTGAACAGTCCGAAAGCCTCGACAGCGACGGCTTGGGCTCGACCGACCGCGGTTTCGACCCGCTTGATGACGGCTGGGATCCGCCGGACCGCTTCGGCCCGGGTGAACGCTTCGGCACGACCGCCCAGGAACAACGTGCCGGCGAGTCGCTGGACTCGCTGCTCGCCCAGGAACAGCCCGAGCCGGATCCGTACGACGAGGCGGCCCGGCTGGAGTCCGGTGAGGTCCTGGAGTTCGACGTGTACTCCTCGGCCGACGTGTACTCCTCGGCCGATGACGCCGTCGAGCGGCCGGCCGCCCTTGACGGCGACGGAGAGCCGGACGACGCGCCGACCCTGCTCACCGACGACGAGGGCGTACGGACGGTGACAACGGCCGAACTTGTCGTACACGGGCCTGTCGGGGGCCACGCCCGCGGCCGCGACGGGGCCAGGCCGGCAGGCGCGCCGGAGGAGGATGCCGTCCACATCCGTACCACGGAGTGACCCCAAAGGTGACCTCAAAGGTGGCTCCAAAGCAACTTCGGAGTGATGCCGGAGTACTCCCGGAACGGTCCGCGACGCGCGACGACCGCGGCAGCCCGGAGCCCCACCCTGGCACGACACGCCGAACCGGAGAGATCGACATAGGCTTTTGCCCCGACTAGGTCCTTTGGCACTCATTGGGGGAGAATGTCCGAAAACATCGTCGCGACAGAACAGGCGTACAATTAGTAAGACTATAAATACCTTGAGTCACATCACTGACAGAAACCCCCTGGGCGAGGAGGAGCGATGACAGGTCCGATCGACCCGCTCGCCCGGCACGGCGCAGGCACCGGCGGCGCCCGGGTACGGGAACAGGACGACCACCCCCACACCGGGCCGATTCCCCCGATGTCGGCGTCCCAGGCGCCGGTTCCCGCGGACGACACGCCCGGATACGAGGGCCTGGCGACGTTCTGCCACCGCCCGTGGATGCCGACGCTCGACGATCTCGCGGCCCACCGCCCGGACGTCGCGGTGATCGGCGCGCCGTTCGACATCGGGACCACGCACCGGCCGGGTGCCCGCTTCGGCCCGCGGGCCCTGCGCGCGCTCGCCTACGAGCCCGGCACCTACCATCTCGACCTCGGCGTCGAGATCTTCGACTGGCTGGACGTGGTGGACGCCGGGGACGCCCGTTGCCCGATCGGGCAGACCGAGGCGTCGCACCGCAACATCCGCGCGAAGGTCGGCGGCGTGGCCGGCCTCGGGATCATCCCTGTGATCATCGGCGGTGACCACTCCATCACCTGGCCGGCGGCGTCCGGAGTCGCCGAAGCGGTCGGCTGGGGGGAGCTCGGCCTGCTGCACTTCGACGCGCACGCCGACACCGCCGATATCGTCGACGGCAACCTCGCCTCGCACGGGACGCCGATGCGCCGGCTGATCGAGTCCGGGGCGGTACGCGGGCGCAACTTCGTCCAGGTGGGGCTACGCGGCTACTGGCCCCCACCAGACGTGTTCGACTGGATGCGCAAGCAGGACATGCGCTGGCACCTGATGGACGAGGTCTGGGAACGCGGCTCACCCGCGGTCGTCACCGACGCGATCGCCCGGGCCGTGGACGGCTGCCGGGCGCTGTACCTGTCCGTGGACATCGACGTGCTCGACCCCGGCTTCGCGCCCGGCACCGGCACGCCGGAACCCGGCGGGATGACCCCCGCGGACCTGCTGCGCGCCGTCCGGCGGATCGCCCTGGACACCCCGCTGGTCGCCGCGGACATCGTGGAGGTCGCACCCCCCTACGACCATGCCGACAGCACCGTCAACAACGCCCACCGGATCGCCCTCGAGGTGTTCGCCGCCCTCGCCCACCGCCGGCGCGCCGCCGCCGGCGAAACCCCCGGCCTGCCCGGCCACGACCCACACGCGCAGCGTCCGTGACCACGGGGCTGGCTGCGGGGCACCCCGTGCCCGCGCCTCTCGCACATCCCGCGCCCGCGCCTCTCGCACATCCCGCGCCCGCGCGTTCCGTTCCCGCGCCACCTGACAACCGCGAGGCTCCCGAGGAGCGCGCGGCCGGCCGCCAGGGACGCGGTCCGGTCACGCGGTTACCGCGCTGCCCGCGCGCCCGGTGACCGCGCGGCCCAGCACGTAGCAGGCGATCGCCGCGGTGGCGGCGACGTTGAGGGAGTCCACGCCGTGCGCCATCGGGATCCGCACCCGGACGGTGGCCACGCCCAGGGCGTCCCGGGTCAGCCCCGGGCCCTCCGAGCCGAGCAGCAGGGCCAGCCGGTCGTACGAGCTCACCGCGAGCTCGTCCAGCGGCACGGCGGTGGCCGACGGCGTGAGCGCGACCAGCATGAAACCGTGCTTCACCAGCAGGGACAACGCCGCCGGCCACGGGTCGAGACGGGCATACGGGACGGCGAACACCTCCCCCATCGACACCCGCACCGACCGCCGGTACAGCGGGTCGGCGCACGACGGGCTGAGCAGGACCGCGTCCATCCCGAGCCCGGCCGCCGAGCGGAAGATCGCGCCCAGGTTGGTGTGGCTGACGATGTCCTCGCAGACCAGTACCCGCCGCGCCGTGGCCAGCACGTCCGCCGCCGGGGCCGGCGGGCGGCGGCACATCGACGCGAGCGCCCCGCGGTGCACCTGGAACCCGGTGATCGTGGCGAGCACGTCCGGGCCTGCGAGGTAGACCGGGACGCCCGGCTCCAGATCGGCCGGGACGGTCGCGACCTTCGCCGGCCCCACCAGCAACGATCGCGGACGGTAACCAGCCCGCCGGGCCCGTTCGATGACCATCTCGCCCTCGGCGATGAACAGGCCCTCGGCCGGCTCCCGCCGCCGCCGCAGAGCCACGTCGGTCAACCCCACATAGTCACGGACCCGCTCATCCGCCGGATCGTCGATCTCTATAACGTCCAACCCGCTCCCATCTCCCGACTTCAGCTCCCCACCGGCCCGCGCGTCCGACCGATCCGCGCGTTCCGCGAGGCGCACAGGCCCATCCCACTCCCGGAGCATCCATGACACCCGGGACGACGCACACGGCGGCCATACCCGACATGACAGTCACATCCGCCACCGCGAACGGCCCGCATCCGTCATGGCGGGTTGCCATGGCGGGTTGCCATGGCGGGCTGCCCGCGTCCGTCGCGGCGGTGCCACGGCGGACGACACCGTGCCGACGCCGCGGTGAAACCGTCGGGCGGCGTCGGCGCGGCAGAATCGGCCCATGACCGCGCCTGTCCCGGCCTCCGTCCCGCAGCCGGTCGACCTGCTCGTCCGCGGTGCCGAACTGGTGGCGACCATGGACGACCGCCGCCGGGAGCTGCCCGGCGGCTGGGTGGCGGTGACCGACGGCCTGGTCAGCGCGGTCGGGGCGGCCGGTGACCCGCCCCCGCCGGCCCGGCGCACGCTGGCTGCGACCGGTTGCCTGGTCACCCCGGGCCTGGTGAACACCCACCATCACATCTTCCAGAACCTCACCCGGTCGTATGCGCCGTCGGTGTCCGGTTCGCTGTTCGCCTGGCTGCGCACGCTCTACCCGCTGTGGGCGCGCCTGGACGAGGAGGCGGTGTACGTCTCCGCCCACGTCGGCCTGACCGAGCTCGCGCTGGGCGGCTGCACGACCACCACCGACCACCTGTACGTCCACCCGCGCGGCGGCGGGGACCTGATCGCGGCCGAGATCGCCGCCGCCCGCGAACTCGGGATGCGCTTCCACCCGACCCGCGGATCGATGTCACTGTCGGTGAAGGATGGCGGGCTGCCGCCGGACTCCGTCGTGCAGGATCCCGACGACATCCTCGCGGACTCGGCGGCCCTCGTCGCCGCCCACCACGACCCCGCCCACGGCGCGATGGTGCGGATCGCGTTGGCACCCTGCTCACCGTTCTCCGTCAGCCCCGAGCTGATGTGGGCCACCGCAGAGCTCGCCGAGAAGCTGGACGTGCGGCTGCACACCCATCTCGCCGAGGACCCGCAGGAGGACGACTACTGCCTGGCGGCCTACGGCCGGCGCCCGGTCGAGCACTTCCAGGACCTGGGCTGGGGTGGCGACCGCGCCTGGGTCGCCCACTGCATCCACCCGAACGCCGCCGAGGTGGCCCGGCTCGGGGCCTGGGGCACCGGGGTCGCCCACTGCCCGAGCAGCAACATGATCCTCGGCGGCGGGCTGGCGCCGGTCGCGCAACTGCGGGCCGCCGGCGTGCCGGTCGGGCTCGGCTGCGACGGCTCGTCGTCCGCGGACGCCGCCTCGCTGTGGCTGGAGGCGCGCACGGCGATGCTGCTCGGACGGCTGCGCGGCGGGGCGTCCGCGATGTCCGCCCGGGACGCGTTGGAGATCGCCACCCGCGGTGGCGCGGCCTGCCTCGGCCGGGCCGGCGAGCTCGGTGAGCTGTCCGTCGGCGCGGTCGGTGACCTGGTCGTCTGGCCGCTGGACGGGATCGCCTTCGCCGGCGCCCTGTCCGACCCGGTGGAGGCGTGGCTGCGCTGCGGCCCGGTAGCCGCCCGGCACACCGTCGTCGCCGGCGCAACCGTGGTGGAGGATGCCGCCCCCGTCCACCACGGCCTCGACGACATGCTCCGCCGCCACCGCACGATCGCCACCGCCATCCAGCAAAACCCCTGACCGGCGTCCCGCTCTGGCCCCACAATCCCAGTATCCGGCGCCGGCACCGCGCCGGATACGCCGGCGACCGCTGAACCGGCACGTTCCGTTCACGATGTTCACGGCGGCGCTCAGGGGCCGGCCTCGGAGGCCGGACGGCTTTATCGGAAATCGGACCATCTGGTATAAAAAGAGCAAAATGACCTTGGTTACAGCAGTGCGCCCAGGCCGTGACCGGTTCGCCCGGTCGACATCCGCGCTCGCGGGGCAGAATCTCATCCGGGAGGTGGACAGTGCATCCGGTCATCGAGACGAAGCGTTCGGAGATCGAAACCCTGTGTCAGCGACTCGAGGTTCGACGTCTCGACGTGTTCGGGTCCGCCGTCGGGGACTCGTTCGACGTGGGCTCCAGCGACGTCAACGTACTGGTCGAGTTCGATGACGCACAGGCGGGGTTCGACTATTTCGGCAGCTGTTTCGACCTGAAGGAAGGCCTGGAACGGCTACTGGGACGCGCGGTCGACGTCGTCAGCGTCACGAACATCCGCAACCCCTACTTCCGCGACCAGGTTATGCGTACCAGGCAGTCCCTGTATGCGGCCTGACCCCCGAAAATACCTGTGGGACGCGGTGCACGCGGCCGGTCTTGCCCGCGGTTTCGCGCAGGGACAGTCGTTGGCGGACTATTTGTCGAACGCAATGCTCCGCGCGGCCGTCGAGCGCCAGTTCGAGATCATCGAAGAGGCGCTGAACCAACTGTCCAAGGCCGCCCCCATACCCGAGCTACCTCGTATCGTCGCCTTTCGGAACATCCTCATCCACGGTTACGCCATAGTGCAATGCCGCTCAATTAGCCTGGAGGGGCGTCCGTCCATCCCGACACGCCAACGCCCGATCCCGCATCGATCAACTTCTGAACACGGCATCCAGTCACGTTCCTCAACGTCGATCAGTAGGCGGCGGAGTGCTCATGCCGCGATTTCGGCCGGTCGGCAGATAGAATCCAGATGTGGTGCGCCTTCGCCAGGTAGTTGAATTGCCAGCCGTTGACAACGACCGGCTGACCGACCGCATCTCGATCGGTGTGCTCGCCAGAATCGTTCCCCGGGACCTCGTCGAAGAGGTACTGGTGGAAACGAAGCGGCAGGAACGGCGTACCAGGCTGCTGCCAGCCCGGGTCATGGTGTACTTCACCATGACGATGTGCCTGTTCTTCGACGATGACTACGAAGAAGTCATGCGTAAACTCGCCGGTGCGTTGAGATGGCTGGGGAACTGGCAGGGTGACTGGAAAGTCCCGACCACCGGGGCGATCTCGCAGGCACGGATCAGGCTCGGTGCCGCCCCCCTGAAGGTCCTGTTCGAACGTGTCGCTGTGCCGGTCGCGGGGCTGGGTACCAAGGGCACTTGGCTGCGTTCCCGGCGGCTGATGGCGATCGACGGGTTCTTCCTCGACGCCGCAGACACCCCCGAGAACGTGGCCAGGTTCGGGCGGTCCACCAACGGACACAAGGCCAGCGCTCTGCCCCAGGTCCACGTCGTCGCGCTCGCCGAATGCGGCACGCACGCGATCGTCTCCGCCGCGGTCGGTCCCCGTGCCAGCGACGAACGTGCTCTCGCCGCCACCCTGCTCGACGCCTGCGAACCCGGGATGCTCCTCACCGCCGACCGTTACTTCTACAGCTTCGACCTCTGGCAGCAGGCGCTCGACACCGGCGCGGACCTGCTCTGGCGAGTCAAATCCGATCTCACGCTACCGGTCATCCGGTCCCTTCCCGACAGCTCCTACCTCTCTATCATCGTCAACCCGAAAATCAGAGGGAAACAGCGGATCGTAACTGGTCAGGTCTGGTAGATCGTTTGTTTTTGGTTTCCCGGCTGGCTGGGACTCCTCGATGGCCTGAAGGCCCGGGTCGTTGGTGCTGTGTGGTTGATCGGGCCGTAGGGTCCGGGTGTGTCGGATGGTCCGCCCGCGTCGCCGCCGGTGCCGTCGTATGACGAGCTCGCGGCGCTGGTGGTGAGTCTGCGGGCGCAGCTGGTCGAGACCGCTGCGGCGTTGGAACAGGCGCGGGTGCGGATCGCCGAGCTGGAAGCTCAGGTCGCGAAGAACTCGCGGAACTCGGCGAAGCCACCGAGTTCGGACGGGCTGGCGAAACCGCCACCGAAGTCGCTGCGGAAGAAGACCGGCCGCAGGCCCGGTGGGCAGGGCGGGCATCCGGGATCGACGCTGCGGATGCTCGCTGAGCCTGATGTGCGCCTGCGGCATGAGCCGGGGCCGTGTGCGGGGTGCGGGGCGGGGCTTGCGGGCCGGCCTGTGACCCGGACCGAACGGCGGCAGGTGTTCGACCTGCCCGAACTACGTCCGCATGTGGTCGAACATCAGCTCATCGAGCGGGAGTGCGGCTGCGGGACGCGGACGAAGGCGGCGGCACCGGCCGGGGTGGACGCGCCGGTGCAGTACGGGCCGCGGGTGGCCGCGGCGGTGGTCTACCTGTATTCCGGTCAGTTCCTGTCGCAGGAGCGGACCGCGACCGCGCTGGCCGAGCTGGTTGGGATCCCGATCTCGGCGGGCACGGTCGGTGCGATGACCGCCCGTGCCGCCGCCGGACTCGACGGCTTCCGTGACACCGTCCGGGGTCTGCTGGCCGCCGCCGACGTGATCGGGGCCGATGAGACGGGGCTGCGGGTCGCCGGGAAACTGCACTGGGTGCACTGCGCCCGCACCGACAAGTACACGCTGATCGACTGCCATGCCACCCGCGGCAGCGGCGGGATCGACGCCCTCGGGGTGCTTCCCGCCTTCGGTGGGGTGGTGGTCCACGACGCCTGGGCCCCCTACGACAGCTACACCGGCGCCACCCACCAGCTGTGCGTCGCTCACGTGCTGCGCGAACTACAGGCCGTCGTCGACGCGGCCCCGACGGGAACCTGGTGCTGGGCCGCCCAGGCAGGCGACGCGCTCGTCGCCCTGCACCGCCTCGCCGTCGACGCCGCCACTACCGGCGTCACCATCGACGAGCAGGCACCGGCCACCCAGACCCGGCAGCTGCGCCACGCCGCTCACATCGGGATCAGCCAGACCTCGCCGCGCGGCACGAAACTCATGGCCGCCCGCCATGCCCTGGCCTGCCGGCTCGTCGACCGCGAAGCCGACTACCTTCGGTTCACCCGCGACTGGCGGGTTCCCGCGGACAACAACGGCTCCGAACGCGACATCCGCATGATCAAACTACGGCAGAAGGTATCCGGCTGCCTACGCACGCTCACCGGCGCCCGCCAGTTCTGCGCGATCCGCAGCTACCTGTCCACCGCCACCAAACACAGCATCAGCCTGTTCGACGCTCTCGTCCAACTTGCCGAGGGCCGTCCCTGGATGCCCGCGATCAGCTAACTCAAGATCAAAAACTACCTGACTAGTTACGCGGATTTTTCCCCCTGAGGACCACACGCACGCGCTCCGGGAAACCTTCACAGAGATCACCGAACGGCTTAACCCCGTGCGCCTCCACCGCACGTACCCACGCACCATCAGACGAGGCCGACACAACGCCTACCGAGTCAAAAGCCCAACAGACACCGGCACCAAGCATGATCAATCACCAAAGATCATCCTCGCTCGGGCCGCTTAACTAAGCGCCATTGCGCCATAGTGGACGACAGATTGGTCTGGCAGGTTCCTGAGGAGAAGCTCCCTGAACTCGAACAGGTCATGCAAGAAATCCTCGACAGCGGTTGAGAAGCCGCTCGTGGAGCCATCGCCTCCCGATACCGTAGGGACTCACGGTTCACAATGTTCCCGTAAGCCAACTCGTTCCAGCGCGCTCCGCTCCACGTCCCCGATATTCGCAGCGATAACATGAAGGCCGTCGATGATCTCCGCAAGCTCGGCGTCAGGCATCCACTCTCCTGACCAACCATCATGCTAACTATCATGATAGTTAGCATGATCAGCTCCGATGCCGGCCGTGGGTGCCGGGCGACGGCGGTATCCGGCGAAACGATCGGCCGAGGCGGTCAGGAAGGCAGCGAAATATCCAGTGACCGCGCGTTCAGGTGATCAGCTGCTGGTGGTCGTGGTGGGGGTGGGGGCCGACGGGTGGGGTGGGCTCACCGAGGCGGCCCGGGAGGCGCTGCGGGCCGGGCAGGTGCTGATGGGCAGCCGGCGGCAGTTGGGGCTGGTACCCGCCGATGTGGGGGGCCGTCGGGTCGAGTGGCCCACGCCGTTGGTGCCGGCGCTGCCGGGGCTGCTCGCCGAGCACGCCGGCGCCCGCGTGTGCTGCCTGGCCAGCGGCGACCCGATGTTCTTCGGCCTGGGCACGACGCTGGTGCGGCTGCTCGGCGCGCGGCGGGTGCGGGTGCTGCCCCATCCGTCCTCGGTGTCGCTCGCCTGCGCCCGGCTCGGCTGGGCGATGGACGCCGTCGACGTGGTGAGCCTGGTCGGGCGTCCGCTCAGCGCCGTGCACCCGGCCGTGCAGCCCGGCCGCCGGCTGATCGTGCTGTGCGCGGACGGCCACGGCCCGGCGGCGCTCGCCGGCCTGCTGGTGGGCCGCGGCTACGGCGGCAGCCCGTTCACCGTCCTGGAGAACCTCGGTGCGGACGACGAGCGCGCCCGCGCCGGCACCGCCGCGTCCTGGTGCGGCAGTGACGAGCCCGGCGGCGGGCAGCACAGCGGGAAGCGCGGCGACGGGGTGGCCGACCTGAACCTGGTCGCCGTGGAATGCGTGCCCGGGCCCGACGCCGACCATCTGCCTCGGACGGCCGGCCTGCCCGACGGCGCGTTCGAGCACGACGGCCAGCTCACCAAGCGGGAGGTGCGGGCGGTCACGCTCGCCAGGCTCGGCCCGGCCCCGGGCCAGCTCCTGTGGGACGTGGGCGCGGGCTCCGGCAGCATCGCGATCGAGTGGATGCGCACGCATCCGGCGTGCCGGGCGGTCGCCGTGGAGCCCCAGCCCGACCGGGTCGCGCGGATCCTGCGCAACGCGGACGCGCTGGGCGCCCCTGGCCTGCGTGTCGTCGGCTCCCCTGCCCCCGCGGCGCTCGCCGGCCTGCCCACACCGGACGCCGTGTTCGTCGGCGGCGGGCTCACGACCGCCGGTGTGCTCGAGCGCTGCTGGGCCGCGCTCCCGCCGGGCGGCCGACTGGTGGCCAACGCGGTCACCGTCGAGTCGGAGGCCGTGCTGGCCGGCTGGCACGCCAGCCACGGCGGCGACCTCGTCCGGCTGGCGGTGGCCCGCGCCGCGCCGGTCGGCGGTTTCACCGGCTGGCGGCCGATGCTGCCGGTCACCCAGTGGTCCGTGACCAAGACCGCCGGCCCCGCCGGCCCCGCGCCGGGGAGGCAGCCGGCCCCGGAACACAACAACAGTCCAGATACGACACAATCGCAGCCGTGACACTCACCACCGGACGCGCAGCCGTTGTCCCGGACCTGCTGGCTGTGGCGGACACCCGCTGCCGATCTGCCTCACCGGGCCACGGCTGGCTCACCGGGTGGCTCCCGACCGCGCAGGGCGGCCGGTGAGCGACTACGTCCGTGACGGCGCCGAGATCTACCGCCGCTCGTTCGCCACGATCCGGGCCGAGGCGAACCTCACCGGCCTGCCCGACGGCGTCGCCCGCACCGCCGTCCGGATGATCCATTCCTGTGGAATGGTCGATCTGGTGGCCGACCTGGCCTACTCACCCGGCGTGGTGAACGCGGCCAGAGCCGCGTTGCTCGCGGGAGCACCTGTCCTGTGCGACACCCGGATGGTCGCCGCGGGCGTCACCCGCGCCCGGCTGCCCGCGGACAACCCGGTGATCTGCACGCTGTCCGACTCCCGGGTACCGGGCCTCGCCCACCAGCTCGCCACGACCCGCACCGCCGCCGCGGTGGACCTCTGGCGGGACCGTCTCGACGGCGCTGTGGTCGCCGTGGGCAACGCCCCGACAGCGCTGTTCCGGCTGCTCGAGCTCGTCGAGTCCGGCGCCGGCCGGCCCGCGGCGGTGATCGGCGTCCCGGTCGGGTTCATCGGAGCCGCCGAGTCGAAACGGGCCCTGGCGGAGCATCCCAGCAGGCTGGAGCACCTCGTCGTGCACGGCCGCCGCGGCGGCAGCGCCATGGCCGCGGCGGCCGTCAACGCGATCGCGAGCGAGAACGAATGACCACGCCAGCCGAACGCCGTACCGGACGAGTGCCAAGCCGGCCGGTCCGACGCCCCGACACCGGCTGACCGGGCCAACCAGTCCGGCTGGGCGGCCAGGTCGGGGACCCTCGGCGACAACCGGCGGACGGTCGTCACCCCGCGTCTTCATCCGATGTCGTCACCCGGTGCATGACCGGTCGGTCGCCCCGACCAGTCGGGTGAGCCAGGCGACGGCGTCCTCGACGGTGGCCACGGCCGGCGTGCCGGGCGGCAGCGGCGGCCGGTCCACCATCAGCACCGGCAGGCCCAGGTGACGCGCGGCGACCAGTTTCGCCGCGGTCAGCAGGCCGCCGCTGTTCTTGGTGACGACGACGTCGATCCGATGCCCGCGCATCAGCGCCGTCTCCCCCTCTACCGTGAACGGGCCACGTTCGAGCAGGACGTCCATCCGCGCCGGCATCGGGGGTGACGGCGCCTCGATCGAACGCAGGAGGAACCAGTGCCGATCCGATCCGGCGAACGCGGCGATCCCGGACCGGCCCGTGGTCAGGAACACCCGCTCCCCGAAGCCGCCCAGGGCGGCCGCGGCGGCGGCCAGCGACGGCACCCGGTGCCAGTCGTCGCCATCCGTCTCCGGCCAGCCCGGCCGGCGCACGACCAGCAGCGGCACCGCGGCCGCCTTACTCCCTGTAATCGCAGCGGAGGTCATCAGCGCGGCGTAGGGATGGGTCGCGTCGATCACCGCGGCGATCCCGGCATCCCGCAGGTAGGACGTGAGGCCGTCCACGCCGCCGAACCCGCCCACCCGGATCTGTGCCGCCGTGGGCAGGGCGGGCGCGGCCACCCGGCCCGCGATCGAGTAGACCACCTCCACGCCGGGCAGTTCGGCCAGCTTCTCCGTGAGCCGCCGGCCCTCCGCGGTGCCACCGAGCACCAGCACCCGCCCGCTCATCGCCGGCCCGCCCGTCCTGACCTGGTAAGACGGCCAGGCCTGGCGGGACGGCTACGAGCGGGACGGCTACGAGCGGGACGGCTATGAGCGGGACGGAGCCCGCCGGGCGCCGTGGGAGCCGCCAGGCCGGCGAGCTGCGCTACGGCTGGACGACCGGCGCCTGCGCCACGGCCGCGGCCACCGCCGCCTACACCGCGCTGCTCACCGGTGAGTTCCCCGACCCGGTGACGATCACCCTGCCGGGTGGTCAGCGGCCGGCCTTCGCCCTGGCCCGGGAGGAGCTGACGTCCGGCGCCGCCACCGCCGCCGTCGTCAAGGACGCCGGTGACGACCCAGACGTCACCCACGGTGCCCTCGTGCACGCCCGCGTCCGACCGGCCGCGCCCCGGGCCGGTGTGGTGTTCCGCGCCGGCCCGGGAGTCGGCACGGTCACCCGGCCCGGCCTGCCGCTGGCCGTCGGCGAGCCGGCCATCAACCCGGTGCCGCGACGGATGATGCGTGCCGCGATGGCGGTGGTCGCCGCCGCCCACACCAACATCGCCAACACCAACACCGCCAACACCGTCCACGGCAACACCGCCCACGGCGACACGGACGGTGCCGTGGACGTCGACGTGGAGATCACGATCGGGGTCGACAACGGGGCCGAGATCGCGCGACACACCTGGAACCCGCGGCTGGGCATCATCGGCGGCCTGTCGATCCTCGGCACCACCGGCATCGTCGTGCCCTACTCCTGCTCGGCGTGGATCGACAGCATCCGGCGCGGCATCGACGTGGCCCGCGCCGCCGGCCACCGGCATGTCGCGGCCTGCACCGGCAGCACCTCCGAGGAGGTGGCCCGCCGGCTGCACGGCCTGCCCGACGACGCACTGCTCGACATGGGCGACTTCGCCGGCGCCGTACTGAAGTACCTGCGCCGCCACCCGATCCCGCACCTGACCATCGTCGGCGGCGTCGGCAAGCTCGCCAAGCTCGCCGCCGGTCATCTCGACCTGCACTCCGGGCGCTCCCAGGTCGACCTGGCCGCCCTCGCGGCGCTGGCCCGCGCCGCCGGCGGCGACGCGGAACTCGCCAGGCGAGTCGAGACGGCGAACACCGCGCTGGGCGCGCTGCGGGCCTGCCTGGCCGCCGGCGTCCCGCTCGGCGACCTCATCGCGGCGGACGCCTGCCGCACCGCGCTCGACGTGCTGCGCGGGGCGGCCGTGCGGGTCGAGGTGATCGTCATCGACCGGGCCGGGACGGTGATAGGTCACGCTGGCGCCAAGGACACCGGCAACGGTACATGACACCGTCCCTCCGGCAGGTGGCTCCGCTGCCGAACGGGCGGTTACGGCCATGGCCGTTCAGGCGTCCACGGTGCGCCGTCAGGCCGCCGGCGGCGGCAACAGCTCCCGGAAGGCCAGCATCCCGCCCGGGGTGAGCTCGAGCAGCGGTATCGGCTTCCCCGTCGGGCTTCCGGCGTTGTCGAAGGAGAGGTAGCCGCTGGCCCCGGCGACCTTCAGGCTGCCGTGCAACCGGTTCAGGGTCTGCTCGACATCGGCCGGGGTGACCTGGAGATGGCCGCCGATGGCCGCCTGCCTGATCGCGGTGACGGCCACCAGGACGGCATCGTGCGACATTATCACCTCACCGTCGTCCAGCGACTCGTTGGGGAAACTCCGGTGGAAAACGCCGGCGGGGTCCTGAAATCGAGCGACTGTCGTCCGGTTGAAGAAGGAACCGCTGTCCGGGGCCTGCCAGGCGCCCGGATGCGCGAGCGCGGTGAACATGACACTGATGTTCGCGGCCAGCGCCTGGTCGAGCGACCTGTCGCCCTCAAGGCCGGTGGTGTCGTCACCGGTCAGCACCGTGATGTGGTCATCCCCGCAGTTACGCCTGGCCAGTACCTTGAGGAAGTCCTTGAGTTCCGAGGACCGGCCGGCGAAATACACGATACCGGGTCGTTCGTTGCAGATGTTCGGCAGCATCTGGACAAATGTCGTGGCCGTCGCGCCCAGTTTCGAATTGTATTGTTCGACCTGACCGACAAGATGGTTCACCGTGTCCGGATACCTGCTGCTGAAGGTGTCGGCAAGGGTCCTGGGGTAGAGATCGTCGGGATTCGTGTCCTGGACCAGCATCGCCCGGTTGCCCGTCCTTCGCGCGTGGTCGATGACGGCTGCCACCTCGACGTGGTTCGGCGGGGCGACCCGCCGCAGCGTCGGGATCTCCACCAGGTCGTCCGACGTCATGGTGGCGCTGATCTGCGGAATGCCCAGCTCCCCGAGCCGGCGGATCGCGTCTCGAGTGGCGCCCAGGCTCGGCCCGAGGCCGGCCGTCGCCACCAGACGGTCCTTCCCGGCGACACGTTTCGCGAGAGCGTCGACGACCGGCTCCCACCTGGCGCCGTCGGTGCCCGTGTTGGCCAGCAGCAGCCGGATCAGCGGCTGCTCGGTCGCGGTGTCGTGGTTGGCGGCGTACTGGGCGGCGAACGCTCCTTCCAGGTCACGCCGGATCGACCGCACGTCGGAGACGTCCGTACCGTCGAGCCGCAGCGGGAAGACGTAGGCGACGGACACGCTCACCCGGTCGTGCCGCTTCGCGACCCAGTCGTTTTCTTCTCTGATCGCTTTTTCGACGTCCCCGAGCTCCCGAGCTCCCGAGCGAAAATGTAACCGCCGTCGGTGACCCCGACACATTCGCCGTCGTGACGCACCACACCCGCACCGCAGTCATCCGACAGCACCGGCGGCACGAAGACAAAAGCGAGCACCCCGAGCAGAACTACCAGGGCGGCCCCCAGCAGGATGAACGTGCGGCGCCGCCGCGTCCTGATCACGGGCGGGGTGATGACACCGGGCTCCGGCTCGTGACGCTGGAAGCGTCGCCGCCAACGGGGTCGGCTGTTGTTGGGCATGGTCGCGGATCACACCTCCGGGTCAGTGCGGTCGGCCGGTCGTTCGCCGCGCTGATATCGCCACGCCAGATTCAGCAGAAAATTGTAGGCATGCTCGTATTCCGGAACCACGGCCAACGCGTTGAGAGCGCCCGGAATCTGGGCTTCGTGAAGTACGGACTCGTGGGCGGACGGCTCGGTGGCCAGCCAACGGGCCAGTACGAGGCGAGCGACATGGACGTCCGGTCCCCCGCGCCACCACGGCCCCAGTTCCTCCATGGGATTGGACGTGGCCAGCGCGGCCATGGCCGTCGGCGACAGCGGTGCCCGGGTAATCCCGGCCAGCTCGTTCCACCACTGGTGGCCGTCCCACCGCCCGTCGGGCGATATCGTCGCCAGGCTGGCCCGTACATGCTCCACGACCGGGGTCAGCTCATCGATGGCGAGTTCGTGGTAAAGCGCCGCCGTCACATGTCCCGGGCCGCCGCCCGGTCGAGGCTGCCGGTAATGGTCCCGCATCCGACGGTGGACGTTCCGCCAGCTGTCCCGGTCGTCATCGGGACGGGCGCGCAGGTCCTGCAACAACAGGCGCCGCAGCACCGGGCGGAGCACCGGCCTGCCGGCGGTCTCCCGCGTGCACATGTTCTCCTGAAGATTCTGTAACAGGGCCTGCCGATGCTGGATATCGGACGTCCGGCCCAGCGCCGCATGTATCGAACTGGGCTCGATACCCTGTGGTGCGGCACAGGTGACCAGCATCTTCCGCTGGAGCTCCGTGAAAGGGGCGAGCCAGTGGTCCAGAGCATCCCTGCCGAGCGTGCGGCGCGCGGCGCCGGGCCCGCGCTCCCCGCTTTCGATTTCCAACAGGCAGCGGCTGTTCTCCTCCGCCTGTTCCGGTGGACGCCGACGGGCGACGATCCGTAACCCTCGCAGAACATGGCTGGCCGTTCCTGGATGACCGTCGGTGACGCGATGGAGGTCCGTTGCCAGCCGGCGCCACCGGTCGGGCAGGTCTGCGCGTCTGACCAGCAGGCTGACGTCGTTCGCCGTGAGGTCGGGTAATTCCACCGATACCACCATGACCCCGCTTCGTGCGCGTCCGCGCGCCGGCCGCGGGCCCAGTCCGCGTAACCCGCCGCGTCGAGCGGGCGTATCCGGCCCCCCGGGGTGCCGTCGCGGACCGGGTTCCACCCCCGGCTGGCTGCGATCACGACCAGTGGATCGCAGGTGCCGGCGCCCTCCGAAGCCCGTTGATGGCGTTCCTCCACGAGCAGGTGAAGAAACTCCCTGCCGCCGGGGGAATGGTGGACGTTGTCCAGCAGCAGAACGCAGTTGAAAAGGTCGCTGCCGGCCTGCCGGCCGGCAGCGAAACTGTCGTACAGATCGGCGAGGAACATCTTCACCAGCAGCCGCTCCACCTCCTGGCGCGACTCGTCGTCGGCGCCCTGGAGCGCGACCAGGTCGGCCAGGGCGTCCGGGCTGATCGGCTCGGCGGTCCGCCGCGAGCGCTCCGCCCGTTGGAAGGGCCATGTCCGCCGACCGCCCAGCCGGGCCCGCCACTGCATGGAGGCGAGGACGGTCACCGCGGCGGACGCCACATCCGGCAGTTCCAACGAGGCGAGCACGGGGCTGACAATCCTGATGATGTCGTCACGGTTGCGCTCCGCCCAGGTCCGGTCGCGCAGCAGCCTGGTGATCTGGTACAGGGTCTGGATGCGATCGTTCATCTCCAGCTCGCTGGCCAGGATGAGCAGGCAGGTGTACAGCCGGTCGAAAGTGATACGCCGATAACCGGGCACCTTCCCGGCAAGACCGAAAGCGGTCCGGACCAGGATCTCGCGGGCCGGGGAGATGTCACGCCCCGGCGCCGGCTGCCGTCCCGTTCCGCCCAGATTCAGCCGGACGTGCGGCACGGCCGCGCACCATCGTTCGATCTCGTCGAGCACGGCGCTCCGGCCGATGCCCGGGGGCCCGAGCAGCAGGACAATCGGCAGGTCGCGGTTCCGCGCCTCGTCGGAACGGTCCAGGCACTCCTTCATCAGCCGCCGGACCGGTTCCTCCCGGCTTCGGGAGATGGCCGTTCGCTCGCTCATCGGGCAGCCTGTCGGCTGCTGCCAGACAAGCGTGAAACGCACCGTGGGGCGGTCGCGTCGATCGCCGACAACATCTCACCAGGGCACATGCACATATCCATCCGACGAAGTGCGGAGGACGAGCCGGCCAGCCCGGCCGCATCCGCGGCACCAGGATCTGTGACGCCAAGATCTGTGGCAGCAGAGTCTGCGGCGGCAGGACGTGGGCAGGGTTCGGGCCCATCAACCCAGAGCGTACAACCGCTTACATACCGGACGGTTCCCGGGCCGATCCACCTGGATGCCCGATGGGCATGTCATCCTGGCCCATCCTCGGCACACGTCCGCCGGAAAATCCCGGACGACCACACGGATTCCCGGCCGAGAAAGGATGTCGATGAGCGGAGCCATGACGTTGAAAATCGGGTCCGCCTGGCAGGCGAACGCTCCCCACCGTGCGTTCAGCGGCATCGTCGGAAGCAGCCGACCAGTTCACGATCCGGCTTCCGGAACACGTCGCGACCACGGGCACGCCGGCGCCGGCGCCGGGCCCGGCTATCCCGCTCGGGCCGCCCACAGAGCGCAGATGGGCAGCGCCCAGATCCGGTCGCCGAGCTCGAAAGGCATCGGACCGGTGTGGAACACGACTCCCGCGCGGAAGCCCTGGCCGAGATGGTCACGGAGCCACACGAGGTGGCGGGCGTCCCGAACCGTCGGCGCCGAGGACGCCCTGATCTCAATCGCGATCGCCTGGCCTCCTCCGAGGTCTATGACGACATCGACCTCCTGACCGTCACGGGAGCGGAGGTGGTGCAGCCGGGCACGTGGGTGGAGAAGGGTCACCTCCGGTCGGAGCTGAGCGACGACGAAGGTGTCGAGCATTCCGCCGAGCAGGTCTCCGTCACGCAGCACACTCCGCTCGTCCACCCGGGCGGCGGCGAGCGCGAACGCGGGATCGGCCAGGTACCGCTTTGCCCGTTTGGTCAGCCTGTTCAGACGGTTCGTCGACCACGCCGGAACGAGATCGATCAGGTAGAGGGCAGTCAGAATCCGGTCGTAGGCGTCCGCGGTCCGCTGGTTGATGTCGGCGGCCTGGTAAAGCGTGCCCTCGCCGGGAAGCCCTGCTGTCGCGAGTCCGAGAACTTCGAGGTAACGGCGTAGCCGGACGGGATCACGCTGTTTCCCCGCCGCTAGCACGTCCCGGGTGACGACATGATCGACATAGGCGTCCAGCCAGGCGAGCCGCGCGGGTGCGCTCAGGTTCAGCGCGGCTTCGGGGAAGCCGCTCCTCAACGCGAGGTCGACGTAGTCGTCCAGGCTCGGGGGTGTACCGGCAATGCTCAGGCGCGAGATGTCCGGGCCCAGCAGCAGATCGAGCAGGCCCGGCTGATCGATGGAGCGGGTGATCTCCCGTTCGGTGAGCCCGTGCAGCACCAGCCGGACGACACGCCCCGTCCCGGGCCACTGGCGCGTGGTGAAGTCGGCTTCGACGCTACCCGTGAGAAGGAACCGGCCGGGACGAGGGTCGTCATCGACTGCCCGCTTGACCGCACCCAGGACCGCCGGCACCTCCTGCCACTCGTCAAGGAGGACAGGCTCATGGGCGCGGCGCAGCGCCACGTCTGGATCCGCGGCGACCGCCGCGGCGACCGCGGGGTCGTCCAGCCGCAGAACGTCTCCGGCAACTCGCCGGGCGGACGTCGTCTTCCCTGCCGCGCGCGGGCCGGTGACCATGACAGCGGGCAACTCGGCGAGAAGGCCTGCCAGGCGCCCGTCGGCGATCCGTGGGACATACCTTGACGTGGCCATACAGCGACACTACACAGTCTGCGGGGCTGTCAGTACATAAATTGCGGGCCTGTAAGTACATGTTCTGCGAAGCTACCAGTACAAGTTCTGCCAGCACATCCGCACACGTTCCGCACCCGCTGGCGCCCCACTCGACAGCAGCTCCCGCGGTGGACGGGGACCGGGCCGGGGTGAGACCGGGGGCATGCCGACGCTGCCGGAGGATGTGACCGCTACACTGACCCCGCCGCTCACCGGTCTGGACACCAAGCCGGCCGCGTGCTTCCCGGGAGATCCGAGCACCGCCGTACCGGTGCACACCTGCTACGTGCCGGATGGCCGCGAGCGTCGTCGAGGATCGGGCCGCCAGTGAGGCGTGCCGTCACCTCCGGCGATCGCCACCGCCCGCGGTCCGCCTTACGGACCTGCGTAACAGACCTACGCGTGGGAGTGATCAGTCACGATCTGTATCTTCGGGGCGGAAAAGCTGGCCCTGGCGTGTGCGACGGTAGCGCACATGTCTGCTCCTAGAGCTGCTGCCGACGATTTCGACCAGGCCTTCTTCTCGCATGATTTTCAGCCACCGGAGGATGGCCTGATCACCAAGACCGGTTCGTGTGACGAGCTCGGAGCGTGAAAGAGCCCTGCTGCCGAGGGCGAGGAGCAGTTCCGGTCTGCGGTCGGCCCGGGCGGACCGGCTTTTCGCCGGCGCCGTTCGCCAGGACAGCTCGTATCTGGCCCAGCGGCGGCTTCCGATCTGCGTGACGAGTTCACGAGCGACCAGATCCTGCAGTTCGCTGGTGGCGACGCGGGAGTCGACGCCAGTCGCGTCGCGGTAGGCGCGGTTGTCGAGGAGGCCATCCTGGCGCAGAAGCGCAAGCGCGATGCACTGGCTGTCGGTCAGGCCCTTTTCCTCCAACCCGCTGATCCAACCGACGGCCTCCTCACTCAGCAAGGTGTGGTTGGGCAGAACGACGGCGAAAGACGAAATTCTGTCGTCGAAATCCGGCGGGCTCATGCCCGCGGCAAGCAGCGAGTCGAGCATGGCGCGAATGCCCGACCCACGATTCTCACAGACAGTGCGGGTCTCACCAGGCAGTGGTATGTCTTCGAGAATCTTGATAAGTGCGGCGTTACGGGCCGAGGAGATGCCCTCCTCACCAAGGCTGTCGACCGTGACGGGACCGAAAAGCCCACCAGGATTACGGACCACCAGGCGATCGGGGTACATCTCGACCTGGACCTGGGTACCTCGGGCGCCACTGGACAGGTCACGATGGACCAGGGCGTTGACGATGACTTCGCGCAGCGCGGTCTCGGGATACTCCCAGACGTCCTGCCGGCCCGCACCCGCGATGACCGCCCGGCGAGACATGTTCCGGCGGACGACCGCCAGTGTGTCGCGGACCATGACCGGGACCGGGCCTTCCAATGTCACATTATCCAGGAATCTCTCGGTGGACCGGCCGCCGGTCTCGGTCGGGTAGTGGACGAAAGTGACCACGAGTTGCGGGAAATGCTCCTGTGGATACCTGCCCAGCGCAAGCAGCCCGCCCAGCGAGACCACATCATCGCCGCCGTCTCCGGACACAAGCACCTTGGCCCGGCGCAGTACCGCCAGCCGGTCAAGATCCTGGAACGCATATGGCCTGCTGATCCTCAGTCGTGCGATCAGCGCGTCGACGCCGACCGCATCTAGATGATCAAGACTGGCGCCATGGACGGGCTGCTCGTCCTCACGGGGCTGACCGCGTGCGGACAGCATCATCTGGACCTCATAGGCCGACAGTCGACGATCTCCGTCGCCCACTCTGACGTAGCTGCCCTTGGTGATGCCGGCCCCACGCGAGTAGCAGGGCTTCTGAGCGGGGTCGAGCTCGGGAACCTCGGCGACCAGAACCTGGGCACCCTCGAAGTCATGAATCTTGATCAGCGGCCGCAACGGAGGCTCCATGTCCTCGGCACACATGCAGCCGAGATCAGCGGCAAGCCTCGCTGGATCGGGAAGTCCTGTCGCGGCGAAGCCTCGAGTTTCGTCCAGACCAAGAACGATCATGCCGCCTCGCGTGTTGGCGAACCCTGAGAGGGTCGCACGCAGCGACTTCGGCAGCCCACCCTGCGCCTTCTTCACCTCCACATCCGCGATGTCCGCACCGATGGCGCGAAGGTTGTCGACGATCTCCGCAAGCTCGGCGTCGAGCATCCGCCCTCCTCACCGACCATCATACTAGCTATCATACTAGCTAGCATGATAGCTAGTATGATGAGCTTTGGTACCGGCCGTGGTGTGGCAGGTGGCGGCGGCATCCGCGAGACGACCGGACAGTGCAACCGGGAAGGCGGCAGGAGATCCAGTGAGCACTTCCACGGCCGTGCGTCCGGCTGAGCGGTCGAGTCGAGGTAGCTGTCGCGGAATCCACAGGTTCCCGTCCGCGACCGGGGCTCAGCTCAGCACGAACGCGAGGGCAGCCAGACCGGACACCACAGCCGCCAGCGCCACGCATCGGAGCGCTCCGGCCGGGCTCGTCCAGCGGCTGCCCGCATCGGCCATGCCCCGGTGGTGGCGTCTCGATCCGATCAGCCACGCCGCCGCTCCAGCGCCGAGCGCCCACGCGCCGGCGGCCCATCCCAGCGGACGATTCCCGTGGCCGTAGGAGACATGCAGGAGCAACGCCCCCAAGCCGACGAACGCGAACCCGGTGCGCTGCCAGGCCAGGTAGGTCCGCTCCGGTTGTGTCTCCCCCGCGGCGCGGTCCGGCACCATCGGCCGATCGCCGCAGGCCCTGGGGCCGCCCGGGGCGGCGCTGCCGTCGGCAGGGCTCACCGTGCCCCTCGGCTGGCGACCAGCACGAAGATCAGCGCAGCCGCGCTCACCAGCGCCACGCCGGCAGCGAGCAGCCGGGGCAGTCCCGAAACCGGCAGCGACCGCCGCTCCCGCATCGCCCGTTCGACGATCACCCATCGTCGGTAGCTGGTCGCGGCAACGGTAGTGCCGAGCACGATCAGCGGCACGCCCAGAACATGCCGGGCACCGGGGACGCTGAACTCGGGCACGACCTGGACCACCGCCACGCCGCCCGCGAGCAGGGCGAGCGACGTGCGGATCCACGCGAGGAACGTCCGTTCGTTGGCGAGGCTGAAGCGGACGTCCGGGTCCTGACCGACCAGGCCGACATCCCCCAGCCGGCGCCCATTCCTCGGACGGCACCACCACGCGCGCGCGGACCACACCCGTCGGGACGGTAGGCGACCGCTCCCATGCCCGTCTTCGCCCGCGCCCACCTCCTCACCGTACTGGTCGAAACGTCGCCACCAGGTACGCCGTCAGCCCCCCGCAGCGGCGCTGGCCGGTGTGAGACTGGGGACATGCCGACGTTGCCGGCGGATCTGACCGCCGCGCTGACCGCGCCGCTCGCCGGGCTGGACGCCGAGCTGGCCGCCCGCTTCCCCGGGGATCCGGGCACCGCCCAGCCGGTGCACACCTGCTACGTGCCGGCCGACCAGGTGACCGTGACCGTCGCCGAGGACTGGGCCGCCGCAGCCCGGGCCGCCTTCGACGCGCACGCCGGCGAGCCGTCCGACCTGGCGGCGGCGACCGGCGTCCCGGCGATCCTGGCCGGACGGGTCCACGCCCATGTCCGCCGGGTACTCGCCGGCTCGCCGGTCGCTGACCTCCGGGTGGATCTCGAGGACGGGTACGGCGTCCGCGCCAACGCCGAGGAGGACGCCCACGCCGTCGCCTCGGCCGAGGCGCTGCGCGCGGCCGCCGCCGCGGGCCGGCTCCCGGCGTCCTACGGGCTGCGGCCGAAGTCGCTGGACGCGGCCGTCCGGGACCGTGGGCTGCGCAGCCTGGACCGCTTCCTGACCGCGCTCGCCGCGGGTGGCAGCGCCGCCGCGCCGCCCGGGCTGGTGATCACCCTGCCGAAGGTGAGCGCGCCACAGCAGGTGAGCGTGTTCGGCGCCGTCCTCGCGGAGCTGGAAGGGCGCCTCGGGCTCGCCCCCGTACCGCTGGAGGTGCAGGTCGAGACCCCGGCGGCGGTGCTGGCGCTGCCGGCGGTCGTGGCGGCGGGCCGGCCCCGCCTCACCGGCCTGCACGTGGGCACCTACGACTACTCGGCGGCGCTGGGGATCAGCGCCGAGCACCAGGCCGGTGACCATCCGTCGGTGGAGCTCGCCACCGCGCTCATGCAGCTCGCGGCGGCCGGGACCGGGATACGGGTGGCGGACGGGTCGTGCAACCTGTTGCCGGTCGGTGACCGCGCCGCGGTGCACGCGGCCTGGCTGCGACACGCCGAGCTGATCCGCCGGGCCTGGCGGCGCGGGCTCTACCAGGGCTGGGACCTGCACCCGGCGCAGCTGGTCTCCCGGCACGCGACCGTGGCGTCCTGTCTGCTCACCGGCCTGCCCACCGCCCTGGCCCGGCTGTCCCGCTGGGCCGGCACCGGCACCGCGGCCGCGACCGGCCCGGTCGCAACGGCCGGCCCGGTCGCCGACGAGCCCGCGACCGCCCGCGCGCTGGCCGGTCATCTCCGACGGGCACTGGACGTGGGCCTCCTCGACGACGCCGACCTGGCCGCAACCGACCTGACCCGCGGGACGATCATCGCTGCCGCCCTGCTCCCACCGGGAACCCACCGACCATCTGGATGAGCGCATCCGATCACGAGCATCCGATCACATCGTCCACCCCGCGGTCTGCCCGCACACGCGGTGCTCGGCTCGTAATGCTCGTTCATGCTCAAGTTATTGACTACTCTTAGTAGTCAAACAACTTTGGCATAGAACGCCTCAGGTGCCGCGGTAGGCGGAGAAGCCGTAGGGGGACAGCAGCAGGGGGACGTGGTGGTGCTGCCCGGGGTCGGTCACGACGAAGGTGATGACGACCTCCGGGAAGAACGCCGAACGGGACGTGGTGTCGAACACCAGGCGCCACGCCCCCGGCCCCTCAACCGGCAGATCCCGCACCCGCCCATCACTGTCGGTCACAGCGGACGTCACCAACCGCCAGCCGCGGACGTCGCCGCCGAAGCCCACGATTATTCGTTCGAGCTGGACCGGGATGCCTTCGGCCGGCTCCCCGGTGGCGGTGTCGAGCACATGCGTGGAAACAGTCACTCCCGCATCATGCCTCTCTCACCGTCAGCGACCATGCTCATTCGCACGCGGTACCGGTGGGTGGCGCGGCCTGGCCCGGGCCGGCGCCCGTGGCCATCAGCGGCCGGGCCGCCGGTCACGGGCGGCAGGTCACGGGCCGCTGATCAGGCGTCGCAGGCGCAGCTCGGTGATCTCGGCCTGCTGGCCGGCCGCGACCCGCAGCTCGGTGGCCGGGTCGTTGCCCAGCCGTTCCCGCAGCAGCCCCAGCATCTCCTCGGCGCTGCGGCCGGCAGCCCGCACCAGGAAGATGTAGCCGAAGCGGTCCTCGTACTCCTGGTTGCCGGCGACCAGCGCCGCCTTGAGGTCCAGGCTCGCGTTGTCCAGGGCGGCCTGTTCCCGGCGCGGGGCGTCCATCCCGGCCAGGGTGGCCCGGGTGGACGTGGTCGGCGCGGGCAGCGGGGCGCCGCGTTCCCCGATGCGGGGGTGCGCGGTGAACGCCTCCAGCCAGTCCGCCTCGGTGAGCTGCCACCAGTGCTTACTGGCCGCGTCGAGCAGCGCGGCCAGCGTCGGGTACGGCCGGCCGTCGCCGACCGCGGCGGCCCAGTCCTCCGAGCCGCAGCAGCCCAAAAGTTCGGCGTGGGCCGCCCCCGGGGACAGCGCGTTGAACCAGCGCATCGCCAGCTGCTGGCGTCCGGTCTGGATCGGGGTGCCGATGAGGCGCAGCCGGGCCAGCCCACCGTCGGGGAACGCCTCCAGCCGCACGTGGGTGGCCTCCACCGGGACTTCCAGGTCGAACAGGTGCCGGGTGTTGGGCTGCACCCGCACCTGCGGCAGCAGCGGGTACCAGCGGGTGATTTTCTCTATCGACGAGACCTCGTCGTTGCCGAACAGTTCGGGGGCGGATGCCGCCCACAGGGCCACCGACCGGGGCGCGTTGCCGTGGAAGTGCCGGGTGTCGACCTCCGCCCGGATCACCTGACCGGCGGTGGCCAGCCGCACCACGGCCCACTCGTGGCCCACGCCGCGGCGGCGGCGGGTCTCCCAGCCCTCCCCCATCACCCGGGCCTCGCCGGAGGCGTTGAGGTTGTGCCGGTCGCCGTAGTGCATGTCGCTGCACGCGATGACCACCCCGCCGAGATAGGCCGCGGCCAGGTCGGAGGTGACGCGGTCGAGCAGCCTCGGGTCGGGGATCACCGTGCCGTGCACGCGCAGCCTCGCCACCCCGCCGTCCGGGTGGATGGTCAGCCGCAGGTGCGTGACGCGGGTGTGGCCGGCCCGCACGACCGGCAGGACGTTGACCGCGTCGGCCTGGACCGGTGTCCTGGGCACCAGCGCGACCCAGCTGACCGATGCCTCGGCGACCTCGGCCGCGGACGGGTAGCCACCGAGGGTGGCACCGTGGATCTCCACCGACTCCGGGGCGTTCCCGGTGAAGTGGGAGGTGTCGACGGTCACCGCGCGCACCACGCCGGGCGCGCCGAGTCGGATGATCGCCCAGTCCGAGCCGTACAGGTCACGGCGGCGGCGGGTCTCCCAGCCGTCCGTCCACGCGCCACGCTCGGTGAACACCCCCGGCCGGGCGATCGGCGGCTCGGGCAGCAGCATCCGTTCGGCGAGTGCGAAGAACTCGTCGTTGACGGCCACCACCGACCCGCCGAACCGGGCCGCGGCAAGGTCGACAAGATTCGTCAGATCGGGAGCGTCGCTCACGGATCCTCTTCTCTACGGATTCTCTGCGGACTTTCTCCGGTGGACGCCCGCGACCGTGCGGGCGGACGTCCACCGTTGGAAACTCGGACGTTCAGGTGGCACCCGGACGCCCGGGTGGAATCCGGACGCGCCGAAACCGGACGGCCTGAACGATCAGGTGCCCGGTCGGATGCCGGTGTCATCGCGACAGCAACCTGCCGTGCGGCGGCCGGTCGCCGTCGGCCCGCCTGCCGCGCAGGTAGGTGGCACGTACGACACCGTCCAGGGTCCGGCCCGCATAGGGGGTCAGCGGATGGCGGTGGGCGAGCCGGGCCGGGTCGACGGCAAAGGACCCCTCGGGATCGATCACGGCGAGGTCGGCGTCCGCCCCGGGGCTGATCCGTCCCTTGTGCGTCAGCCCGACCAGGTCGGCCGGGCCGGTGCACATCCAGCGGGCCACGTCGGCCAGGTCGTGGCCGCGGCGGCGGGCCTGAGTCCACACGGCGGCCAGGCCGAGCTGCACCGAGGCGATCCCGCCCCACGCCGGCCCGAAGTCGCCGGAGCCGACGGTCTTCAGCTCCGGTGTGGACGGCGAGTGGTCGGTCACCACCGCGGTGAACAGGCCCGCGGCGAGCCCCTGCCACAGCCGCTCCCGATTGTCCTCCCCCGGATCGGAGGTGCGCACTTGTACACAGTCGCACCATCGGGAACCTCCTCGGCGGTGAATGTCAGATAGTGCGGGCAGGTCTCGGCGGTCAGCGCGACTCCAGCGTCGCGGGCGGTCAGCACGTCGTCCAGCGCCGCCGCCGCGGACAGGTGCAGGACGTGCAGGCGGGCGCCGGTGGCCGCGGACAGCGCGGCGAGCCCGGCGACCGCCTCGGTCTCGGCCGCTGGCGGGCGCGCGGCCAGCCAGCGCGCGTACCGCCGGCCGGCGGTAGGCGGCGCCGCGTCCAGGACGGCCGGCGACTCGGCGTGGACGACGGTCAGCGCGCCGAGCCGGGCGGTGTGGGCGGTGGCGGCGGCGAGCACGTCCATCCCGACGTGTGGGAACTCGTCCACCCCGGACGGCGCGAGGAATGCCTTGAAACCGAACACCCCGGCGTCGTGCAGGGCCGAGAGGTCGGCGAGGTTGCGCGTGTCGGCGCCGATGATCCCGCCCCAGAAGCCGACGTCGACCCATGTCTGGCCGTCGGCGGCGGCCCGCTTCGCGGTCAGCGCGGCCAGCGACGTCGTCGGCGGGATCGCGTTGAGCGGCATGTCGATGATCGTGGTGACCCCGCCGGCGGCGGCGGCCCGGGTGGCGGTGGCGAAGCCCTCCCACTCGGTCCGGCCCGGCTCGTTGACGTGGACGTGGGTGTCGACCGCCCCGGGCAGCAGCGCGAGATCACCGAGATCGGTGACGCCGGGGGTGGCGCGCACCGCCGCCGGCGGTGTGACGGCGGTGATCCGCCCGTCCCTGATGTGCACGGCGGCCGGCCGGACACCGTCCGGGGTGACGACCCGTGACGAACACAGCACGGTAGGACGTTCCGGCGGTTCGACCGGCCCGATCATCGGCCACCACCGACATCTTCAGGATCGTCAGATTCGTGATCGTCAAGGCCCAACAGGTCCTGCGGGCGGATCGGCACCCGGCGCAGGTCCCGGCCGACCGCGTTGCGCACCGCCGCCACAACGGCCGGCGTCGCCGAACAGGTGGGCGCCTCGCCCGCCCCCTTCACCCCGTAGGGCGCCCCCGGCTGCGGATGGCTCAACGCGACGAAGTCCAGCTCCGGGACGTCGGCCGAGCTCGGCAGCACGTAGTCGTGGAACGTCGGGTTGCGCACCACCCCGTCCCGCACCACCAGCTCCTCCATCAGCGCGAGCCCGAGCCCCTGCGCCGTGCCGCCCTCGACCTGCCCGCGCAGCGACAGCGGGTTGAGCACCGTGCCGACGTCCTGGACCAGCGCCATCGACACCACCCGCACCAGCCCCAGGTCGACGTCGACGTCGACGACCGCGCGGTGCGCCGCCGCGGCGAACGCCACGTGCACGTCGCCCTGGCCGTCGGCGTCCAGCGGCTGGGTGCGCCGGTGGCGGAAGACCTCCACCGCCTCGACCGGCCCGTCGGCGAGCGCGTCCACGAGCGTCATGCGCACCCCGGCCTCGCCGGCGACGATCTCACCGCCGGCCAGCGTCAGCAGTCGCCGCGGCACCGCGGCGACGTCGTCGGGCAGGCCGAGCCGGCGGGCCGCCCGGGCCAGCAGCCGGTCGGCGACCGTGGCCGCGGCGGCGCGCACGGCACCGCCGCTCATCCACGTCTGGCGGGACGCGCTGGTCGACCCGGCGCTGCCGGCGGTGGTGTCCGCCGGGGCGAGCACCACCTCGTCCACGCCGAGCTCGGTGCGGACGATCTGCCCGGCGATCGTCACGAAGCCCTGGCCGACCTCGGCGCACGCGCTGTGCACGACAGCCCGGGGCACGCCGTCCGGCCCGGCCTCCAGGCGCACCCGGGCGGTGGCATAGTCGTCGAACCCCTCGGAGAACAGCAGGTTCTTGTACGCCACCGCATAGCCGACCCCACGGCGGACGCGGGCCGGGTCGGCCGCGGCAAGGCGCCCGCCGGGCAGCGACGTCACCGGCGTCCGCGTGGAGACCGGCGGTGGCAGCGGCCGGGCCGCGAGTACGTCGATCATCTCCCGCAGCGGCAGCGGATCGGGCACGACCTGCCCGGTGGGCAGCACGTCACCCGGTTCGAGCGCGTTGCGCCGGCGCAGCTCCACCGGGTCGATGCCGAGGGCGTCGGCGAGCCGGTCCATCTGCGCCTCATGCCCGATGGCCACCTGGGGGACACCGAAACCGCGCATCGCCCCGCACGGCGGGTTGTTCGTGCGGACCACCCAGCCGTCCAGCACCGCGTTGGGCACCCGGTAGGGCCCGGCGGCGTGCGTGACCGCGTTGGTCAGCACCGCCGGGGACGACGACGCGTACGCCCCACCGTCCAGGATCAGACGTGCCTGGACGCTGACCAGCAGCCCGTCCCGGGAGGCGGTGTGCCGGAACCACATCCGGGCCGGATGCCGGTGCGGATGGCCGAGGAACGACTCGACCCGGTCGTAGGCGATCCGCACGGGGCTGCCGGTGACCAGCGCGAGCAGCGCGCCGTGGATCTGGAGCGTGATGTCCTCGCGTCCGCCGAAGGCCCCGCCGACACCGGCGAGGGCCAGCCGCACCCGGTGCTCGGCAAGACCCAGGCAGGCCGCGACCTGCTCACGGTCGGAGTGCAGCCACTGCGTCGCCACCCGCAGGTCGACGCCGCCGTCGGCCGTCGGCACGGCCAGCGCGGCCTCGCAGCCGAGGAACGCCTGATCCTGCATGCCCACGACGTAGGAGTCGGTGACGCTGACCGCGCCGCGGGCCGCCGGGTCACCGTGGCGAAGATGGATCTCGCGGAAGACGTTCCCGTCGGGATGCAGCAACTCGAACGCGCCAGGACCCGCCAGCCCGTCCGGGCACGGCGGCCCTCCGGCACACAGCGATCCGCCGGGACTCGGCGATCTGGCGGGAGACGGCGATCCGGGGCCGCGGGCGGCGGCCACGATCCGCTCGGGGTCGGTCCACGGTGGCAGCGGCTCGTAGTCGACCTCGATCGCGGCCAGCGCCGCCGTGGCGGTCCGGGCGTCCACCGCCGCCACCGCCGCCACCGGTTCGCCCTGGTAGCGCACGACGTCGGCGGCGAGCACCGGCTGGTCGGCGACGATCAGGCCGTAGGTGGCCCGGCCCGGCACGTCCGCCGCGGTCACGACCGCCGCCACCCCGGGCATCCGGCGGGCCGCGGCGGTGGTGATCCGGCGGATGCGGGCCCGTGGATGGGGGCTGCGCAGCGTCCGCGCGTGCAGCATCCCCGGCAAACCAAGATCACCGGCGTACGGGAAGGTACCACTGACCTTGGCCGGCCCGTCCGGGCGTGGCACGGACGCCCCGATCCCCATCCCCTGATCGCTGGCTGCCTGGTCACTGGCTGCCTGGTCGACGGACGCCTGGCCAGCGGATGTTCGATCAGCGGATACCGCGCCGGACGGCGTCCGGTCGGTGATCATCCGATCGACGTGGTCAGCGGGCGGACACGGGTTCATCATCGTTCCGATCTTCCGCACCGCCCGCCGGCCCGTGCGCGGCCACCGGCCCGTGCGCGGCGGCCAGCCCGTTGTGGGCCGCGGGCCGGTCTCCGGGCGCGGATCCGTTCCCGATCGCCAACCCGTCCCGAGCTGGCGGCGGGTTCCCGGCCGCTGGCCCGTCCCCGGTCACCGGCCTGTCCCCTGCCGCTGGTCCGTTCCCTGCCGCTGGCCTGTTCCCGGCCGCCAGCGGGTGTCTCCCGGTCGCCGGCGGGCTTCCTGGACCGACCGGATCGCGGCGATGATCCGCCCGTAGCCGGTGCACCGGCAGATGTTGCCGGCCAGCGACTCGCGGATCTCGTCCTCGTCGGCGTCGGGACGCCGGGCCAGCAGGTCGGTGACTGCGACGACGAATCCTGGCGTGCAGAAGCCACACTGGACAGCCCCGTGGGCGAGGAAGGCAGCCTGCACCGCCCGCGCCGGCCCGCCCACACCCAGCCCGGCCACGGTCGTGACCTGGGCGTCGGCGGCGTCCGCGGCAAGAACCGTGCAGCTCGTCACCAGCCGGCCGTCCATCAGGACCGAACAGGAGCCACACCGGCCCTGCTCACAGGCGTCCTTGACCGACAGCACGCCCAGGTGGTCACGCAGCACACGCAGCAGGGACTCCCCGAACCAGGCGCCGGCCACCTCCCGCACGCCACCGTCGATGTGGAGCTGGTAGGACACCCGCGGCCCGGCATCGCGCGACGGGCACGCCGGGTCCTCATCAACCGAGGCGTTCCGGTAGGCGGGCTCGCTCATGGGCGCGCTCACCGTCCACCCGCGGACCGGACCGGCGACGGACCGGACAGGCAGTGTCCGGCGGCGCGCGCCGCCAGCACTCCGGCGGCGTGCCGGCGGTAGGCCACCGACGCCCGCGGGTCGTCAGGAAGCGGATCGTCCACGGCGCGAACGGCCTCGGCGACAAGCTCGCCGAAGCCCGCGACCACGTCGGGGGGAGCCGTACCCGTCGCCCAGTCGACCCCCGCGCGGGCGAAGTCCTCCGCGGCGACCGGGCGGACCGGCCGGCCCGCCACCCCACCGATCGCGCACGCGACCCGCTCCCGCACCCGGTCGACGACCAGCGCGCACGAGACGACCGTCGCCGAGGCGGCCTGCCGCGCGCCGACCTTGAGGTAGACCTGGGGACCGCACGGCCGCGGCAGCCGGACCGCCGTGATCAGCTCGGTCGGGTCGCGCCCCTCGGCCAGGTAGGACGGGACGATCACCGTCCGCGCGCCGTGCACGCTGCGCAGGACGACCTCGGCGTCGGCAGCGCTGAGGAAGGTCAGCAGATCCCCGCGCGGATCGGCCGTGCCGAGCGCTCCGCCGACCGTGCCCAGGTTGCGTATCTGCGGTGATCCGACGACCCGCGCGGTGGCCGCGAGACCGGGCGACAGCGACCAGCCGGCCAGGTCCTGATAGGTGACACCGGCACCGATGATGAGCCCGTCGGCGCTGGCGCCCCGGGTGCGCAGCTCCAGGACCCGGCGCAGGGCGATGATCCGTCGCGGCCGGCGGCGGCCGGTCCGCAGCGCGGGGACCAGGTCGGTGCCGCCCGCGAGCAGGTCCGCCGCGCCGTCGGCGAGGATCTCGACGGTGTCGGCCACCGTCAGCGGCCGATACAGGCTGGCCGGGCTGGCCAGGCCAGCCGCACCGAGCACCGGATGGTCGGCCGGGCGGGCGGTCTGAGCGTCGATCGTGCCGTCCGCGGTGGTAATCATGGGAGATGCCGTGGGAACGTCCGCGCGACACGGAAACCCGCTGGTAGGTACGGCGGCAGGGAAGACGGTCGGTCGCGCGCAACCCCACATGACAGCCGACGATAGTACTCCGAGGTTACACGCATGTTCACTATCGGCGACACGCAGGGTCCTCCAGCCGGCCACTGACAGAAGCCGTCCGGCGAAAACCGATAGTGCCGGATTGCAACCGTACTCATCCGTATTGAGCACGATACGTCCGCGGTGGGAATCATAGCCGCCCGGTACGGCGACGTCCGGTATTGCCCGAAAAGGGGAGCGTTCTCACGACGGCGCTCACAGGCTCCCCGAACACGGAGACATCATGATCACATAATTTTCGGCGGTACGGGCCCCTGGCCTGGAGCCACGGCCGGGCAGCCCCGGGAACACGGTGACGGAACACAGTGAGATATCGATCACCATCACCTTGCGTCACACCCGGGACGCGAAACCGAAACAACAGCTCACTTCAATCAACACATTCGAAGAACGCTTTTACCAAACTCGTCACCGGGCCGCGGACCGGACCAGGTCGAACCAGCACCTGGCTTGCGATCCGCGCCCACGGCCGGCACCCCTGCCCCGGCAGCCCCTTCTCCCAGGAGGTGGTCGACGTCCGCCCACGAATGACGAACACGGATCCTTCGCTGCGACACGGCTGGCATCCGGTCGCGCGGTCGTCGGACATCGGTGACGAGCCGGTGTCCGTACGGCTCCTCGGCGAACCATGGGTGATCGCCCGCCTCGACAACCGGGTGATGGCCCTTGCCGACCACTGTCCATATCTGCTGACGCCGCCGGCGGCCGGCCGTGTCGACGGCCCCCGGCGGGTCTGCGCCTACCACGGCTGGCGTTTCGTCGCGTCCGGCGCATGCACAGCCATGCCCGACCCGCAGCCCGTGCCCGACCCGCAGTCCGTGCCCGGTTCGCAGTCCGTGCCCGGTTCGGGGCCTGTGCCCGGTTCGGGGCCCATGTCTGGCTCGGACGCCTCCTGGTCGGAACGCGCCCGGGCCACCTCGGCGTGGGGCGCCACCGAACGCCACGGGCTGATCTGGATCGCCCCCGAGGAACCGTTCGCGGACATCATCGACCTGCCCGAGACGGACAACCCCATCTTCGTCTCCCGATGGCTGGACGTCAGCCGGAGCCGGGCATGCGCGGGTGTGCTCACCGACGATCTCCTCGATGCGGCGAACCTGCCGTTCGTCCATCCGAGCCTGGTCTGCGCCGACCCGGTCCGCACCGGCCCGATCCGCGCGGGCGCGGGCGGCACAGGCGAACAAACAATCACTTTTCGCCGTGACATCACTACCGATGGCAATGGATTCCGCCTACGGATGGAGCAGACAGTCACCAATTCCGCGGAGCCGGTGACGACGACGGCTGGCCCGCGGCCGTGGAGCGGGCGCCGTCACCTGTCGACCTGTGTCTACCGGCCACCGTTCCAGCTCCGCCTGGTCCTGCGCTGGCCCGACACCGGGATCACCAGCACGATCTTCTTCTGCCTGCAGCCCGAGGACGCCACGTCCACCCGCATCTATGCCCGCCTGTTCCGCAACGACTGCGCAGGGAGCCCCGACCGGTTGGCCGCGGCCGCGCGCGCCGAGCAAATGATCATGGATCTGCATCTCGCCGCGCGGGAAAGACACCCACTGGACGGCCTGCCCCTGGCAACCACCGACCGCGGCGCCACCGGCACACCGGCAGCACCGGCACGGATGCCGACATGCCCACGGGCGGCGCGCCCGGTGACGCCCAGGCAAACGCGGATACCGTCGGGATCGCGTTGCGGCGGGCACTGTCCACGCTGGCCGCGCTGGCTGAACGAACCCAGCGGGCTCCGGCGCGCGACCGGCCCGGTGGCATCCTCCGCTACGCCCGTCGCGCGAGGGCAGGTTCCCGCCCCTGATCTTCCCAACCCGGCCCGCCCGACCTCTCCGACCTCTCCGACCCGAGCCGTCTGCCCGTGAGCCAGCCCGTCATCGGCTCATACCGACTGCCGGCAGGTGCGCGCACACCGGCACGTAATGAACGCACGTACACAAGGACGACCGGAATCCCGGTACCGCTATCCTCCCATCCGCTATCTTCCCGTCCGCTCCGCGGCCGCCTACACCCACCCCACCTTTTGACCCGTGCGCACCGCTGCTGGCCGCCGCCTTTCCAAATCGGCGGTCAGCGGCACGAAACGCCAGCTCAAACCAGGTGCCCACGGTTCCGCGACCAGTAGTCGCCTCAACAACCACCGTGGTTACGACAACCGCCCGGGACACCTGAAAAGAACACTGCGACCAAGGTCGGATCTTCTCCCCGGCAACGTCCTTCTCTCCGGGACCGCGCTCTGCGGGATCACGCCGCCACCGCAACGGTCAGCCCGCGGCACTCCTGCAGCGGAAGCCGTAGGTGGAAACTATCACCACAACGACGGTTTCCACCTACAGCTTCCGCGTCCGTAGGTGGAAACCGTTGTTACAGCAGCATTTTCCACCTACGCATTCCGCTGTTACAGGTTGTCGAAGAGGAGCAGGACAAGATCCGGACTGCCGTCACCGCCCGCGAGGAACTGGATGCCCTGGCCCTTTCCCTCGAAGGTGCGCTTCGTCCTGCCGTCCGAGCCGCCCTACTGCAGGACTTGTAGCCGGCGGCAGGCAGCGCCTGTCGGTAGAACTGGACCGCCGCAGTAGGTGTCACATCACGCAACGAGATCGTCGCACGTTGGGGCTTGGACACCGAGACCGTGGAGACAGCTCCCTTCGGGAACGGAAAGCCCGCGGGGACGACCGTTCCCTTCAGGGCCTCCACTCCCGCCGTCGCGGTCGTGGCAACCTGGGGAGCCGCCGTCTCCACCGCCGGAGGAGCCGTCCGCGACGGCAGTGCCAGATCGGTTGGCAGATCGACCGGCGCAATGCTTGGCGCGGCCTCGACCGCTGTCACCGGCTCGGCCTCCACGGAGGACAACGGCGTGGATCCACCACACGCACCGAGCAGAAGTGTCAGGCCCACACCGGCTCCGGCCGTCGCGGGGGGAGGCGGGCGGACCGTTCCGCCGGGAGAGCGGGTGGACGTTCCGTCAGGAGAGCGGGTGGCAGAGCCGCTGGCCCAACGACGCGAGGGTGAGGAACGGTGCTGCGAGCGTGCAACCGAGTGCCGCGGCGGCCGCGTTGACGCCGTCCAACTGGTCGTGCACGGCGTCCCAGGGGGCGTCGCTCATCACGCCGGCCACCGGCAGCGGGCAGGCCGCGAGTACCCAGCCGCGGTCGACCACCACGAAACCGCCGCCCATCCCCTCCAGCGCCCGGGCGGCCGTCATCATGTCGTGGTCGCCGACCCCGATGATGGCCAGGTCACCGGGTGCCACGCTCGTGGTCATCCCGATCGTGCCCTGGCGCAGGCCGATCCCGCGGATGAGCCCGACCCGTATCCCGGCGGGCCGGTCCCGATGCACGCGGCAGGTGACAAGGGCCACCTTCAAAAGATCATGTTTTGGATCCGCTTCAACGCGACCGGTGGCGCCATCGACGGCGACCGGCCGCACCGCGACACTTTCAACACCCGGAAAATCACTCTGCGCGAGGAATACTTCGACCGCGTTCACGCCCCGACCGGCGGGGCCGACGGACGCCGCCGGCACGGTGAACGACCCGCTGTGCAGGCCGGCGGGCAGCGACAGCCGTTCCCGAGCCCAGGCGGGGACGACGTCAAGGTTGTCGAACAGCGGGCGGCCCCGCTCCGCGGCCAGCCGCCCGCCGGAGAGCACGACCTCCGGCGGCTGGAATCCGGCGATCTCGCTGACGATCTGGATGTCGGCCAGACGCGCCGGTGTGAGCGACCCGAGCAGGTGCTCCAGGCCGTGGCGACGGGCCGGGGCAAGGGTGGCCATGCGGACGGCGGTCATCGGGGCCATGCCCGCTGCGACCGCCCGGCGGACGTCCCGGTCGAGATGGCCGTGCACGGCAAGATCGATGACCGTGCGCCCGCCGGCGGCGTCCAGCAGAGCCTCCCAGGTGCCGTCGTCAGCGGTTCGCCCGACCGGCGGGCCCGCCGACGCCGATGCCGGCCCGGAGCCGGACATGGGCCCCGGCGCGGATACCGACCCGGATACGGGCCCTGGTACGGGCCCGGCCTCGGCGAGCCCGGCGGGCTCGGGCCCCACGGGGAGCCTCCCGGCCATGCCGGTGACGTCCAGTGATGTTCCTCCGGCGGATGCGGGTAAGGAGCCTGGCTGCCGCGGCACCATCGTCATCCTCCCCGTAGGCATGGGCGGTACGGCCGATGTCACGGGCAGTGTTTCCAGCAGGCGTGCCGGGGTGCGGGTGGCAGTGACGAGCTGTCCGCCGCGCGGCCCGTACAACCCGGTCAACCCGCTGGTGTCCGCCAGCAGGGTGACCGTTCCCCGGGGTACGACGACGCGGGCGAGTTCACCGGGGGTCAGCAGGGTCTGTTCGACCCGGATGCGCTCGTCGACATAGGCGGGCAGGAGATAGCGGCCGGACGCGTCCAGCGCCCGGCGGGCCCCCAACGCCCCGGGCTGCGTCACCGCGGCGATGAACCGTCCGACGATCAGCAGGTCACGGCGCTGGAGCTCACCGGTGTGGACGACGACCAGCGTGCCGCCATGGACGATCAGGTCCGCCTCCTCCTGACCGTCCGCGACCCTGCGCAGGCGCTGGAGTTCTGCCGCGCTCGGGGCGAGAGCGGCAGCGCCGGGGACAGCCGCGCGCCGCGGCCGGTGGCCGTGCTCGGCCGAGGGCCTTTCCGGCAGACAGGTCACCGGTTCGGGTCCGCGCGCGGACCACCCCTGTTGGCGGTCACGCTCGGTGGTCATGAACCCTCCGCAGACACCGTTTGGACGAGGATGGGGCATGACCCTGCGCTAAGAAGTCGCTCGGCAATGTGACGTACGTTACGCCCTGGCGCGGCCCCGCGGCCCCGCACCGGGTACGCGGACGCGGCATAGCCGCTAACTGTGCCGCCACATCCGCGGCGGCGCCCGCAAACCAGCGCCTTTTAACGTGGCCGTCACAGATTCGGCGCTGATAGTCACAACAGTGGGCTTTTCAAGAGATTCCGGACATCACGACGACGCACCCCGGAGACGCGTCCGGGCGGCACTGCGTGGCCGTGACGTACCTGTGACCGCTAGACTTCGCCACCGTGCTGCTCAGCCCGCACGAACAGGAACGGCTGCTCATCCACGTGGCAGCCGGGCTCGCCCGTGAACGGCGGGCCCGCGGCCTGCGGCTGAACCATCCGGAGGCGACCGCCGTCATCACGTCGTTCCTGCTCGAAGGCGCCCGGGACGGCCGCGGCGTCGCCGACCTGATGTCCGCCGGACGGACCGTGCTCACCCGCGAGGACGTCATGGACGGCGTCCCCGAGATGCTTCGCGAGATCCAGGTCGAGGCGACCTTCCCGGACGGCACCAAGCTGGTCACCGTCCACGAGCCGATCCCCTGACGTCCTCCCCCGCGTGAACGCGGGGGATTCCAGCTACACGAAAGCGGGTTCGCGTTGTCGAGGTTCGCGGTTCGCTCCACGGGAGGCCGGATTCCTCCCCGGTCCGAAGGCCCGGGCATCCTCCGGGACCTTCGGTGAGCGGGCCGGTCCGATGAGTGCGGGCACCGGTATCCGGCCGGGCGAGATCCGGCACGACGACGACCCGGTGGAGATCAACCCGGGACGGCCGGTGCTGACGCTGCGTGTGCGCAACGTCGGCGACCGTCCTGTGCAGGTCGGGTCGCACTACCATTTCGCCGCCGCCAACCCCGCTCTTCAGTTCGACCGGGACGCCGCCTGGGGACACCGGCTGGCCGTCCCGGCCGGCACCGCCGTCCGGTTCGAGCCGGGCGTCGAACGCGAGGTGGATCTCGTCCCGCTGGGCGGCCGGCTGCTGGTGCCCGGCCTGCGCCCCGAATCGGCCGGCCCGCTGGATCGCCGCGCGGGCCGGGGCGGGGCGCGCCCGTGAGCCGCCACCTCGACCGGGCCCGCTACGCCGACCTGTACGGGCCGACCGTCGGCGACCGCGTCCGCCTCGCCGACACCGACCTGTTCATCGAGGTCACCGAGGACCGCAGCCGCGGGCCCGCCGGTGCCGGCACCGGCGACGAGGCGGTGTTCGGCGGCGGCAAGGTGATCCGGGAGTCCATGGGGCAGGCCCGGGCGTCGCGCGCCGAAGGCGCCCCGGACCTGGTCATCACCGGCGCGGTCGTCCTCGACCACTGGGGGGTCGTCAAGGCCGACGTCGGCATCCGCGACGGGCGGATCGTCGCGCTCGGCAAGGCCGGCAACCCCGACATCATGGACGGCGTCCATCCCGACCTGGTCATCGGACCGGGCACGGAGATCCTCGCCGGCAACGGGAAGATCCTCACCGCGGGGGCGGTGGACTGCCACGTCCACCTGATCTGCCCGCAGCAGGTCCCCGAAGCCCTCGGCGCCGGCATCACCACCCTGATCGGCGGCGGGACCGGGCCCGCCGAGGGCACCAAGGCCACGACCGTCACCCCCGGCCCGTGGAACCTCGCCCGGATGCTGTCGGCGATGGACGCGCTGCCGGTCAACGTCGTCCTGCTCGGCAAGGGCAACACCGTGGGTGAGGGCGCCCTGTGGGAGCAGCTGCGCGGCGGTGCCGCCGGCTTCAAACTGCACGAGGACTGGGGCTCCACACCGGCGGCGATCGACGCCTGCCTGCGGGTCGCGGACGCCTCCGGGGTGCAGGTCGCGCTGCACTCCGACACCCTCAACGAGGCCGGTTTCGTCGAGGACACCCTGGCCGCGATCGCCGGCCGGGCCATCCACGCCTACCACACCGAGGGTGCCGGCGGTGGGCACGCCCCGGACATCATCACCGTGGCCGCGGCAGCGAACGTCCTGCCGAGCTCGACGAACCCGACCCGCCCGCACACCGTCAACACCCTCGACGAGCACCTCGACATGCTCATGGTCTGCCACCATCTGAATCCGACCGTGCCCGAGGACCTGGCCTTCGCCGAGAGCCGCATCCGGCCGTCCACGATCGCCGCCGAGGACGTCCTGCACGACCTCGGCGCCATCTCGATGATCGGTTCGGACTCGCAGGCCATGGGACGCATCGGCGAGGTCGTGCTGCGCACCTGGCAGACCGCGCACGTGATGAAGGCCAGGCGCGGCCCACTGCCCGGGGACGGGCGCGCCGACAACGCCCGCGCCCGCCGGTACGTCGCCAAGTACACGATCTGCCCGGCCGTCGCGCATGGCCTGGACGCCGAGATCGGCTCGGTGGAGCCGGGCAAGCTCGCCGACCTGGTGCTCTACGATCCGGCGTTCTTCGGCGTCCGGCCGGCCGTCGTCATCAAGGGCGGGTTCGTGGCCTGGGCGGCGATGGGCGACGCGAACGCCTCCATCCCCACCCCGCAGCCGGTGCTGCCGCGCCCGATGTGGGGGGCGGCGGCGGGCCCGGCCGCGGCGTCGTCACTGTCGTTCGTCGCCCCCGCGGCCCTCGACGCCGGCCTGCCGGCGCGCCTCGGCCTGGCCAAACCGATGGCCGCGGTCGCCGACGTCCGCCGCCGCGGCAAGGCGGACCTGCCCGAGAACACCGCCACCCCCGACATCCACGTCGACCCGGAAACATTCACCGTCACCGTCGACGGCGACACGATAGAACCCGCCCCGGTAGCCGAACTCCCCATGGCCCAGCGCTATTTCCTCTTCTGATTCCTCTCCCGTCGGCGTCCACGCTGTAATGCTCCGTCCACACTGGCCAGCGGCTCAACGACCACCGTCCGATGGATGCCGGCCAGGCGGGTCAGATCACCGGGATCACCGGTCAGGACGACTCCGCCGCCGGCCTCGACCGCGACAGCAGCCGCATGCGCGTCCGCCAGATAGTCCGATCCCAGGTCGGCCTCGGCGAGCAGCGCGCCTACCAGGCGGGCCAGGTCACGATCGGTGTTCCGGACGAGCAGCCCGTCGGGTGCTTCCCGAGCGAGCATTGCGTCCAGTGCCCGGCTGCGGCCGGCACCCCGGTAGAGCTCCGCAAGGGTTACGGCAGCCACCGCCACGTCCCGGCGCAGTCGATGTGCCGCCGTCATGGCATGACGTACCGTCCGCTCGGCGGGATGGTCGGCTCGTACCAGAGCGTTCACGGCCTCCGCGTCCAGGACGACTCGCGTCACAGCTGCGTTCCGTGCCGGCCTGCCACACTGTCCGCAGCACCTGGCAGGGCGTTCGAGCTCGAAACTGGGCTATCGCTTGTGCCGCCCAGCAGACGCATGAATCTGGCGATTTCTTCCTGATCCTCGGCGGTGTCGAGCGCTCCACGCTCAGCGGCGAGCTGGTCGAGCATGTCGCCGAGCGCCCGGTGCCGGCGGCGCCGGGCGAGTTCGTCTCGGAGCGCTGTGTTCACCTGGGCGGACAGGTTCTCGCCGGCTGCCTCGACCGCCGCGACGAGGTCGGCGTCGAGGGTGACCGAGACCTTGCGTTTCGCCAGCGTCATACCAAGATGCTACTGCTGTCGTACCGCGATGTCGCTCTGCCGCCAACGGCAGTCGGTGCGGACGGCCTGCGTGCCCCGCGGAACGCGCTGCGGGAGTGTGATGGTCACTCACGGCCGTTCGCCGTTGGCGGTTGTTGGGATGCTCGCCACGTTGGGACGCCCGCTGCTGGGAGGAGAGGACACCTGATGGTGGACGCGAGCCGGGCGGCGTTGTTGCTATTGGCGGACGGGCGGCTGCCAGCGGGTGGTCATGCGCACTCCGGCGGGATCGAGGCCGCGACCGTCGACGGCAGCGTCACCGACCTCGCCGATCTCGAACGCTTCCTGCGCGGCCGGCTGGCCACGACCGGCCTGGTCTCCGCCGCCTTCGCCGCCGCCACCTGCCGGCTGACTCGCAGCCCGCATACGGATGGGAACCTCCCGATCACTATTTCGGGACGGCCATCGGCCGCGCCGCCCCAGCCGTCGTCAGACCGACCGTCGTCAAACCGGCCGTACCCGGAGGAGATCGCTACTTCCTCCGATACCGACCTCGCCGGCACCGTCACGACACCGACCAGGGCAATCATCGAACTGGACGTCGAGCTGGACGCGCGGACGCCGTCGCCGGCGCAGCGTTCCGCCAGCCGCGCGCAGGGCCGGGCACTGCTGCGGGCGGGCCGCGCCGCCTGGCCAGGGCTGTCCTGCCCGGTCCCGGCGCCGCACCATCCGGTCGCGTTCGGCCTGGTCGCCGCGCACGCCGGCCTCTCCCCCGCCGACGCCGCGCTGGCCGTCGCCTACAGCACGGTCAGCGGCCCCGCCTCGGCCGCGACCCGCCTGCTCGGCCTGGACCCACTGGCGGTCACCGCCCTGCTCACCCGCCTCACCCCCGCCGTCGACCGCACCGCCACCGAGGCGACCGCCCTGTCGAACCACCCCCCGGCGGACCTCCCCGCCACCACCGCCCCCCGCCTGGAACTCCTCGCCGAACACCACCACACCACCAAAACCCGCATGTTCGCCTCCTGACCCAGCCCGATCGAAACGGTCAGTGTCCGAATAGCTTCCCGATAAATCCGCGACGTTTCGTGCTGTTCGTGGTGGGCTTCATAGCGTTCCTGGCAGCGGCCAGATTTTCTCTGACTGTGGCCACGGGTCTGCCTGTCGACGCCGGGCGGGCCGGCGCGTGTCTACAGATTCCGCCATGGGGGCAGCCAGCGAGGGAACTACGGTGGGAACGATACCGATCGTGGTTCTAGAATGCGGGGACCGTGCTGGTCGTGGCGTTGCCGGTGGAGGTCTTCTCGAGACTGATCTCCCAGTTCGTGTTCGGGTCGAACGAGTCATCGAACTTCTCGAAGGAGCAGTCCCGGGTGAATCCGCGGCGGGCGGCGTCCCAGTCGCTGCCGGATTTGAAGTAGACCCAGTAGGTGCCGGCGATCCCGGTCACCGTGGCGCTGGTGTTGCTCCGCACGTAAACAGTGAGCTGAGGGTCTGACGGGTCTCCGTTGGCCACCAGGACGGCGACGTCGGTGACATCGCTGTTTTTGATCCGCAGGCTTCCGTACCCTCGCCGGCCGGATCGTTGGACGATCGCGCCGTTGGCCGCGCGCCGATCGGTGATCTGAGGGGCCGCCGGCTCCAGCGGTAACATCAGTCCACCGAACTTCAGATTAATCTCGGAAAAACTCGCCATGGCCGTCTTGTAGGTGCCGGACTTCACCGCCCGGTAGACATCTCGCTTGGCCTCGTACAACTGCGTTTGTAGTGCGTTCTGTACGCCGCAGGAATTCAGTTTCGCCACGTCCGCCGAGGAGATGTCCTTCTCCAGCCTGTTCCAGACGAGGAGAGCGCTTTCCAACATACCGTGCTGCTCACGGGCCTGGTAAGGCGGTGTGATCGTCTGGACGTAATCCCACTGCTGGTGCAGTGCCGTGGCGAGGTCGATCCGCGCGGAGTCGACCTCCGCGAGCGTGGTCGCCGCCAGAAGCCGGTCCACGGCGGGGCGTACCGCCTGTTCGACCCTGGTCAACACGGCCTGGTATTCGTCCGGCGCCAGCGCCGGTTTCGATATGGAGCCCGTTCCCGACGAGGAATTCGACCCCCCGGAGCCGGCCGTGGGATCGGATGCACCGTCGACGATGAACGCGATGGCGATGACGAGTGCCAGGACGCCCCATGCCGCGGACGCGCCCAGCAGACGCGTACGTCGAACGCTTCCCATGACCGTCCCCGACTCGGTTGCAGTGATCGCATCGTACCCACCACGCCCCCGGGCCGCCCGAAAACCGACACCCCCGCCGGTTCCCCTCAGAAGCCAGCCAACGGAATGACCACCCAACCCCCACCACCAGCAATCCGCGCCCACCCCCGACTCCCCGGAGATCGCCCTATCCGGCCCCGCCGTCGCGGGAGTCGTGAATGGAGCGGCGACGCACTTTCCGCCGACACCCACCGCCTCGCGTTTCCCACGCCGCGCCTCCACACGCCGAACCGGAACCGTTCCACCCTTCGTTCGCGATCAAAATTGCCATGTCACACGATCGAGGGATCAAGCGGCTGTCCTGGCAGCCACTTCCGCACTCAATAACATGATCGACGGGGGATGCGCGGCCCTAGTGTCCTGAGTCGTTGATTCGCTGGCAGTAGGCGGCGAGGGTCTCGAGGATCTCGTCGGCGGTCTTGGCCCAGACGAACGGCTTCGGGTCCTTGTTCCAGGCGTTGATCCATCGGCGGATGTCGGCTTCGAGTTCGACGACCGAGCGGTGCGTCGATCGGCGCAGCTTGCGGGTGGTCAGCTCCGCGAACCAGCGCTCGACCAGGTTCATCCACGACGCCGAGGTCGGGGTGAAGTGCAGGTGGAAGCGGGGGTGGCGCAGCAGCCAGTTCTTCACCGCCGGGGTCTTGTGGGTGGCGTAGTTGTCCAGGACCAGGTGCAGGTCGTAGCCCTTCGGGACCGAGGAGTCGATCAGCTTGAGGAAGCGCAGGAACTCCTGGTGACGGTGCCGCCGGAAGGTCTGCGCGATCACCGACCCGGACGTCGGGTCGAGCGCGGCGAACAGGCTGGTCGTGCCATGGCGGACGTAGTCGTGGGTCATCCGCTGCGGGGTACCCGGCATCAGGGGCAGCACCGGTGCCGTGCGATCCAAAGCTTGCACCTGCGACTTTTCGTCGACGCAGAGCACGATCGCCTTCTCCGGCGGGTCGAGGTAGACCCCGACCACGTCACGGACCTTGTCCACGAACAGCGGGTCGGTGGACAGCTTCCACGTCTCGACCAGATGCGGCTTCAACCCGAACGCCCGCCACATCCGTGACACCGTCGACTGCGACAGCCCACTGGCCCTCGCCATCGACCGCGATGTCCAATGGGTATCGCCGTTCGGTGGCTTCTCCTCCAACGTCCTCGCGATCACCGCCTCGACCTGGGCGTCGGTGACCTTCCGAGGCGCTCCCGGACGTGCCTCGTCTGACAGGCCCTCCAGCCGGTCGACCGCGAACCGCTCCCGCCATTTCGCGACCGTTCCCCGGGTGATCCCGAGCTCGGCCGCGACCCCCGAGTTCGTCCCACCGTCCGCGCAGGCCAGCACGATCCGCGAGCGCAACGCCAGCGCCTGCGCGGTCTTCCGCCGTCGGGCCCAGCCCTCCAGCACCGCACGCTCAGCAGACGACAACTCGATGGGATCCGCGCTCGGGCCAGGCACCAGCCCATTCTATCTGCACACGAATCAACGACTCAGGACACTAGAGGGAAAACTAATGGCTGGTTGACAACATCAACGATCATGATCTTGCGCGAATGGTGAGCGCGAGGGTGCCTGGGGTGGAAGGGCGGCCGCAGCGGTCGGCAGACCGTGCGGGGGCGGGCGCGGGCGCGAGTGCGGATGTGGGCGCGGGGGCGGGGTGGGAAGCGTTCCTCTTCTGGCCGGCCTGCCTGGAGGGCAGTGCGGGCGTGGGTGCGAGGCCGGGAGAAGTTCGGGAAGGTGTAGGGATGCATCGCGAGCACGACATTCAGACGTCCCCCGCGGCGGGCGGCGGCCCGGCCCGGCGTACCGGTGCCGGGCACCCGTCCGAAGCGGCACAGCAGCCAACGTCTCCGCCGACGCCGCCGGCAGCGCGGCCGAGCGTAGTCGGAGACGTGCGGCCGGAAGCACGCCCGGGGGCTCGGCCGGACGGCCGGGCGGTCCGCATCGGTGTGGGTGGGCCGGTGGGCAGCGGCAAGACGGCGCTGGTCGCGGCGCTGTGCCGGGCCCTTGCCGGCACCCTGCGGCTCGCGGTCGTGACCAACGACATCTACACCACCGAGGACGCCGACTTCCTGCGCGCGGCCGGTGTGCTCGACCCGGCGCGCATCCGCGCGATCGAGACGGGATGCTGCCCGCACACCGCCATCCGGGACGACATCAGCGCGAACCTGGACGCCGTCGAGGACCTGGAGGCGGACTTCGGCCCGCTCGACCTGGTCCTGGTCGAAAGCGGCGGCGACAACCTGACCGCGACCTTCAGTTACGGCCTCGTCGACCGGCAGATATTCGTCATCGACGTGGCCGGCGGCGACAAGGTGCCCCGCAAGGGCGGCCCGGGCGTCACCAACAGTGACCTTCTTGTCATCAACAAGACCGATCTCGCACCGCTCGTCGGCGCGGACCTCGACGTCATGGCCCGGGACGCCGAACGGCTCCGCCATGACCGTCCGGTGCTGTTCACCTCGCTGACGGCGCAACCAGGAGCGGCCGAGGTGGCCAACTGGGTGCTCGGGGTGCTTGCGGCGGCGCACGCGGCTCCCGCACCGCACGGCCCGCCGCGGCCTTCGGATCACCTGGCGGCCCAGACCGCCGCCCCAGGCCGACTGTCCTGAACCCGCCCGGCCCACACCCGACCAGCCCCCGCGCCACCCGGCACGCACCCCGCCGCACCACATCCTGCCGGCTGAAGCCGCTCGTGCCGCGGGCCCGGTCGGTCCCGTCAGCGCTGGTTGGCGACAGCATCAGGGACGAGGTCATCAAGGACAAGGCCATCAAGGACAAGGCCACGGACGGAAGGGAAAGAAAACGGACACCGGGATGATCGATATCGGGCCAGGACGGCCACCGGCACGCATCGGCCGAACGTCGATCAGTGCGCACGCGGTCATCCGGATCGAACCAGTCACAACTGGCAGTAAGCGCGACCCCCGCGAGACTCGCGGCAACGGGATCGACAGCCGGATCCACGGCAACGGGGCCAACAACCACGAAGCTGGTGGCAGGCCGCACGACAGGCGGATCCGGGACGGCCGGATTCAGGCTGCCGGGGTGCGGGTCAGCGAGCTGAGGTCGCAGGTGCCGCTGGTCCTGCGGCGTACGGGCAGCCGGACACGGCCCGGGGACGGGCTGCCGACCGTCACCGTGTATCTGGTGAACGCCGCGGCCGGGCCGCTTGCCGGTGACCAGCTGCGGCTGGACGTCACGGTCGGCGCGGGGGTCCGGCTGGTGCTGCGCACGACGGCCGCGACCGTCGCGCTGCCCGGGCGCGACGAGCGGCCGTCGCTGTTCGACGTCCACGCCGATGTCGGGCCGGGCGGCGCGCTGGAGTACCTGCCCGAGCCGACCGTGGCCGCCCACGGATGCCGGCACCTGATGCGAGCGACGATCAGGCTCGCCGCGGACGCCCGCCTGCTGTGGCGGGAGGAGATCGTCCTCGGGCGTTTCGGGGAGCCGCCCGGCTCGATCTCGTCCACCCTGCGGGTCGACGTCGAGGACGACACCGCGGACGAGGGCAGCGCTGCCAACGTCACCGGCAGTGCCGAGGACGACGTCAGGAGCATCCCGGACGGCGTCCGGAACGGCACGGACGGCATCGACACGAACACCGGCAGCCGCCCGGGCGGTGGCACGGCCGGGGCAGCCGACAACGCCGGAGCGGGCGACATCCGGCGGAACGACGGCGCTGGTCGGAGGGTCCGGAGCGCCCGGCCGCTGCTCCGGCAGGCCCTGTGCCTGGATGCGGCGGCGCCGGGCCTGCACGGGCCGGCGGTCCTCGGCGGCGCCCGTGTGATCGGCGCGTTGCTGATCGCCGGCCCCGGCCCGGACGGGCTGGGCCTGCCCGCCGGCACGACCGGCACCATCGGCCCCACCGGCGGCGGGAGCCCCACCGACCCCACCGGCAGCGGCGCCGATGCCAGTAGCGGCACCGGGACGTTCGCCGCGCTCCCCCTGGCCGGGCCGGGTGTCCTCGTCAGCGCTCTGGCGTCCGGCACGGTCGCTCTCCGGCGCTGCCTGGACACCGGGGCGGCAGCTGTCCCCCCGCAGGCAGCCGCCTCCCCGTAGGCAGCCGTGTTCCCGCAAGCAGCCGTGTTCCCGCAAACGGGCAGGACCGCGTGAACGGCCCGCGCTACGCGCCTGGAGCGTCGCTCTCGAGCGGAAAGACCAGAAAGGTGCTGCTGGCGGTGGCGACCACCTTGCCGGCGGCGTCGCGGACATCCCCTTCGGCGAACGCGACCCGACGGCCGGGTTTGGTGACCCAGCCGTGCGCGGTCAGTTCGGCGGGACGACCGCTGACCACCCGTACCGGACGAAGATAGTTGACCTTGATTTCGATGGACGTGTACCCGAGGCCGGCCGGCAGCGTCGTGTGCACGGAGCATCCGGCGACCGTGTCCAGCAGAGTGCAGACAAGGCCGCCGTGAACCGTGCCGAGAGGGTTGTAGGCGGACTCGTCCGGAAGACATCTGAAGACGACGTCGCCCTCGGCAACCTCGCTGATCCCGAAGTCGAAGTGAGCGGTGATCGGCGGAGGTGGCACCCGACCGTCCCGGATCGCCAGGAGAAAGTCCAGACCGTTCATCGTCCGCCCCACCGCGGCGGTGAGCAGTGGATCATGCCAGGTGACGGTCTTGCTGCGTGGCTCACCCCAGGCCGGGGTCGTTGTGGGCGGCTCGATTGTCGTCATGATGCCGAGACTAGTGTCCTGAGTCGTTGATTCGCTGGCAGTAGGCGGCGAGGGTCTCGAGGATCTCGTCGGCGGTCTTGGCCCAGACGAACGGCTTCGGGTCCTTGTTCCAGGCGTTGATCCATCGGCGGATGTCGGCTTCGAGTTCGACGACCGAGCGGTGCGTCGATCGGCGCAGCTTGCGGGTGGTCAGCTCCGCGAACCAGCGCTCGACCAGGTTTGGAGTGATCCCGCTTCCGTGGACAGCGAACCTGAGGTTCGCTGTCCATAGGGAAGGAGCGTCATGGGGTCAGCTCGCCGGAAGTTCACCCAGGAGTACAAATCCGAGGCAGTAAGGTTGGTGCTCGACTCGGGCCGGTCGGTGACCGAGGTCGCGAAGAGTCTGGGTATCCACGAGACCACGTTGGGAAACTGGGTGAAGAAGGCGAAGGAGAACGGCGAGACCGAGGAGCGGCCGCTGTCGGTGTCGGAGCGCGCGGAACTTGAGGAGCTCCGGAAGAAGTACGCGCAGGCGCAGATGGACATCGCCTTCCTAAAAAAAGCGGCGAGCTTCTTCGCGAGCGAGCAGAAGTAAAGTTCGAGTTCATCTCGATACACGCTCCGAAGAAGCCTGTGTCCGCCGACGGCGCGAACACCTTTCCCGTCGACTACATGTGCAAGAAACTCGACGTGTCCCGACAGGGCTACTATGCGTGGAAGAAACGCGGCCCGTCTCGGAGGGAGAAGGACGACGCCACCTTGTCGACCATGATCAGAGCTGTTTTCGACCGTCACGAGGGGCGGTACGGCGTGCGGCGGATCTTCCACGAGATCCGCCGCCAGGGCGTCGCCGTCGCCTACAAGCGGGTCCAGCGGCTGATGGCGACGATGGGCCTGGTCAGCGTGCATCCGCGTCCCCGCCGGCCGGTGACGACGGTGCAGGCCGCGGACTCCTCATCGCTGCCTGATCTTGTCGGCCAAGACTTCGCCGCGTCCGCACCGAACCAGTTGTGGTACGGCGACATAACATATATTCGCACCTGGGATGGCTGGGTGTACATGGCCTCCGTCATCGACGCGTTCTCTCGGAAGATCGCCGGCTGGGCGGTCGCCGATCACATGCGCACCGAACTCGTTCTCGACGCGCTTCGTATGGCCGTCACCCGCCGGCGGCCACCCGGCGGCGTCATATTCCACGCCGACCGAGGCGGTCAGTACACCAGCCGTGAGTTCGTCGCCTTCTGTCGCGACAACAACGTCCGAAACTCCGTCGGCCGTACCGGGATCTGTTTCGACAACGCCGCGGCGGAGTCCTTCTGGGCCACCCTCAAGAAGGAGTTCGTCCACCTCCACCCGTTCGATACCATAGACCGCGTCCGGGCGGGGATCTTCGAATATGTCGAGATCTACTACAACCGGCAGCGGTTGCACTCCTCGATCGGCTATCTCACGCCTGTCGAGTTCGAGGAAGAATTTGACGGACAAACACTTCGTGCTGCATAGTTAGGACTGTCCACGAAAGTGGGAACCCTCCAGTTCATCCACGACGCCGAGGTCGGGGTGAAGTGCAGGTGGAAGCGGGGGTGGCGCAGCAGCCAGTTCTTCACCGCCGGGGTCTTGTGGGTGGCGTAGTTGTCCAGGACCAGGTGCAGGTCGTAGCCCTTCGGGACCGAGGAGTCGATCAGCTTGAGGAAGCGCAGGAACTCCTGGTGACGGTGCCGCCGGAAGGTCTGCGCGATCACCGACCCGGACGTCGGGTCGAGCGCGGCGAACAGGCTGGTCGTGCCATGGCGGACGTAGTCGTGGGTCATCCGCTGCGGGGTACCCGGCATCAGGGGCAGCACCGGTGCCGTGCGATCCAAAGCTTGCACCTGCGACTTTTCGTCGACGCAGAGCACGATCGCCTTCTCCGGCGGGTCGAGGTAGACCCCGACCACGTCACGGACCTTGTCCACGAACAGCGGGTCGGTGGACAGCTTCCACGTCTCGACCAGATGCGGCTTCAACCCGAACGCCCGCCACATCCGTGACACCGTCGACTGCGACAGCCCACTGGCCCTCGCCATCGACCGCGATGTCCAATGGGTATCGCCGTTCGGTGGCTTCTCCTCCAACGTCCTCGCGATCACCGCCTCGACCTGGGCGTCGGTGACCTTCCGAGGCGCTCCCGGACGTGCCTCGTCTGACAGGCCCTCCAGCCGGTCGACCGCGAACCGCTCCCGCCATTTCGCGACCGTTCCCCGGGTGATCCCGAGCTCGGCCGCGACCCCCGAGTTCGTCCCACCGTCCGCGCAGGCCAGCACGATCCGCGAGCGCAACGCCAGCGCCTGCGCGGTCTTCCGCCGTCGGGCCCAGCCCTCCAGCACCGCACGCTCAGCAGACGACAACTCGATGGGATCCGCGCTCGGGCCAGACACCAGCCCATTCTATCTGCACACGAACCAACGACTCAGGACACTAGATCGTGTCCGGTGGATGCTGGTCGTTGCGGGCGGCCTTGTGGGCGGCCTTGTGGATGGCGATGTGGGCGGCCCGTGATTATGCGGCGGTCGCGCGGATCCGGCGCATGTGCGAGCGTGGGCGCATCGTGAAGGAGACCGGCCGTAGTCTGACGATGGCGCGACCGGCCGATAGCGTTATATGATCAAAAGTATTTGACGGACTCTAGCACAGTGACAAACATTCCTACGGTTTAACTCGCCCATTAGAGGACTGAGTGCAACATAATCGACGAATGGCCAGAGCCGGCGGGAGTGAGCATCCAGCCGCCACCCGGCAGGCTCTCATGGCCGCCGCCCGGCTACGGTTCGGCACCCAGGGCTATGCCGCCACCGGCACCGAGGAGATCGTTGCCGACGCGCAGGTGACCCGCGGCGCCCTCTACCACCACTTCCGCGACAAAGCGGATCTTTTCGGCGCCGTCATGGAGCAGGTCGCGCTCGAGGTCGCCGAACAGCTCGTGACCACCGAGCTCAAGCGGGCCACGGACGAGTCGGACACGGACGCCTGGGAACAGCTGCGCGCCGGGTTTCAGTCCTTCCTGGACATCTGCACCGACAGTGACTTCCAGCGCATCGTCCTGGTCGACGGCCCGGCCGTGCTCGGGCATGACGCATGGGACGTCCTGGTCGAGCGTTACGGCTACCGGCTGCTCGCCGAATGGCTGACCCGGGCCATCGAGGAGGGCCGGATCGACCCGCTGCCCGTCATGCCCCTCACCCGGGTGCTGGCGGCCGTTCTGTCCGAGGCGAGCCTGCTGATCGGCCGGGCCGGTGACCCGGCGCAGGCGCGCCGGGAGGCGGGTGAGGTGCTGGACCGCCTGCTGGTCGGCCTGGAAGCGAAGGACGGCCTGGTGGCGAAGAACGCCGTTCCGTAGGTCGTCTCCGTCCGTGGGTCATCTCCAGGGCCTGTGTACCGGCGCTCTCGCAGCGGTCACCCTGAATCCGCGCACGACGAGGAGCCAGCCACGATCGACGCGGCCAGCTCCCGACAGGAATTATGTAAAGAAATACGTTCGGAGCAGGGGCTGTCCGCCGATGGGTAGTCGTCCATCGGGCGGACGACTACCCATCGGCGGACGACTACCGACCACTACCGGTCGGCACTGCCGCCGCTCAGACGCCGCTGCCGGTCAGACGCTGCGCATGGCGCGCAGGGACTCCTTCAGCGAGGACGTGGTGGCGAGCACCGCGGAGGTCTCGTAGCCGCAGTGCGCCATGCAGTTCGCGCAGCGCGGGTCCTTGCCCCGGCCGTAGGCGTCCCAGTCGGTGGTCTCGACCAGCTCCTTGTAGGAGGAGACGTATCCGTCGCTCATCAGGTAGCAGGGCTTCTGCCAGCCGAAGAGCGAGTAGCTCGGGATACCCCACGCGGTGCAGGAGAGATCGCGCTTGCCCTCCAGGAAGTCCAGGAACACCGGCGAGTGGTTCAGCCGCCACTTGGCGCGCCGGCCGTCGGCGAAGACCTTGGAGAACAGCTCGCGGGTCTGCGTGACCCCGAGGAAGTGCTCCTGGTCAGGGGCCTTCTCGTAGGCATAGGCGGGCGAGAGCTGGATCTGGTCGACCTTCACCTCGTCGTTGAGGTAGGCCAGCACGTCGATGACGTCCTGCGGGCTGTCGTTGTTGAAGAAGGTGGAGTTGGTGCCCACCCGGAAGCCCGCGGCCTTGGCCTCCGCGATCGCGGCGATCGCCTCGTCGAAGGTGCCGTTCTTCTCCACCACCGCGTCGTGCCGCTCCCGCAGCCCGTCGATGTGGACGATGAAGGTGAAATACGGCGACGGTGTGAACTTCGCCATTTTCTTACGGAGCAACAGGCCGTTGGTGCACAGCAGGACAAACTTCTTGCGAGCAACGAGCTGACGGACGATCTCGTCGAGCTGCGGGTGCATCAGCGGCTCACCACCGGCGATCGCGACCACCGGCGCGCCGCACTCCTCCACAGCGGCCATGGCGTCCTCGACACTCATCCGCTGCTTGAGAACGGAAGCCGGGTGCTGGATCTTCCCGCAACCGGTGCACGACAGATTGCACGCGAACAGGGGCTCAAGTTCGAGAACAAGCGGAAAGTGCTTGCGCCGCAGCACTTTCTGCTTGGCCAGGTACGTCCCTATCCGCAACGAGTAGCGCCACTCCACCGCCACGGCAATACCGCCCTTCGGCGTCGACGTCGTACGGCCGTACGGCCGCTCCATCACAAGAACATACAGGGTGTACGTACAGCTTGTATGTCCGTCGTGGACGTCGGATCGGCCACTGTCCGCCCGGGGCGGGCCAGGTGACCCCTACGGCAGCGGCATCTGTCATCGCAGGTCAGCGAGGTGGCTACGCGGCCGCGTCGGCAACCAGACAGATCATCTGTCACGCATCCGACAACATGCGGGGCGTGCCTGGCAGGGCCGGAGGGCGCACCCGTGGCGGACCTGACAGCCCACCGCCGACGCGGACCATCGGCGGTGACGGCCACGTCACGCGGGTCCGAAGACATCGCCGACACGGTCCCGTGGCCACGACGCGCCGGGCCCCGGGACCCGCCCCACACCCCGGACACGAGCACCCGGACGTGAGCATGGCCACCCGCGAACGAAACGTGGGCGTGGGCGCGGTCACCGCGAACGCGACACTGCGCACGCGGGCCTGTGAACAACGCGGCACTGTGAACATGGACACTCCGGAGAACACGGGCGCCACCGGACATGGCGGCGTGAGTATGGTCACCCACAAGCACGACAGTCCCGAAAACCATCAACTCCGGAAACCATCAGGGGTGGGCCGGTTGCGCCCGCAACACACTCCACTCCTTTTCAGTGCATTGAGATAACGGTTTAATCGACGGGTCACCCGACCGGCCCGCCTGCCGAACGGGCCGCATACCTGCCAGATCCTGGCCAGGCAGCCACCCGAACGCCAAACAAGAGGTTATCTCAGTCACAGAGTTCCCAGGGTGGAACGCATACCATCGCCATGGAACCCATCGCCGTGGAACCCGCGCTTCCTCAAATCAGTGACAGGCGGCCCGTATCGCTGGTCCATCATATTCCTGGTGGAAGTTGTGCGTGGGCCCCGCCGGCGGGTCAGCGAACCCGTCGACCAAAGGGCGCCGGTCCCGACGCCTAATATCGGCGAAAAGCAACAGGACATCGGCACGGAGGTCACATGGGGTTGAGCACGTGTTGCGCAGCGAGGGCGAAGGCGGGCATATGACACCAGGCGGGCACTTGGTCACGCATCTGGTCGGCGGGCGGTTTCGGCTCGTCGAGCGGCTCGGCTCGGCTCGGGGGGGATGGGAACGGTCTGGCGTGCGTTCGACACCGACAGCAATGTCGAACGTGCGCTGAAGGAGATCCGTATTCCTGACCATCTCCCGGTCCGTGACCGCGAGATGCTGATCGAACGTGCCCGCCGTGAAGCGCGTAACGCCGCCCGGCTCGGCGTCCATCCCCATGTGGTCACCGTTCACGACCTGGTCGAGGATCACGATGCGCAGTGGATCGTCATGGATCTGGTATCCGGATACTCACTGGCAACAATGATCGCGCGCGACGGCGCACTGGACGAACGGGAAGTCGCCCGGATAGGTATCGCCCTGCTGGACGCGCTGGCGCACGGTCACCGCAAAGGCGTTCTGCACCGGGACGTCAAGCCGTCCAACGTTCTGATCACCTCTGACGGGACCGTCCGGCTCACGGACTTCGGGATCGCCGTCTACGAGACCGATCACCGGATCACCGCCGCGGGCGGCCTGGTCGGCACACCTGCCTACATGGCTCCCGAACGCATCCGCGGTGAGGAGGGCGGACCCGCCAGCGATCTGTTCTCGTTGGCGACGACTCTGCTGCATGCCACGGAGGGCATCTCCCCGTTCGGGCGGGACACCACCTTCGCCACCATGCACGCCGTGGTCTACGAAGCCCCGACCGTACCGACACGGGCCACCCGGGCCTACTCGGTGCTCAGCCCGATCCTGGCCAAGGAACCGTCCGCCCGCCCGCCGGCGGAGCGCATCCGCCGGCAGTTGCAGGCTCTGCTGCGCGCCGCGCGACCGGGCCCGCTGATGACCTCGAACGACTGGTCGGCCATGAGCGTCGCGCCGACGACCAACGCCTGGCCGGCCGCGAAAGCCTTCTACGAGGCCCCGACCATGTCCTGCGCGCTGACCGACCGGCCATATTCCAGTGACTACGAGTACACCGTCCACGAGCTTGACACGATCGGCATCGAGCTGCCGGCCACTGACGCGGCGCAGCCCGCGCCGTGGGAGGAGACAGCGCCACGGCGGGCACCCACCGAGCCGTCCTACAGCGACCCGGCCACCATCGAACAGCCCATCTGGAACGGCCCGCACCCGCCGCGGCCCCGTCCGCGGCCCGGTCGGACGAGGCGCTCGGCAGACCGCCAGCGCCAGCCCTCCCGCCGAGGCCTGTTGCTCGCAGGCATCGCCGCGGCAGGTCTGGGGGTGGGCGCCGGGACGGCCGGGTGGGCGGTACGGCGACTGCGGGAGCCCACCCGCCCGGGGACGGCGGCCGGGAGCGCGGCAGGACCGGAGGCGCTCACGTTCGGGCTGCCGGGAACGCCCGGCGTCGAGTTCGCTGGTTCACTCGTCGCCGATCAGCGTGGCTACTACCGTGAAGCGGGCTTCACGTCCACGCGCTTCCACGGCAGCGGGCCACACTTCCCCAGCGTGACGGCGTCGGTGGCCTCGGGCGCGGCCTTCGTGGGAGTGACCACCACGGACGCCGTCGCCCGTGAGGCCGCGGCCGGCGCGCCGCTGCGGATCATCGGCGCCCAGCGGCAGAAGTCCCCCTGGGCGATCGTCTCCCTGGGGGACCGGCCGATCCGGACACCACAGGAAATGATCGGTATGCGGGTCGCGACAGCCATGGGCAGCGCGGCCGTCTGGGCGTCGTTCCTGGCCGCCGCGGGAGTTCCCGCGACAGCGGTCCGGCAGGTCGTCGTCCCCGATCACGCGCAGGCCCTCGCGCAGGCCCTCACGCAGCGGCAGGTCGACGCGGCGCTGTCCTCCGTCGCCGACGTGCCGGTGGCCCTCGCCCGGCAGGGGATCGGTTGCTCGACGTTCCTGCTCGCGGATCACGGGTATCCGCTGGTCTCCAACGTGTACGTCGTGACCGCCGACGCGCTCACCGCCGCGCGCGGGACGGTCAAGGCCTTCCTCACGGCCGAGGTCCGCGGCTGGAAGCAGAACCTGGCCGACCCCATGCTCGCGGCCCAGCTCACCACCGACGTCTACGCGAAGTCGCTCCGGCTCGACGTCCGCGAACAACTGGCGGAGAACAGGGCGTTGAACGACCTTGTCCAGACGGCGCAGACCCGCCGGGACGGCCTGTTCACCATGACCGACGCCCTGATCGAGGCCAACATCCGGCTGCTGTCCACCGGCCCGGCGGCGCCGGTCGCCGGGCATCTGTTCGACCTGTCCGTGCTCCGGGAGCTGTACCAGGAGTGGCCACGCCTGATCTGAGCCTGATCCGGGTCTGATCTGAGCCTGATCCGGGTCTGATCCGAGTCTGATCCGGGTCTGATCTGACCAGGCCGCCGACCGTCACAGGGCACCGACTGCCGCGGGAGCCGGTACCCTCCCGGAGCCGCCCACCCGAAAGCCGGCCGGCCCGTAACGCCGTTGGCGCGGTTCGAAAGGCCGGTTCCGCGACCGGGCTCCGCGGGTGGCGAAACGGACGGAAAGCATCCCGCCACGGCCCGACCGGCCCGGCCCGGCCCCGCCCCGCCCCGCCCCGCCCCGCCCCGAATCCACCAGAAATCCGGCCGCCGGCACACCCGAATCGGGCGATCCGTACCCGGACAATGCTTCGGCGATCCCGGAACCGGGCACGAAAGAAGAATGATCGTAAATATTCCGGACGCCCGACGGCCGTTTCGGACCGTCAGCCCGGTTCACGACCCTCCCCACCGCGGTCACCCTTGCCTGGGCCAGGTTCGGGCATACTGCTTCCACGTCGTTCCGCATTCACTTCGGCGTCCTCCAGCAGCGGTATGACGGGCTGTCCAGAATATATTTGATCTGCTTTTTCCGGACGATTTCAGCGGGTCCGGGAAACTGTGTCCGAAACGGCGGTCAAAAACAGCGGCCACCACATCGGGAAGGAACCGTTCTTGACTGTCGTGAACGTGCTCGCCGAACTGGCCCCCGACCGGATGTTCGCGGCCGCGGTCGCCGTGGCCCACCGCCGGTTCGAACCGATACTGCGCCGGGTGGGCACATTTGTCACACCGCGACAGACCGCCCTGGACGTCGGCGCCTGGTACGGCCCGTGGAGCCACTGGATGTCGCGGCACGCCCGCCGCGTCGTGACGGTGGAACCAAACCCCGAGCTGGCCGCCTTCGTCACCCGCACCTGCCGGCCGAACGTCACGGTGGTGCCGAAGGCCGCGTCCGATGTGGAGGGTTTCGCCGAGCTGTGGCTGCCACCGGGTGGCCGGGGCACCGAAGGGCGCGCCTGCCTGCTCCCCCAGGGCTGCGGGCACGCCGAGCGTACCGGACACACCGAGCACACCGTGAAGGTCGAGACGGTCCGTCTCGACAGCCTCGACGTCGACGACGTCGGACTCGTGAAGATTGACGTGGAAGGACACGAACTCGCCGTGCTACGCGGTGCGGAAGGAATTATCCGGCGCTGGCGCCCGAATCTCGTCGTCGAGATCGAGGACAGCCGAAGCCCAGCGGCCGCGACCCTGGAACTGCTACGGAGCTGGCACTACCGGGGCTGGTTCCTCGACCGCGGGAGAATGCGCCCACTGGACGACTTCGATCTGGTCGGCCACCAGCGGGAAATGGCACCGTTGGCCCACCACGGCTACCTTCGAGCGGTACTGACCGGCAGCGGCCACCGATACGTCAACACCATCCTTTTCCTACCATCCTCCCGCTAGCCAGAACAGCCGGCAAAACCCCAGATCCGCATCCCAGCGCGGGAAAACGGCCCGGCAACCGCGAGCGGAGCCGTGCCGTCGAAAAACAGAGGCGACCCGGGGGCGAAAGCCACGTCATCGCTCCGTTCGCAGATCTGGGGCGCCCCGGTGGGGGTCAGCTGCGTACGGCCCGGTCGAGGAGGTCGGCGGCGAGGCGGGCGGTGCGTTCCCGCGTGGTTTCCGCCAGCAGGGGCGCCTGGATCCTTCCGCCTGCCGCCAGGTGCCGGTCGTAGGGGATGGCCAGCACACCCGCGCCACCGACCCGCAGGCGCGCCGCCGCTTCGTCGAGGTCGACGGCCATGTGGGGCGCGGTGGCCGTCAGGACAACCACGGCTCTGGCCAGCGCTTCCGGGCGGTTTCTCGGTGTGCCCTTCCACAGGATCGCCGGATACTTACCACGCACCCGTCATCGGTTCGCCGGTTCCGGGAGCGGTATCGGCTCAAGGGCGACATCGAGCGTGCCGGTCAGAGCGACCTGCTCCCAGGCGCCCGCGGGGAGTTCCGGCGTCTGCCGGAAACCCGCGCCGGGAGCCAGCAGGACCAGGGAACCGTCGGATCGTCGTTGCAGGGGGATGCGTTCCTCCCACCGCCACGGCCCGGCCAGATCGGGCGTGCCGCCCGCGACCAGCCCCACAACCAACTCCGCGGCAGGGCCCACCTCGGCAGGGTCCGTGTCGGCGGCGGGCCCGCCCGCCCCGGGCCGCGGCAGCCCGCCCAGGCTGGAGTCGGAGCGTCCGTCCAGCGTCCAGGTCACCGTGCGTGCCGCGCCGGAGGCGTCCGTGCCGGTGGCGAGCGGGTAGGTCTGCGCCCGGTCGCCTAGACGCAGGTAGAGCTGCGCGTAGGGATGGCCGGCGGGGACGGTCACCGACACCCGGACGTTGATCGTCCCACTGGTGACCGTGCGCAGCTCGACGAACGAGCCTCGTGGGCTGCCGGGCTCGGCCGCGGTTGGCAGCCCATCCGCGGCCGGCAGTTCGTCCGGGCGCAGCCGGTACAGCCGACGCTCCGGCATCCGTGCGGCGAGCCCCACGATGGCCGGGCCGATGTCCGCGGCGTACAGCACCTCGTCCGACAGGTCCGGGCTGTTGCGCAGGAGATGGTAGGGAACCTGGGTGTACCAGCTCGGGAGCGGCGGGGCGACGATCACGACCGCAGGCCCGCCGAGATCGTCGGGGACGAGGCCGAGCACATGCTCGTCCACCGTGTTCACGTACCGCTGGACCCGGACCTTGCCGGGGATGGCGGGTACGGTCACCGCCGCCAGCGCCAGCAGGCAGCCGCCGGCCACCAGCGCGCGGGCCGGCAGGCCACGGGCCGGCCGCGGGAGGAAGCGGCCGGGCAGGCAGCGCCACAGCCAGCACGCCCCGGAGGCGGCGAGGACGACGACGGGTGTCAGCGCCGCCATGTGGTAATGCGGGCCGATGCCGTCGCGCAGGCTCGGCATCGCCATGGCGCTGCCCCACCAGAGAGAAATACGCGACAAAGACCAGCAGCACGTTGGCGGCGAGCAGCAGCCGGGCGCGGCGGCGCTCCGCCACCAGCAGGCCGACTATCGCGAGCACGACCAGCGCCCGGCCGCCGAAGAGCCAGCCGGGAGCGGCTGCGACGGTCTCCTCCCACGCCTGCAGCGCGAGCCGGCGGGTGAAGAGGAACGACGGTTCGGACGGCAGGATCCGGCGCTCACCAAAACCGAAACGATCCAGCGGATCGGCGGCGGCCAGCGGCAGCAGCAGCACCGATCCGGTGACATGTCGGCAGAAGGCGGCCACGGCCACGGCGAACGGCAGCGCCCCGAGCCCGATCCACCAGGTGTGACGCAGCAGGGCACACGGTGACAGCCGCCGTCGGCGGCCCGCCAGCAGCCGCCCGCCGACGGAAAGCCCACCGCTGAGAAGGCCACCGGCGGGAAGGCCCTCGGTGAGAAGGGCACCGACGGAAGGTACGCCGGTGACGCAACGTGCTGTCACGATGAGCGCACAGAGCAGCGTCACCAGCAGGGCGTCGAACGGGCGGGCCGTCGCCGCGAGGCCGAGTGCCACGCCGCCGGCCAGCAGCGACAGGCGCGAACCCGTGCGGGTGCCGCGCGCCGCCTCGGCGATCGCGATCGTCAGGGCCGCCGCGGTGAACGCGTACGCCATCGGCAGCGCCGTGTGCACGACCACCAGCGGGGAGAACGCCAGGAACGCGGCGGCGAGGAGGGCGGTGGCCACATCGTCGAACAACTCCCGGGCAAGGCGGTACACCCCGATCACCCAGGCCGCCGCCACCAGCGCCGGAGCGACGATCATCGTCCCGAACAGCAGTTGGGACGCGGCCAGCATCGCGGGCCAGCCCGGCAGGTACTTGGTGAACACCCGCCCGTCGTGGACGCCGGTCAGCCAGGGGCGGAAGAACGGCTCCGCCAGATTCTGATCAAGGGTGAGCTGCCCGTGCAGCAACATCCTGGCCTGCATGACATAGGCGGCCTCGTCCGCGTCACCCGAGCCGTGACGGAACAGCGTGCTCTGCAGCAGCACGCTCATCACAAAGGACAGCGTGGCTAGGGCGGCGAGCGTGAGGCCGGCCCGGGACGGCCGCCATCGCCGGCCCAGGCGCTGCCACCCGCCCAGGTGCTGCTGCCAGCCCGGGCCCGGCTGTCGGCCCGGGTCGCGCCGTCCGCCCAGCAGCCGTCGCAGCGGGCCACGGGCTTCTGGAGTACGACCGGTGGCCGTCCCGACGTCCGCCAGGGTCTCGAGGTCACCGGGGGAGCCAGGGGAGTCGAGAGAGCCGAGGTCGCGGTGCGACGACGGCGGGTCCGCGAGAACCCCGCTGGTCGACATCTGGCGCATCCGGTGGACCGTAGCAGAAGTCACATCCTGTGCTTTTCACCGCATACTCACAAAGCTGCGCCAAAGACAAAGAATGTGACTCTCCGTATCCGAACATGCCGTTTCAACTACGTCAACCATTTCTCCGTCAACTACCGCGGGCTTCACCGCGTCGGAGAAACGCCGATTCCCCGGCCGAAACCGACCGGGGAATCGATACGCCACGGGAATCAGGGGCGGGAAGCAGCAGAGGGTGGCCAGCGGACCAGCTACCCGGCCGCCCTCACCGGACCGAGCGGCGCAGCTCCTTGGGAAGATGGAAGGAAATCGTCTCGGCCCCCACCGAACGCACGCCGACGGTGGTGTGTCCCAGGCCCGACAGCGCCCGGGTCAGTTCGTCGACCAGGGTGGGAGGCGCGGAAGCACCCGCGGAAATACCGACGGTGTCCGCGCCGGCCAGCCAGTTCATCTCCACCTCGCCGACATCCCCGACGAGATAGGCGGGCACACCCTCACGCTCGGTCACGTCGACGAGCCGACGCGAGTTGGCGCTGTTCTGCGACCCGACGACGAGAACCACATCGGCCTCGACAGCCACCCGCCGGATCGCGTTCTGCCGGTTCGACGTCGCGTAGCAGATGTCCGCGGACCCGGGGCCGATCACGGCCGGGAAGCGGTCGCGCAGCGCGTCGACAACCTCCTCCGCCTCGTCCACGGCAAGCGTCGTCTGCATCAGGTAGGTCACCCGCTGCGGGTCGTCGACCTCCAGGTGGGCGACGTCGGCGGGCGACTCCACCAGCTTGATCTTCCCTGGTGCCTCCCCGAGAGTCCCGTCCACCTCCTCGTGCCCGGCATGGCCGATGAGCAGGACGGTGTCCCCCCGCGCGGTGAACCGGCGGGCCTCCGCGTGCACCTTCTCCACGAGCGGACAGGTCGCGTCGATCACCGACAGGTTGCGGTCACCGGCCTGGTCCCACACGGCGGGGGCGACCCCGTGCGCGGAGAAGACCACGGTCGCGCCGGGCGGCACCTCGTCGAGCTCCTCGACGAAGACGGCGCCGCGGCTGGCGAGATCGGCAACCACGTGGCTGTTGTGGACGATCTGCTTGCGGACGTAGACGGGCGCGCCGTGCAACTCCAGGGCGCGCTCGACCACCTCGATCGCCCGTTCGACCCCGGCGCAGAACGCCCGGGGCTCGGCGAGCAGCACCTGCCGTGGCCCGACGGCCGCCGCCCACCGTTCGAGCACCGGCCCGAAGGTCATCATCGTCCGCAGCCCGGCGATCCCCCGGCGGGCCAGGTCGAGACGTCCCAACGGCTGCTCGGCGGTGTCGACGACAACGCGGATGATGGCCAGCGGCACCCCGTTCGCGCCCGGGGCGACCTGGGCCGACTCCATGTCCACGGCGATCGCGCCGGTGGCCGCGAGCTCGGTGCGAGCGGTACCGACCGCAAGCCGTGGCACCGACACCACCGGGCCGACGTGCACGGTCAGCCCGGCCCGCCGCAGTTCGCCGGCGAGCAGGGGCGCGGACAGGCAGCGGGCGCTGACCGAACCGTCGGCGGTACGGACCTCGTCAGCCACCACCACGTCCCCGGGTTTCACCCCCGGGCCGAGGCCGCCGCCGAGACCGACCAGGGCGACGGCGTCGGCCCGCGCCTCCCGGATGATGCGGGTGGAGCGGCTGGCGTGCTCCGGCCCCATACCCGTGCGGACGAGGATCGTGCCCGCGGGCAGACCCGAGCGGGCCGCGGCCCATGCCTCCAGCCGCAGCGGCGCGGCCACCACCAGGCGCGGGCGCCGCCGCGGAAGGGGCGGGCGGCCCGGCGCGGGTACGCCGAGAGCCCCGGCCCCGGCCCCGGCCGACCCGGCCGTCCCGGCCGGAAGGCCTTCGGATGCCGGTACCGCCGGGGTCTGCGCCGGCACGTCTGCCGCCGACACCGGCGGCGTCGCCACCAGTGGTAGCGCCTTCCGTACGGAAGGCGCTGTCGGTGCCGCCGCCGGCCCTGGCGCCGCCGTCGGTACGTGCGCCGGTGCGGATGGCGCGGGTACGGCCGGTGCGGGTACGACGGGCGCGGGTACGACCGGCGCAGCCGGTGCCGCGGGTGCCGGTACCGGTGCGGCCGGTCCCGCGGATGCTCGCGTCGGCGCCGTGGGGGCTTCGGCGGGAACCGACGTCCTCGATGTCTCCGGTGCCGAGAAGGTCATGATGCGGACCTGCCGCTCAGGTATCGGCCGAGCGCGGTCAGTGGGAAGACCAGCCGATACAGGTGGTAGTTGATCGAAAAGTCACCGGGAAAACCGGTGCCGGTGTAGTAGGGCTCGTCCCAGGTCCCGTCCGGGCGCTGCGTGTCGACCAGCCAGCGCACCCCGCGTTCGACGGCCGAGGATGCCGGGTCGGCGGCGAGCAGCGCCAGCAGCGCCCACGCCGTCTGCGACGCGGTCGCCTCGCCCCGGCCGATCCACGTGTCGTCGGTGTAGGAGCGCAGGTCCTCGCCCCACGCGCCGTCGGGTCTCTGGTGCTCGACCAGCCAACGCAACGCCCGGACGATCGACGGATGGTCGGCCGGGACGCCGGCGACGATCAGGGCCGGGACGACCGCGCCGGTGCCGTAGATGTGGTTGACCCCCCAACGGCCGAACCACGACCCGCCCGGTTCCTGGTTGTCCAGCAGCCACTGGACCGCGCGTTCGGTGATCGGGCTGTTGGCCTGGCCGACCTCGGCGAGCATTTCCACGATGTGCGCGGTGACGTCCGCGGACGGCGGGTCGATCACCTCGCCGAAGTCGCAGAAGGGCAGCTTCGTGGGGAGCGTCCGGGTGTTGTCCGCGTCGAAGGCCCCCCACACCCCGCCCGCGGAGCGCATCCCGATGGTCCAGTCCACCCCGCGGCGTCCCGCGTCCCGCAGCCGGGCCGCGAGCTGGGGTTCGGCCGCCTCGAGTCCACCCGGCGCGGGCGACGGGTCGGCTGTGTCCCGCCCGTGCCGCGGGCTCTGTCCGTATCCGGGGCCCTGTCCGTATCCGAGGCCCTGTCCGTATCCGGGACCGAGGATGCGTTCGATAGCGAGCACCACCTCGGCGGTGTCGTCGACGTCCGGGTACAGGTCGTTGTCGAACTCGAAGGCCCACCCGCCGGGCGCCAGCGCCGGGCGTCGGACCGCCCAGTCGCCGGCCACGGTGACCTCCTCGTCCGCGAGCCACCGGGCGGCACGCACCACGGCCGGGTGATCAGCGGCCAGACCGGCGTCACGCAGGGCGACGACGGCGAGCGCGGTGTCCCACACCGGGGACTGGCAGGCCTCCAGCCGGCGGACCATCCCGGCAGGCGTCCGCTCGCGGACGGTGAAACGCTCCAGCCCCCGCAGGCCGGCAACGATCACCGGATGGTTCATGGGGTAGCCCAGCAGCGTCAACGCCATGATCGAATACACCCAGGGCGGCTGGATGCCGCCCCAGCAGCCGTCGGCCTCCTGGCGGACGACTATCCATTCGGCGGCCCGGCGCAGCGCGTGCCGGCGCAGCAGCTTCAGCGGGCGGCGCTCGTAGCGGTGCAGCACCGCGTCCAGCCGCTCGAACGCGCCCGGCCAGGAGCGCAGCGGCGCCGGCGGCTTCGGCGGGACGTCCACCCGGAGCTCGTCGATCTCGAAACCGAGGGAACGTTTCGGCCGCAACGACCCGATGATCGTCAACGGCATGATCGACTGCCGGGCCCAGCAGGCGAAGTCGTACAGGTTGAGCGGGAACCACGACGGCAGCAGCACCAGTTCGGGCGGCATCACCGGTAGGTCGTCCCAGGACCACTCGCCGAACAGCGCCATCCAGATCCGGGTGAAGACCCGGGTCCGGGCGATGCCGCCGTTCGCCCGGACGAACTCGGCCGCGGACCGCATGTGCGGTGCGTCCGGGCTGTCGCCGGCCAGGCGCAGCGCCACGTACGCCTCGAAGGTGGCGTTCAGGTCGGCCGGGCCGCCGAAGAAGGTGGCCCAGGTGCCGTCCTCGCTCTGCTGCGAGCGGATCCAGCGGGCGGTCTCCTCGGCCTCCTGCGGGGTGAGGATGCCGAGGAACTGCCGGAGCAGAAGGTCCTCGGCATCCATGGTGACGTTGGTCTCAAGCTCGCCCTTCCACCAGCCCTGGTCGGACTGCAGCCCCAGCAGGTGGTCGCGGGCCCGGACGGCGGCTGCCGCCACCGTGTCGGAAAAGGTTTCGCGGGAGACTTCGTAGTCGGTGGTCGAACTCATCGGCAGCTCCCGTCCACATGTGGGTCCCGGTGCGGTACGAACAGCGGTGTCACGGCTTTGTCACCGATCCCGTTCGGTGACAAAGCGGGCCAGGGCAAGCAGTTCGGTTTCCACCAGCGGCGGCAGGGACAGCGACGCGATCAGCTTGGCGCACTCGTCGAGCTGGCGGTCGGCCTCGGCCGTGGTCCACTCCCGCCCGCCGGCGCGTTCCACCAGCCGTGCAATGTGGTGCAGCTCGCTCTCGGAAGCGTCTCCCGAGGACGCGAGGAAGGTGCGCAGTTCGTCGGCGTCGGCGCCACCGGCGTCCAGCGCCACCACGACCGGGACGGACTTCTTGCGTGAGCGCAGGTCCGACAGCACGGGCTTGCCGGTCACCGCCGGGTCGCCCCAGATGCCGAGCAGGTCGTCCACGAGCTGGAAGGCCGTCCCCAGCCGGGAGCCGAACTCGGCGAGGCCGTCGACGAGCTCCGTCCGCCCGCCCGCGAGCACCGCGCCGATCGCGGCCGAGCAGGACAGCAGCGCGCCGGTCTTGCCGTCCTCCATCGTCAGGGTGTCGGCGACGGTGACGTCGTTGCGGGTCTCGAAGTACAGGTCCTCGGCCTGGCCGCGGACGAGGTCCTGCACGCCTGCGCCGAGCATGATCGCGGCGCGGCGGCCCGGCTCCCCCTCGACCTCCAGCAGCACCTGGGTCGCCAGCCCCAGCAGGGCGTCACCGGCGAGAATCGCGCCGTCGGCGCCGAAGACGGTCCAGGCGGTGGGCCGGTGACGGCGCTCGGTGTCGCCGTCCATGAGGTCGTCGTGCAGCAGGGAGAAGTCGTGGACGAGCTCGACCGCGACCGCGCCGGGCAGCCCGACCTCGACCGCGGCACCGGCCGCCTCCGCGGACAGCAGTGCCAGTGCCGGACGTACCAGCTTGCCGCCGCCGCCCGGCAGCGGCGTGCCCTCCGCGTCGGTCCAGCCGCGGTGGTAGGCGACCACCCGGCGCAGCCGGGGATGGAGCCGGTCGACAGCGGCGCGTAGCGCCGGCACTGCCAGAGTCCGGCCCCGCTCGATCGCTTCGGGAACCAACGTGGTCATGCCGGGAATCCCCCTGTCGGTGACGCTGTCGATATCGATGTTGCGTTCGGCGTCGCGCCTGGAGCCGCGGTCGAGGCCGCCGCGGATGTCGGCGCCGACGTCGGCGCGGGTAGCGGAGCCTGCTCGGTGGGCAGAGCCTGCTCGGTGGACGGAGCCTGCTCGCTGGGCAGGGCCGGCGGTGCCAGCGAAGTAGGCGGCACCGGCGGGGCCGGCGGAGCCGGCGAACTGGGCGGAGTCGGTGGGGTCGACGGTGGACTCGGCTGTGGGGATGCCGCCGGCGGCGGCGGGGCGCTCGGTGCGCCCGTCGGCCCGGGAGCCGATGATCCCGGTGGGCTAGAAGACGACGGTCTCTCGCCAGGGACCTTGGTCTCCGGCGTCCGGGACGATTGTGACGTTTTACACGGGCTGGCCGGCGACGACCCGCATCCTCCCAACTGCGCAGGAGTACCACCGGATGTCACGACCACGGGCAGCAACCGGCGGGCCGGGCCGGGTGACGGCGGCCTGGGGCGCCAGCCACCGAGCGCCACCTTTGCCGCGGCCAGCCCGCTGCGCACCGCGCCCTCCATGGTCGCGGGCCAGTCCGTGTCGGTCCACGCGCCGGCCACCGCGAGCCCGGGCAGTTCGGTGGCCGGGCCGGGACGCAGCGCCCGGGTACCGGGGGCCTGCCGGAACGTCGCGGTGCGCTCCCGGGTGACGAACACCTCGATCGCCTCGGCGTCCCGCGCGGCGGGCAGCAGCCGACGCATCTCCTCGACGAAAATGTCACGGATCTCACCGGCGGGCCGGTCGATCCAGTCGTCCGCGGCCGACAGGGAGATCGCCAGGTACTGCGCGCCCGCACGCTCGGGGTGATCGGCCACCGACTCGGCGATCCCGCTGGAGGCGGTCCGGTCGAAGACCCACTGGACGGGGGACCCCACCACGGCCAGGAAGGGCCCCCGCAGCACCGGCCGATCGTAGATCATGTGCACGTTGACGATCGGTGACGAGCCAAGGTCGACGAATCGTTTCGGGTCCGCCACCGCGCCCGCGGGCAGCAGGGCCGCCGCCGCCGGCGGCGGCACGGCGAGCACCACCGAGTCGGCGTCGAGCGTGCCGCTGTCGGTGACCACTCGCCACCCGGTCGCCGTCCGGTCGATTGTGCGGACCTTCACGCTGGTCCGCACGTCCGCGCCGACGTCGGCGAGCTCCGAGGCCGCCGCCTCCCCGTGCAGCCGCTGGAGGGGCACCTCCGCCCAGCCGATGTCCCCAGCGTCGGCCCGCTCCAGCAGGCCGGTGCGCACAACCTTGGCGGCGAGCCCGAGGGAGGCCGCGTCCGCGGGGGCGTTGAGGGTGGCGACGGTCAGCAGTTCCCACAGCGCCTCGATCGTGGCCGGTGACTGGCCCCGGCGGGCCAGCCAGCTGCCGAACGAGACACCGTCCACCTCGGGCCGACTCGGGTCGAGCCGGCCCAGCTGGTAGGCGGCGAGCGCGGCCCGCAGCCGCTGGCCGAACGGGAACGCGCGGTATCCCAGCAGCGCCGGGGTCAGGTGCAGCGGCGCCGGCCAGGGGATGCGGGTACGCCGCAGCCGGGCGTTCGTACCGGAGTCGGCGAGCAGCACCGGGACGTCCAGCCGCTGCTGGAGGGTGGTCAGGTGCTCGACGCCGAGCCGGCGGAGGAACCCGCGGTAGGCGGTGCAGCAGCGCATGAAGACGTGCTGGCCGGTGTCGACCCACAGCCCGTCCCTGGCGAACGAGGCGGTGGCGCCGCCCAGCCGCGGCCGTGCCTCCAGCAGAGTCACGTCCGCGCCGATGTCCGCGGCGGTCAGCGCGGCCGACAGGCCGGCGAGCCCACCACCGACGACGACCATCCGGTGACCGCCCGGCGGCGGCGGCCCGGCGGCGAGCGCCGCGGCGGGCTGTGTCACGACAGGCAGTGCCTGTTTCGGTGCCTGTTCTGATGGCGGCGCGTCCGACGGCGTCCCGGTATCCACGCTCATGCGGCCGACACCTCCGGGCGCCCGGCCAGGCTGCGCGCGGCCACCACCGCCTTCTCCCAGCCCGGCAGCGACAAGCGCTGCTGCAGGACGGGGGCGGGATCGGTCCTGATCCGGCGGTTGAGCCGCAGGTAGATCCCGGCCATCGCCCCGCAGCACGCGGCGCTGCGCCGGTCGAGCATGGTCAGCAGTTTCAGACCGCGCCCGTACCATTCGTCGGCCCGTTGCGCGCACTCCCGCAGGTATTCGACGAGTGCGTCCTCGGGACCGCCGAGCCTGCCGTCCGGGCCGAGGGCAAGGGTGATCCCGGCCTTTTCCAGTTCGGCCCGGGGCAGATAGATCCGGCCGGTAATCAGGTCCTCCCGGACGTCTCGGAGAATGTTGGTCTGTTGTAGGGCGATCCCGAGCTCGTCGGCGACCGTGGCGGCCCCCGCGTCCGCGTGCGCCGCCTGCGTGCCGAAGATCCCCAGCGACAGACGCCCGATGGTGCCGGCCACCCGTCGGCAGTACTCGACAAGGTCGTCGAAGGACTCGTAGGTGACCCCACGCAGATCCATCTCGACACCGTCGATCAGTTCGCAGAAGGCGTCCACCGGGATGGGGAAGCGCCGGCAGGCGTCATCCAGAGCTATCAGAACCGGGTCGGAGCTGGCCGCGCCGAGCCCTGTGATGTCCGCCCGGGCCGCGGCCAGGCGGATGGCCTTCTCCTCGAGGGGCAGGTCACCGTCGCCGATGTCGTCGAGCCGGCGGGCGAAGGCGTACACCGCGGACAGCGCCGCCCGTTTGTCGACCGGCAGCAGCCGGATGCCGTAGGCGAAGTTGCGTGCGGCCTCACGGGTCAGCGCCTCACAGGACGCGTATGCTTCCTCTACCGTCGGCGACCGGAAACGACCGTCGGAGGTCATTCGCCACCTCCACCCGCAGCGGGCCTGTTGATGATCCCACCGCCGGTGACCAGCGGCGGCAGCACGACGCGCGCCGAGCGGGCCGCCCGCCGGGCGGACGGGGTGAGCGAGGTCAGCGCCACCGCCAGGGCGTAGCGGACGATCCGTGGCTTCGGCGCGGTCGGGGCGCCGCCGAGGACGTCGCACCCGGCCCGTTCGACCGCGTCCAGCGCCGCGCGGCCACCGCCGACGAACCCGGCCAGGAGCAGCCGCAGCCGGCCCTCGACCAGACCCACCAGCGGCGTGCCCTCGTCGAGGATCCGGCGGGCACGCAGCACCTGGAAGGCGATCAGCTCCCGTACCGCCGGGCCGGCGCTGGGGTGCGCGAGGTCCCGCTCGTGCACCCCGAAGCTGTCGAGGTCCTCCCGGGGCAGGTAGATTCGGCCGGCGGCATAGTCCTCGGCCACGTCCTGCACATGCTCGACGATCTGCAGCGCCGTGCAGACCCGGTTCGACAGCTCGACCCGGTCAGGGGTGCTGACGCCGAAGACACCGAGCACCATGTGTCCCACCGGATCGGCGGACAGGGTGCAGTAACGCAGCAGGTCATCGAAGGTGTCGTAGCGGGTGACCAGCTGGTCCTGCCGGTTGGCCGCGACGAGCCGGCGGAACGGCTCCGGCGCCAGACCGCATTCCCGGACGGTCGGTGCCAGCGCCTGGATGACCGGGAGTGTGGGCGTCCCGCCCCAGATTCGGTCAAGATCGGCTTCCAGCGCGTCGAGCAGTGCGAGCCGGTCGCCGCTCGCCTCGTCACCGATGTCGTCGACGAGGCGGGCGAATCCGTAGATGGCGAACAGGTGCTGCCGCTGCCGGGCCGGCAGGATCAGCGGAGACACCGGGAAGTTCTCGGCGGAAGCCGCCCGCAACACATCCTGGGGTGAGGACGTGAGGGCGTCCCCGGGCAGCGGCGCAGCGGGAGTTCCCGCCCGCCCGGTTCCCGCCCGCCCGCCCGTCGGCCCGCCTGGCGGCGAGCCGACCTTTGCGTCGCTTGTGGTCATGCGCCTCCCCCTCGTCAGCGGTTGGGCCTGACACGCGCCGCGGGAACGATCCGGCGGCGCGCCTGAACAGGTCTGCTCTCCAAATTCCTGAGCCTCCGGCCGCACGAAGCAATAATGATCATGCAACCTTCACCCTCACGGTCCCCCCTGGTGCCCCGGAGGCTGTGAAGACCTCCGGCGACGCGCGACAGGCACGACGCCGCCGGCGGCGGCCCTCCGGTGGCCCGGGGACCGAAGGCCTCCCGGATCGGCTCCCGGGACCCCGAGCGCGAAAAACCATGGCCGTGCCACCTCCGGCCGGCCATCCGATATGCGGCACGCCCTTTTTCAGCGCGTGCCCCACATGATTCCCCGATCCAACCGATATGACCCCGTTACCGCCTGTCCGGGTACTGTGCGGACCCTCACATCCACGAGGGACACCGCCATGCCGCGGGACGTGCTGCGAGAGCCCTCCCCCACCGGTGGCCACCACTGCCGCGACATGGTCGAACAGGAGGCCGCCGGCCATGACCGCGCCGCGGCCGGGCACGGCGTCCGTCTCCTCCGTCGCGCGATGCATCACCGGCGGTCCGGGCCGGCCTCCCCGTCGTCCCGAGCGCTTCTAACCGAAGATTCCCGCCAGCCGCCGGTAGAGCGTAGGCGTCACCCCGTGGACCCGGGCGGCAAACGACAACCAGCGCGGTACCCAGATCTCGGCCTGTCCCCGCCCGGTCGCGAGCAGCATGCGCTCGGCGACAAGGCGAGCCGGTTGCAGACGTGGCCATCTGCGCACGTACGGCGCTCCACGACGGCGGAAGAAAGCGGTGTCAACGACCCCCGGAAAACACAAAGTGACCGTAACACCACGACCGGCGACCTCAGAACGCAGGGCGTTGGCGAACCCGACCAGCGCGGCCTTGGTCGCCGAGTAGGCGACCTCACCACGTACCCCCAACGCTCCGGCGACGCTGCCGACCAGCAGAATGCGCCCGTGCCCACGCTCAAGCATGGCCGGGAGCACGGCGCGGACGAGCGCCATCGGCGAGAGCACGTTGACCGCCACGAGCTCGGCAAGGGCCTCGTGGGAAAGCTGGTCGAACGGGCTGGCCGAACCAAGACCGGCCGCGCACACCAGCAGATCGAGATCGCCGAGAAGATCCTCGCTGCGGGAGGCCACCGTGGCCTCGGCGCCCGGGACCGACAGGTCCACCGCGATCCGGTGACCGGACGTGGAGGCGGCAACCTCGTCGAGCGCGACACCATTGCGGCCGACCAGCAGGACCTTGCAGTTCATCTCGCCGAGCAGCAGCGCCGCCTCCCTACCAATTCCGCTGCTCGCGCCGGTGACAAGCGCTGTCCTGGGCGGCCATCCCCGGCTGCCCGCGAAGCGGGACTGCTCGGCGACGACGTGCAGGCGGCTGTCCGGAACCGTGGGACGGGCCGGTGTATACAACAAAACCCTCCGGTCGCGCGGTGGTCGCCTCCTCCCGGGCGGGAGACGGTCGCGGTCAGGCCCTCGGAACCTGGATGTCGCCAGCGCTGACGACAAACGGTCGGCCCCACGTACGGCCCAGCCCTATTTCATCGCCCCACGGCCGGAACGTCCATCGTCAGGTAGACGACACGACCCCGAAAGCCTTGTCGGACCCATCATGGCAACGACGGATCCACGCCGCAAGCACTACATGACATTCGGTCAACATTCACCCAAAATTTGATTGTCGACCGATGGCACCCATCACATTCGGTACACGACATCGGAACACGGATTTTTCACTGCCGACATACCGCGGCCCGTCATCAGACCCCGATAGACCCCGATGTGGCTAGAAGAATTCAATCATATCACCCGGATGTATCCCCGCATTGCTGAAGGTGCCGCCTGGCGCCTCCACCGCCTCCGTGTAAGCGGCCTCAGTTCGGTAGACCTCACAACTGTTCGGATTCTCTTCACCACACGGCGTCATCTCCTGGATCGTCACCACCCGCCCGTACCGGGAAAACACGATCGAGAGCGGGATCAGGGTCCGATACATGTAAAAACCGTCCGTCGACTCTCTGCCGAAGACGAACAACATGCCGGTTCCGGACGGCAGCGACGTGCGGTCCATGAGCCCACGCCTACGGGCGGCCGGCGTCTCGGCAACCTCGACGGTGAGGATCACCGTCCCCACCCGCATCCGACGGGTCGCCGGGCCCGCTCCGGCCCGCGCCAGGCCGTCGGCAGCGGGGTCACCGACGGTCACCGTTGGTTCGGTGGCCGGGCCCCCCGCCGACGGCGGCGACCGGACCGGAGCGGTCGACAGCCGCGGCGCGCACAGCCAGACAGCACCCCCGACAGCGATCGCCAGAGTCACCACCGAAAACACGTAACGTGATCGGAGCATTATCAACAGGGTACCCGACCACCTCACGACTGCTACTCAAAGCCAACAAATGCTGACCAGGAGCAGCATTGTGCTCTTTCTTCACACCGCCAGCGGCCCAGCCCCGGGTATCCCCGGTATCCCCGGACAGGTATCCTCGGTGGGAACAGCTGGGAGACAGCCAAGGACGGCCCGGACGGGACGTTGCCGGCGTCGAGCCGAGCCGAGCCGAGGGCCTATCCGGTGGGCCCGAGAGCGTCGAGAGCGGCCTCGACGACCTCACGCCGGACGTCCTCCGGAACGAGCGGCTGATCGACACCGATCTCCCCCGGGCCGCCGCGGGCGGCGTCGACGCCCGCGGCGGCCAGCGCCCGCCGCTCCAGCGCGGTGCCGAGGATGCCCGCCTGCACACAGCCGACCGCGCAGCGGGCCCTCAGGATACGTGACGGAGTGGGTTCTGGCCCGGCCAGGGCGATCACGATGGCATCCCGGTGCGAGGCGAGGTCCCCCTTGCCGACCTGTCGGTGGATCACCGACGGGTCGTCGACAAAGGCGGACAGCACCGCGCCCGGACCGGCCATCGCCTCGACCAGACCCTCGATGATCGACCGAGCCGACACCGGTGGATCAACGCGCGAGAGATCGCTCACATGGCCGAACGCCTCCACGAACGGCTGCACCGCTGCGTCCAGAATCATGTCCTTGGACGCGAAGTGGTAGTAGAGAGCGGCTTTCGTCATACCAAGGCACTGTGCAATGTCACGGATTGACGTCCCTGCGTAACCTCGCTCGTTGAACAGCTGGACGGCGACGGCAAGGATCCGGTCACGCGTATCCGCAGCGTGAGAACGCGGGGCACGACCGGGCATCGTCGCCATGCACCCCTCTCAGCAGGAGGTCCGGAGCGGAAACCTGTAGCCATCCTGACAATATCCTCTCCTACTGACCGATCGGTAGACTACCCCGATCGACCGATCGTCCAGAACGCCCGGGGATACCGGCGTTCTGGGCTGACCCTGACCCGTCCATCGGCCCAGACCCGGGGGGAAACCCGTGGCATCGCTCGCGCGTTGGTGCTTCCGTCACCGCTGGATCGTCCTGCTGCTGTGGTTCGCGGCCCTGCTCGGCTTCGGGACGGCCGCATATGCTGCCGGCACGGACTACAAGAACAACTTCTCACTTCCCGGAACCGAGTCCCAGCAGGCGATCGACCTGCTCGAACGGGAGTTCCCCGCCGCCGCCGGCGAGACCGCGAGCATCGTGCTGCACGCCCGCACGGGCACCCTCTACAACCCGCTGCTCGAAGCCGACGTGGTCCCCGTGCTTGAGCGGGTCGCACGCCTGCCACACGTGGTCGCCGTGATCAGCCCGTACGACCCGGCGGGCGCCGGCCAGTTCACCAGGGACGGCCGGACCGCCTTCGCCACGGTCGCGCTGGACGACCAAGCCGTCGACATCCCCCGCTCCGACCTCAAAGCGATCATCGATACCGCCCGCGCGGCCGACAGCGGGCCGCTGCAGGTCGAAGTAAGCGGGACCGCGGTCGCCATCGTCGAACAGCCGCAGCAGAACACCAGCGAGCTGCTCGGGGTGGTGGCCGCCGCGATCATCCTGTTCATCGCCTTCGGGACCCTGCTGGCGATGACGCTGCCCCTGGTCGCCGCGGTCATCGCGCTCGGCGTCGGGATGGCCGGCATCGGCCTGGTGTCCCACGTGATGTCCGTCGCCCAGTTCGGGCCGACGCTGGCGACCCTCATCGGCCTGGGCGTGGGTATCGACTACGCGTTGTTCATCGTCAACCGGCACCGTATCGGCCTGCGGGCGGGCAAGACCCCCGAGGAGGCGGCCGTCACCGCCATCAACACCTCCGGGCGGGCCGTCCTGTTCGCCGGGCTCACCGTCTGCATCGCGCTGCTGGGCATGTACGCGCTCGGGGTCACCTTCCTCTACGGTGTCGCGGTCTCCGCGGCCCTTGCCGTCTCGCTGACCATGGCCACCGCGGTCACGCTGCTCCCGGCGCTGCTGAGCTTCTACGGGATGAAGGTGCTCGGCCGGGCCGAACGGGTGAAGCTCGCCCACATGGGCCCCGAGCCCGAGCACCCGTCCGGTTTCTGGTGGCGGTCGGCCCGCCGGATCGAACGGCGACCGGTGCTCTACGCCGTGCTGTCGGCCGCCCTGATCATGATCACCGCACTGCCGTTCTTCTCGCTGCGGCTCGGCACGGCCGACGAGGGCAACGGATCGCAGTCCAAGACGTCCCGGCGCGCCTACGATCTTCTGGTCAGTGGGTTCGGGCCCGGGTTCAACGGGCCGTTCAGCCTCGTCACGAAGATCCACTCCCCCGCCGACTTCACGGCACTGGAGACGGTGGTCACCGAACTGCGTGCCGAGCCGGGGGTCGCCGTCGTCTCACCGGCACAGCCGAGCCCGAGCGGACAGGCCGCGATCGTGGCGCTGTACCCGAGCACAAGCCCACAGGACGCCAGGACCGCCGCGCTGCTCAAGCGACTACGTGGGACGACCATCCCACGGGTGACCACGGGCACCGCCCTGGACATCAAGATCGGCGGTGTGACCGCGACCTACCAGGACTTCTCCGACGTCCTGACCAGCAAGCTCCCGCTGTTCATGGGGGTGGTCGTGGCGCTGGCCTTCCTGCTGCTGATGGCGGTGTTCCGCAGTGTCGTCGTACCGCTGACGGCGTCGGTGATGAACCTGCTGGCGGTCGGCTCGGCGTTCGGGGTGATCGTCGCGATCTTCCAGTGGGGATGGCTCGCGGGCCTCATCGGGGTCAAGGGTGGCCCGATCGAACCCTTCCTGCCCGTGATGCTCTTCGCCATCCTCTTCGGGCTGTCCATGGACTACGAGGTGTTCCTGGTCAGCCGGATCCACGAGGAGTGGCTCGTGCGCCGGGACAACCGGATCGCGGTCTCCCTCGGGCAGGCCGAGACCGGCCGCGTGATCACCGCCGCTGGCGCGATCATGACGCTGGTCTTCGCGTCCTTCATCCTCGGGGCCGACCGGGTGATCAAACTGTTCGGCCTCGGGCTCGCGGTGGCCGTTCTCATCGACGCGTTCATCGTCCGGGCGCTGCTGGTACCCGCGCTCATGCACCTGTTCGGGAAGGCGAACTGGTGGCTGCCGTCCTGGCTGGACCGGATACTGCCGAGGGTCTCGGTGGAGTCGGCCGAGGAGATCGAGGAGATCCGTAACACCCCCGTGCCCGCCGAGGTCATCACGCCCGCGGACGAGGAGGACAGCCCCCGCGACCAGGCGAGCGCGTCCACGCACACCCCACCGACCCGCCGGGCCGACCACCACGCATAGCCCGCCGGTCCACCGGTCCACCGATTGCGCACAGCCCGCCGGCTCGGCGGGCTGGCGGACCGGGCACAGCTCGCCAGGTCGGCGCGGCAATCCGTGACAACCAATCCGTGACAACATAGAACTGAAAGCAATCAGACGCGGCAACTGGCACGGGGCCGGTCTGTACACCCACCATCCGCAGTTATTACGCTGCGGAGCCATGAAGAAACAGAAGGTTGCCAAAGGGCGAGAGTTCCCGCTCGTGACGGCGGCCGTGATCGCCGCCGGATCCAAGCCGCCCTCAGGGCCGCGGCTGTCGCCCGGGCCGGAGCCGCGTCGACGGTGACCACGCCTCCGGCCCGGGCCGCGGACGCGGACGCGGCGCAGCCTTCGCCGCTGGAGCGGGCCCGGCTGCGGCTGGGCAGAGCGCGGCTGCCGCTGCTCGGCATAGCCGTGTTCGTGCTGCTCCTGGCGCTGGCGGTGTCGTGGACAGCGGTACGCGGCCTACTCGCGCGATCGCATCTGCGGACCGTCCAGAACGAAATCACCGCGCTGGACCAGGCGCTGCGGGCCGGCGACAGACTGTCCGGCGCCGCGCTGCGCGCCCGGGTGAACACGATCGGCACGGAGACCGCGGCCGCCCGGAAGCTGACCGGTGACCCGCTGTGGGCGCTGACCGTCCATGTCCCGACGATCGGCTGCCCTGCCCGGTCCGTCCGCTCCATGGTGACCGCACTGGACCAGTTGCTCCAGGACTCGCGCCCCCTGCTGGACCCCACGGGATCCGTCCTCGACCTGGACGCCCTGCGCACCGGCACCACCATCGACACCGGCCGGATCGCGGCCGCCCGCCCGGCCGCCGCGTCCACGCACGCCGCGATCAGCCAGTTCCACCGGCGGCTCGCGGCGACGCCGAGTTGCGGGGCGATCGGAGCCCGCCTCGGGCTCGCCGACGCCCGCGAGGCCGGTCTGCGCCACGCCGAACGGCTCGAGCGCGCCGCCGCGACGCTGGAGCTGGTGACCCGGCTGGTGCCGCCGATGATGGGTGCTGACGGGCCGCGCCGCTACCTGCTGGTCGTCCAGAACCCGGCCGAGTCCCGGGCCACCGGGGGCATCATCGGGGCCTTCGGCCTGCTGACCGCCGTCGACGGCAGGCTTGGGCTCACCGGCATCTCCGGCAACGGCTACCTGCCCGGTGGGCCGACCCAGCGGGTGCCGGCCATGGCGCTCCCGCCCGAGCTCGAGGACATGTACGCGGACGCGCAGCCGACCCAGGTCTGGGCCAACGCCAACCTCACCCCGCACTACCCGACCGTCGGCAGCTTCTACACGGCGCTCTACCAGGCGGGCACGGGTGTGCGCGTCGACGGGACGATCAGCATCGATCCGACAACGCTGTCCTACCTGCTTGCCGCGACAAAGCCGGCGGTTCTGCCGGGTGGGCGGAGCATTTCGGCCGGCTCGCTCGTCGAACTCGTGGAGTCACGGGCGTACGCCGAGATCGGCGACGTCTGGCAGCGGGACGCCTTCTTCGCCTCCGTGGGGCGGGCTGTCTACGACGCGGTCGCGTCCGGCGCGGGAAACACCTCGGCACTGCTGTCCGCGCTGGGGCGGGCCGCCACCGAGGGGCGCCTGCTGGTATCCAGCAACCATCCGGCGGAACAGGAAATCCTTGAGACGACCGCGCTGGGCGGTGCGCTCCCCGACGGTGACGGCCCCTATCTCGCGGTGGTGACGCAGAATGCCGCGGCCAGCAAACTCGACTACTGGCTGCGGCGCAACACCGACTACCGCAGTGTCCGTCGTCCCGACGGCTCCGCGGACGTGACGATCACGATACGGCTCACGAACGCGGCCCCGGCCGGCCTGAGCGCCTACGTCCGCAACCGGAGCGACCAGCCTGTTCCTGGTCAGCCTGGCGCCGGCGGGCAGGGTGCGCCCCCGGCCGGCAATCCGGATGCGCAGAACCTGCTGTCGCTGGCGGTGTACACCGGCGTGGGCAGCGGGCTACAGGCGGCCACCCTGGACGGGCTGCCCGTTCACCTGCACCGCGACGCCGAGCGGGGCCATCCGGTGCTTTCGACGCCCCTCCCGCTCGACCGTGGGCAGACCCGCACGCTGGTGTTGCGGATCTGGGAACCGGTGGCCAGAGCGACCCTGCTCCTGCGGCCGCAACCGCTGGCCGTTCCTGAAACCGTCACCACATCAGGTATACGTTCTGTCTCCCCCTGGTCACGGAATCCTGAATGACACGCCCAGCAGCGTAGACACGGAAAGTAGCGATCTATAAGCTGACAGTGTTCATGTTCAGGCTGCTTATACCAGCAGGTCCGACAGTGGGAGTACATCCATGAGATTCCGTCGATTGGGAGCGGCCCTGCTCGCCGCCGGCTGTCTGCTGGCGCTCGGCGTGACATCGGCATCCCCAGCCGTCGCCCAGTCCTATCCACCCCCCTTCCGGTGCACCGGCTTCCTGGACAGAGGCACGGTGACACCAAGCCCGGTCGTGACCAACGCGTCCTTCACCTTCAGTGGATGTGGTTACACGCCCGGCTCGACCGTCCAGCTCTACAGCAACTTCCAGTACTACGGGAGCACGACTGCGGACGGTAGCGGTCTCTTCGAGGCCACGCTGACGGCCCCGCCCACGCGTGGTGTGTTCAGGCTCACCGCCGTCGGCCAGGCCCCCGGTGGACAGCTGCGGGTCACCGTTGCGATCGTCCGGGTCCGCGCCGGCTGACAACGGCTGCCCGGCCCGTGACCGGAACGTCGGCCCAGGCCGTGTCCGATGGAGGGTGGTTGCCCGGACGCCGTCCACGCGATTGAAGATCCATCGGACGCGGCCCAGGGTGGTGCGCCGATCTCGGGTCAAGTCCCCCACGCCCCCACGCCGTCCCCTCACGTAGTTCCCCCACGTCACCTGCCCCTGACAGCACCTGCCCCTGACGACATCTCGGCAGGAGGAGGATCTCCATGAACTTCCGGGTGGTTGCCGTCACCCTGCTGCTCGGCGGCGGCCTGGCCCTCAGCGCGACACTGGGATCGCCGGCCACCGCCCAGCAGTTGCAGGAACAGCTTCCCGACTGCGCCGGCCCGGTCAGCTTCGCTTCGGTTGATCCCGAACGGGTCCTGGCAGGCGGGTCGGTGCTCTTCAGCAGTTGCGGCTTCGCGCCGGGCAGCACAGTCACCATCGACGACAACGGCGCGCGCACCCGGACCGTGACCGCGGACAACGCGGGCGGCTTCGCGATCCGGCTGACCCTGCCCACCCAGGGGGATCACTATCTGACCGCCAGCGGAACGCCGAAGGATGCGGTTGACGCGGCGTCGTATGCCGGGCCGGCCGGCGGCGGCATCGGGGCACAGCCGGCCGACGCCGAGGAGCGCAAGGCCGTCGGCATGGTCTGGGTGGACTCTTCCGGTGCCGCGGCCAGCGCCGACGACGCGGACACAGCCGGGGAGGCCGGCGGGGACGCGGACGGCGCCCTTCCGGTTTCCGGTACCCAGGCCGGTGTGCTCGCGGCGGCCGTCGCGGCCCTGATCGGTGGCGGCGTGTTCTTCCGCTCGCTGCGCCACCGAGCCCGGGACCGGGACACGCCCTCACCGGCGGCCCAAGCCGTCGCCGGCGGGCCATCTCCAACGGATCCGCGGTCGCCCGGGTCACGCCCGGACGACCACCACCGTCCACCAGGCACGGCATAGGCGGTGCCTGACGCTCCAGGCCGTTCCTGACGGATGTTCGGTCGCGCGGGCCACGCCCGGGCGACCGAACATCGACCAGCAGCCGACCAATAAGTCGACCAGTATCCGTCAGGGACGGCCTAACCCTGTCGTCCGGAGCCGTCCGGGCTCAGTAACTCAAGGTCGTCCACGGTCACGAGAGCAGCGGCGATCACCCATTCGCCGAGCCGGACGATGTAGTCGGGCAACCGGCGCGACGCCGGTCCCGGCTCGTCCCGCAGCAACCCGGGTATCCCCTGCCCGGCAAGGTTGCTACGAACGGTGGCAAGCCGCGAGCGGACATAGTTGTCGTCGCGGTTGACCCGCCGGGCGATCTCCCGGTACGTGGCGAACGGCGCGTGGTTGTCGCCGGTGCGCAGCCGCGGTTCGCAGAGAGCCACCAGCAGCAGACGTTCGGTCTGGGTGAGGCGGACGGAGATCTGCATCGTGTCCTGATCGCGGTGCACCTGCTGCCGGCGATGGTGGACGACGTCGATCTGGTGGCGCTCGCCGTCCGTGCCAACGGCGACGATGTGGAATTCGGCCAGCCCCGCGGACAGCGCCGTGCCCGGCGACACGATGTGATGAGTGTCGCCGCTGGCGGTCAGCAGGAGCAGGGGATGCCGACCGGTGTTGCTGATGACGATCGCGCCTTCGCTCTCGGCCAGCGTCCCGGCCCGGCGGGAGACAAGCAGATCCTGTGGATCGGCCCCGAACGGGATGTCACAGCCGGCCCGACCGAAGGTCAGCCGCCGACCTGCTCCGAGATTCCATCTCCGTCCGCCCGCGACGATCCTCGCGACGACCGCCGGTGTTGCCGCGTCCGGTATCCCTCGTGGGACCATGCGTCTTCGCCGCCCCTTTCATGCCGACCCGATGAGCCTAGCTACGAAAAGACCCGCTGGCTGTCATGTCCGAATCACCGTCCGGACCGCCTTCTTCCAGCGGCTGGTCCGGACAGTTCACCGGGACGCCCCGCCCCGCTCGACGGCGATCCTGAGAACGCTCCCGGGGCCCGGGCCGCCCGGACCTCAAGGGGAGCACCCCTGCTCCGGTGCGGGGGCGCTCTGTTCGGGTGCCCGTGGGCCCGGCAGGATCTGTTCTGCGCCCACCGGCAGGCACCGCAAGGATGCCGGGGCGTACCTCGACTGGGGGGCCGAGGTGGGGGGGCAGTACCGGGGGAGAAGAGATAGCCCGAAACCGGCGGGCTGGCGGCGGAGGGGGTCGCCAGCCCGCCGGTCCCCGGCGTCCCGCTGCTTTCCGTGCTGCCGCCGGACGATCCAGGATCGATGTTTTTGTGGCCTGTGTCATAGTGCTACCAGTCCTTTGACCCCGATCCGGTCCCGGCCAGATCCTGGCCTGTCATCAGCCTCCCGTGCCTGTCTGTCACCAGGCCGACAAGCGTCCTGTCGTGGCGACAATCAATCACAGATCGTCCCCGCGACCAGGCATGTCACACGCGTGAACATATCCGCACACAGCATGCAACCTCAGATGACGGGGTACCACCAACCCAGCCGGGAGTCCCCGGCCTCCCATACGCCCGGGGGCTCCCGGCGGCACGGGCCACCTCACGTGGTGGCACCACCAGGCGGTCACGCAGATGCGAGCGCGCAGCGAGAACGCGGGCGCGCAGAAGGGAGTCGCATGACCACGGCACAAGAGATCATGCATCGAGACGCCGAGTGCATCGGTGAGAGCGAGACCCTCGTCGACGCCGCCCGCAGGATGCGGGATCTCGGTGTCGGTGCCCTGCCGATCTGCGGCGACGACAACAGGCTGCAGGGCATCATCACCGACCGCGACATTGTGATCAGATGTCTCGCCGAGGGAAGGGACCCGGCGACGACCCGGGCCAGGGAACTCGGCCAGGGCAGGCCGTTCTACATCGACGCGGACGCGAACGTCGACGAGGTCCTGCAACAGATGATGGAGCACCGGATCAAAAGGCTGCCTGTCATCGACAACAACCAGCTGGTAGGAATGATCAGCGAATCGGACCTCGCGAGGAATCTGCCCGAGGAGAAGCTGGGCCAGTTGGTGGAGGCCATCAAGTCAGGCCCCAGCGACCGCCCCGCCTGAGAAACCATCCGTGCCGTTCGGGCACACGGCACTCCGGTACACGGCACTCGGGTAGATGGTATTCGGGTAGGTGGAAGGCGCCACCACGACGACGCTTTCCACCTACCGCTTCGACCTGCAACCGCTGGTTGTAGGTGAGAACTGCTGCCGTGACAGCGTTTTCCACCGACAGGCACGGAACGCGTAGGTGGAAAACGCTGCCATGGCGGCTTGTTTCACCTACCGCTCTGGCTGGGTTATCCCGGCGGCGCGGATCGCCCGCAGGTTGTCCTCGTGGAACAGTGCGTAGGCGGAGATCTCGTCGGTCAGCACGTCGATGTCCAGATCCCCCGGTTCGGCATGCGCAAGCTGTTCCAGGTCGACGACGGCGCGGTAGACAAAGGTCGCGTTCCCCTCCAGCCGAGGGGTCAGGGCGCCGTCCGCGGCGGGCGTGAGAAAGGACCGCGCGCATCCGCCCGGGTTGCGGACCAGCAGCGGCTCGTCCGCCGGGGCGTGGCCGAGCCGCGAGTACACCGCACGGGACGCGACCACGCCGGAGCCGCAGGACGGCGTCAGCCCGGCGCCGCGCTCGAAGGTACGAACGAATATCTCCCCCGGTGCGGTGAGCGGCCGGACAAACGACACGTTGGCGCCCGCCGGGAGAACCACCGGCAGGCCTGCCGCCGCGCCGCCCACCGCGACCAGCTCGTTCTCGTCGTAGTCGTCGACGACCGCGACCAGGTGCGAATTGGGAACGGCGACCCCGGTGAAACGCAGCGCCGGGTGCAGCGTCGGAATGACCGTGTCGACGTGCTCGGCGCCCGTGGTCACGACAGGGACGTCAGCCGCGCGGAACGTCACCGGGGGAAGCTCGACGGCCACGCTCCACACCCCGGCGGCCACCTGCGGGATCCGCTCGACCCGGAACCGCCCGCCACCTGTCGAGACGTCCAGCGCGTCGGCTTCCCGGCGTTCGAGGACAAGCCGGCCGACGCACCGCAGGCCGTTGCCGCACAGTTTGGCCGACGACCCGTCCGGATTGAAGAAGAACGCCTCCGGTACCGCCCGTGAATCATCGACGAAATATAGGCCGTCACCGCCCAGCGGGCCCTGCCGGTCACAGACGAGCCGGACGAAATCCGCCACCTCGGCCGGTGTCGAGAAAATCCGCTCGGGCCGGCCGTCCACAATGAATATGTCGTTGCTGGAACCGTGTGCCTTCAACAGCTCGAATTTCATGCGAACCCTCCCGGCCGGCGTCCACGGACACTATATGTCCCCGGGCCGGACCGGACGCGGCCGCCGGTCGCGGAATCATCATCGCCGGGCGGCCAGAGCATTCCACCCGGGCGGCCGGCCGGAGCCGGAGCGCCGGGCGCCCGAAGTGCGGCCGGGGCCGCCTCTCGAGGCCTCCGGAAAGACAGGGCCGCGGCCGCTCGATCTTTCCTGGGCGCCCGGCAAGGCCACCGCCGGCAGCTGGGAAGGCGGGGCAGCGCCCACACCAGACGCCGCTTCCCGTGCACGTTCTACTGTCAGCGGGTGACATCGATGCGGACAACCGGGGAAATACTGGCCGCGGCCCTTGCGGCGGAACTGCCGGACGGCGCCGTGGTGACAGAACCGGATCTGCTCGTCTCCTACCGTCATGACCAGGCCAGCGGGACGGAGGCCGGACAGCCGGCCGTCGCCGTCTTCCCCCGCGGCACCGAGCAGGTCCAGGCGGTGATGCGCGTCGCGCACGGCCGGGGCGTGCCGGTGGTCCCCCGCGGCGCGGGCTCGGGGCTGTCCGGCGGGGCCAACGCGATCGACGGGTGTGTGCTGCTGTGCCTGGAGCGGATGGACGCCATCCGCGACATCCGCCCCGCCGACGGGTACGCGGTCGTCGAACCCGGGGTGATCAACCAGCGGCTACGCGAGGCCGCCGCCGCCCACGGCCTGTGGTACGCGCCGGATCCAGCGTCCCGGGACTGGTGCACCATCGGTGGCAACATCGCGACGAACGCCGGTGGCCTGTGCTGTGTGAAGTACGGCAGCACCCGGGACTCCGTGCTCGGCCTCGAGGTGGTGCTGGCCGACGGGCGGGTCACCCGGGTCGGGCGCCGGGCCCTCAAGGGGGTGGCCGGCTACGACCTGGTCAGCCTGTTCGTCGGCAGCGAGGGCACCCTTGGCGTGATCACCGAGGCCCGGCTGCGGCTGCGTCCGCTGCCCGCCGCGCCGACCACCACGGTCGCGGTGTTCCCGGACCTGGCCAGCGCCGGCCGGGCGGCCGAAAAGATCATGAATGTCGCCACGCCGTCCCTGCTGGAGCTGATGGACGCGACGACGCTCGCCGCGGTCGAACGATTCCAGCCCATGGGCCTGGACGCCTCCGCCGCCGCACTGCTCCTCGCCCAGAGCGACCTGCCGGGGCAGGCCGGCACGGCCGAGGCCGAGGCCGTCGTCAGCGTCTGCGAAGCCGCCGGCGCTACCGAGAGTTACCGTTCGGAGGACGCGGCGCAGGCCGACATGCTGCTGGCCGCCCGCCGGCTCGCCTTCCCCGCACTGGAACGCCTCGGCGCGTGACTGCTCGACGACATCGCCGTACCGCGCTCACGCATCGTCGAGACGATCAGTGGCGTCGAACGCATCGCCACGACCAGGGACGTCGTGATCGGCACCTTCGGCCATGCCGGGGACGGCAACCTGCATCCGATGATCGTGTATCCGCGTGACGATCCGGACGCTGACCGGCGCGCGCTCGCCGCGTTCGACGACCTGCTCGGCCTCGCGCTGCGGGTCGGTGGGACGGTCAGCGGCGAACACGGTGTCGGTGTGCTCAAGCGCCGCGGCCTGGCCGACGAACTGGACCCGGTGGCGCGGTCGCTGCACACCTCGATCAAACAGGCGTTCGACCCGACCGGCATCCTCAACCCCGGCAAGGCCCTGCCGCTGCGCCCGTGAGGCCCGCGATTTCCCGGGCTTCCCGACTTCCCCGCGCCTAGCGCTGGACAACCGGCGCGCCCGAGCACGAACACCTCAGGCGCGCCGGCCGGCTCATCCCCGCCCACCCGTACGGAGCATGATCCAGAAGAGTTTGTCGTTCGGTACGCTTTTCGGCCCCGTCGGCGTACACGACGACAAACTCGCGGCTATCTTTTCTGGCTAGGCTGCCGCGCGGGCGGCCACTGCCTTCTCCGCGGCATCGCGGGACTGCTCGGCGAGTGGGATGAGGTCGGCCAGGGCCGGGTTGACCGCGGCCAGCGTCAGCTCGACGTGGATGAAGTTGATGTCGGTCGCGCCGAGCGCGGTGAGCACGTGACGCAGGTAGGGCTCCTGGTGGTCGTTGCCCTCCTGGGGAGTGCCCGGGCCGTACGCCCCGCCACGGGCGGTGATGACCGTGACCGGCTTGCCGTCCAGCACGCTGGGCCCGCCCGACAGGCTGACGGTCCGGTCGACGACGATGACGGCGTCGATCCACGCCTTGAGCGTCGACGTGATCGACCAGTTGTACATCGGGACGGACAGCAGCAGAGCGTCCGCCGCCTCAAGCTCGGCGATGAGTTCCTCACGCTCGGCCCAGGCCGCGGCCTGCTCCGGCGACCGCGCGTCCGCCGGGGTCACCGAGGCGCTGACACCGTCCCAGCCGAGGTGCGAGGGCGGGTTGGCTGCGAGGTCACGGTAGGTCACAGTGCCGCCGGGGTGGTTCTCGCTCCAGGCGGTGGCGAAGCGGCCGGCAAAAGCCCGGGACTCCGAGGTCGGGCTGACGCTTGAGTCGATGTGCAGGAGTGTGGACATGTGATCCCCTTGATCGGGCCGACAGTCGAGCCAACAGATGCGCGATAAAACGGTGTGCAGTCACGATCGTCTGCGACCACACGTATCGCCGATGGAGAATATCTCAGATCGCAAGCAGTAGGATGGGGGGGTGGAGCACTCGGACGCGCGGGAGACGTCAAGGGAGACGTCGAAGGCGATGTCGGGATCGCGGACGGGCACAGCCTCGGCCACCGAGCTGCCGGAAGAAGTCCACGAAGACCTTGGCTGGCTGCTGACCCAGGTCCTGAACGGCTTCCTGGATGCCGCGCAGGAAACCGTCGGAGACTTCCCTGGGGGCCTTCGCGGCCTGCATGTACTTTCCGCAACCGCGAATGGCTGTTCTCGTAACCAACTGGAGGTCGCCCGCCGCCTCGGCATCGACCGGTCGGTCATGGTGCGGCTCATCGACGACCTCGAACGCGGCGGCCTGGTCAAGCGATGTCCCGACCCGGCCGACCGACGGGCCAGGCTCATCCGGCCGACCGACACCGGGTTGCGCCAGCACGAGGAGATGACGGCACGTCTGGACGTGGCCAAACAACAGGTCCTCGCCCCGTTGAGCATCGACGAGCAGGAGTCCCTCACCGCCATGTTGCGGCGCGTGGTCATCGGCCTGCTCCCGGCCGGCCAGTCTCCGGAACCCTGCCTGAAAGATGCCGAGACAGACCAGAAGCGGAGCCGGCGCCCCGCCTGAAGCGGGTTCGGCTTCGCAAGGCCGCGGCCGGGACGCCGCGAACCGTCCGCTACCCGTGCGTCGACGCGGTGATCCGGGCGAGTTTGCGGCCGACCTTGAGGTAGTAGTCGCCGGGCCGCTCGCCGAGCTTGTCCTTGACCAGGGCCATGAGGGGCTCGCGGGCCTCGTCCGCGGTGAGCGTGATCTGCTCCTGGCCGCCCTCGGCCTCGACGACGAGGCGCAGCCCGTTCTGCTGGGCGACGCGGCGGACGTCACCGTTGCTCCTGGCGAAGCCCAGCGCCTTCACCGCATCGGTCACCGACTGCCCCAGGTCGGCGACCTCGGGCAGGTTCTCGACGTCGCCGAAAGCGCGCCGGGAGAAACGGGCGACGAACTCCTCCCGCGCCTTCATCGCGGCGTCGACGCCGTGGACGGCGGCGGTGACCTCGCCCGCGAGAATCTTCTTGAGGTCCATCGGATGCAGCGACCCGGCGGCCAGCCGCTCCTCGGCGACGGCCAACTCGGAGTCGAGCCACTCGCTCAGCGCCTGGAAGTAGGGCGTCACGAGCCGGTCCGGCACGGACATGATCTTCCCGAAGATCTCGCCGGCCGGCGCCGTCAACGGCACGTAGTTGCCCCTGGACTTGCTCATCTTGGCCCCGGTGCCGTCGGTGCCCTCGATCAGCGAGGTGGCGACCACCAGCTCGGGTACCTGCCCGCGGATGTGCATCACGTGCCGGCACATCTGCATGTTGAGGAACTGGTCGATGCCGCCGACCTCCAGGTCGGTGTTGATCTCCACCGAGTCCAGCGCCATGACCACGCTGTAGAGCACCTCGGCCAGGGAGAGCCCCTGCCCGGCGTCGAGCCGCTTGCGGAAGTCCTCGCGCTGCAACGACATCGAGACGGGGATCTGCGCGGCAATCTCGATCAGCTGCGGCAGTTTGACCTCCCGCAGCCAGTCGCCGTTGCGGCGGAACCGGGCGCGGGTGAAGTCGAAGAACGGAGCGACCTGCTCACGGTAGGTGGCAAGGTTGCGGACGATGTCCTCGTCGGTCAGCGCGGGCCGCTCGTCGGAACGGCCGCTGGGATCACCGATCTTGGCGGTCACGTCACCGACGATGAACACCACCTCGTGCCCCATCCGCTGGAAGCGGCTGAGGATGAGCATCGGCACCGCGTGGCCCAGGTGGACCTCGTGACCGGTCGGGTCGATGCCGAACTTGGCGATGAACGGCCTGTCCTTCTTCGCCGCCTCCACGATCCGTTCGGCCAGGGCGTCCGCCGACGGCTGGAGCCGCTGGGAGCGCTGGGCGATGAGCGCGGCCTGCTCGGCCGGCGACAGGTCCGACAGGTCGGTGCCCCGGCGCTCGTTCGTCGCCTCCAGCAGTTCGCGCACGACCGCGTCCGCGGTGAGGTTCGCGTTCGCGAGCAGAGCCGTGGCACGATCAACGGACGTGCTCAGTCGAGTCATCGAAGCTCTCCGGGACGTGGGGTGTGCCTGCCATCCTAACGGCGCCACGCCCGGATAATTCTTCCTGGATGAAGCCGAATTCAGTATATGATTTTTATCAATTAGACATATGATCATCATAAACTGAAGCAGTGGCACGCCAGCGCCCCGCTCGACCCCGCCCACGCCCGCCAGCCGCCATCCGCCCCGCGGCCGAACTCGACAACAGGCTCTGAAGCGACGGACTTCCGAGCTGCTTCAGAGCTCACTTCCGAGCCTGCCCCGCACCGCCCGTACGACACCGATCGCGCCTGGCTCCTGGTGTGGTCACCGCGGACAGGGCGGACAGGAGAGTGCCGCCGAGTCAGCGTTCGGGCGTGGCCAAAATCTTGAACAGCATGGTGTTGGCGTTGGTCAGCGTCTGAGTGTCGACCCGACGCAGGCATTCGCCCAGACCAGCCTTGGCCACAAACGTGACCAGACCCATCACCGCCCACTGCCCCTCACCGAGGTCGACGCAGAACCCCTCGTCGGTAGCGTGCTCCACGACCAGGGCGACCAGCACGGTCGGTTCATCGACGATCTCGTTGTAGACCGTGGAGCTGATGACCAGCACCACCTGCGGCGCGGGGCCGGTGCCCACGGTCCAGACCTCGCCGCGCCGCGGTGATCTCACTCGGTGGTGCCCGCGAGGTTGGGCAGCCCCGCCGTCGCGAGAGCCCGCTGGTTGGCTTCGCCGAAGGCGAGAGCGGCACGAGCCACCGCCGGATTGGCCTGCACCCAGGCTCCGTGCGCGGCGCAGCGCCGGCGCATGTCCTCAGCGTCGAGCACACCCTCGACCCAGGCGTTCATCGAGGTGTGCTCGGCCTCGGCATACCGCCTGACCGCCTCGTACGCCTCGTCCGAGAGCCGAAGTGTGATCGTACGCGTCATGCCCGACATGCTAGCAAGATATGACAGCAACCCCTGCCGGCAACGCGGAACACTCCGTCGCACCGAGACAGCCCGGCCAGGTCACCGCCGTCTCGCCAGCAGCGCTCCGCTCACCACGCTGGTCGAACCAACCAAGATCTCAGCTGGAACCCTCTGATCCGCGGCCGGGTGCGACAACCGGACGACGAGATCGCGGCAGCACCCCGGAGCAGCACCCCGGAGCAGCACCCCGGGGCAGCACCCCGGGAAAGGGGTGGAAGTCACCCGGGTGGCTTCCGTCAGGTGGGTTGCGACCAGGCATGGGCGAGCAGTTCGTAGGATCGGACCCGGTCGGTGTGATCGTGGGTGACCGTGGTGATGAGCAGTTCGTCGGCCCCGGTTACGTCACACAGCGTGCGCAGGCCGCGGACGACGGTCGCGGGCGAGCCGACGAGCTGGGTGTCGATCCTGTCCGCGACGGTCGCGCGCTCCTGTTCCGTCCACGGGTAGGCCGCCGCCTCGGCTGGTGTGAGGTATGAGGTGATGCCCTCGCCTCGGCGGATACTGGCCGCCCACGCGCCGTAGCCGCTGGCCAGCCGGCGGGCGGCTACGGCGTCCTCGGCGACGACGACGTCCGCGGAAACCATGACATACGGCTCCCGCAGTGTCCGCGACGGCCGGAAGGCGGCCGGTAGGCCGCGACCGTGTCAAGCACGGCGGACGGCATCGAATGGTAGTTGGCGGCCAGTGGCAGCCCCAGCTCGCCAGCGGTCCGCGCGCTTTCGCCGGCCCTCACCGCGCAGATCCACAACTGCGCGTCGACGCCCTCCGCGGCGGGCGCCCGCAGGTGCACACCGCCGGGGGTGCGGTAATCGCCGCGGACGAGCGCCTGAATGTCGCGGACCTGCTGCGCATAGTTGTCGTCCGCGCCGTCCCGGTATCCGACCAGCTCCAGTTGCTGGCGAAGGCGGCGGGGATCGAACAGGAACGTCGGTGCCGCCGGGATGAGCAGGCCGTCGACCACGCGGGGCCTGGATGCGGGTCCGCCGGGCTGGCCGCTTCCCGGCGGATCCCCGGTCGCCTGTCTCCGCCATGAGATCACCGTCGCATCAGGAGCGGCCCGCCCAGAAGGTACTCTGCCCGACCATCTCGAAATTCGTCCGCGCGAGCGTGATGTGCTTGGCCACCGTGTGGATGTCAAGGAAACAGCGGTCCAGCCGGCTGGCGGCATACCGGGAACTCCGTCCCGGCCAGGTCGTAGAGCGTGTCCACGGCGGACACGGTGTTCTCACCCACGGCCGCGGCCGTCAGACGGATCAGAGCGCTGAGGTCATCCTCCCCGCCGTTCCCGCCACCCGCCGCCGCCTGATCGGCACCGTCGTTCTCGCAGGCGACGGGACGGTCGGGAGCTATCGGTGCGCCGCGTCGTTCTGGGTGGCGTCGAGGAAGGCGAGCAGGCGGTCGTCGACGTCGCTGCCGTGTTCGAAGCCGGGTCCGTGCCCGACGCCGGGGAGGATCTCGGCGTGGCCGTACAGCATCAGTCCAACCCGTGCTCGGGCACGCTCGGGATGCAGCAGCGGGCTGCGTGCGCCGATGAGGACCAGGGCCGGGGTGTGGATGGACCGCAGGTCGCTGTCGGTCAGCGGCCTGGGTGCCGGTCGCCGGGTGCGGAACGCCCACGCGCCGGTCAGCAGGACCTTCTTCAACTCGGGCACGAGCAGGACCGGGTTGTCCAGCCGCACCGCGAGCCGCCGGCGGACCGGTGCCGGGGTCAGCCCGGCCAGGCCGTTGAGGTACATCATCCAGATGAAGCGGGCGCCGACCTTCTCCAGCCCTCCCGGGTCGAGCGCCACGATGCTGACGAGCCGGTCCGCGGCGTGCAGGGCCTGGTTGAGCGCCAGCCAGCCGCCGTAGGAGTGCCCGATCAGGTGCGCCCGGTCGACGCCAAGGCCCTTGAGGGTCTGGTCCAGCCAGGCGGCGCTGGTCGCCGGTTCGTGGATCGGCACCCGGGCGGCGCTGCGACCGGGATCTCCCAGCGTGCCGAGAGCGATGACGGGGCGCCGCGCGCCGAGGGCGGCGACGAACGGATACCACTGGACCGCGTTGGAGTTCGCGCCGTGCAGCAGCACGACGGGCACACCGTCCCGCTCGGCGGCTGCTGGCTCGGTGGGCCCATAGCAGTGCACATGGGTGGTGCCGAAATCGGTCTCGACGTCGTCTTCGGTCCAGGGTGTCGGCCACAGGGTGAACGCCGCCTCGTAGGCGGCGAGAAAGCGGTCGCGCAGCGCGTCGCTGCGGAACCGGCCGGCCGTCGGGTCCTCCGCCGCTTTCATGGTACGGTTGTATCACGAGAAGGAGTTATGCCGAAACGAGTCGACCACGACGTCCGCCGCCGACAGATCGCCGACGCCCTGCTGCGCGTTGCGGCCACCCGCGGGCTGCACAACGCCGGGTTCCGGGAGGTCGCGGCCGAGGCCGGCGTGTCGGTACGGCTGATCCAGTACTACTTCGAGACCAAGGAGCAGCTGCTGCTGTTCGGGCTGCGCCGGGTCGGCGAGCAGTTCGGCCAACGGGTGGCCATCCGCCTCACCGATGCGGCCGCGACACCGTCCGGTCGCGACCGCATCGAGCTCGTCCTGCTGACGACCCTGCCCCTCGACGAGGACTGCCGACTCCTATACCTCGTCTACAACCAGTACTTCGCCCTCGCCCTCACCGAGCCCACCCTGGCCGCGCAGCCCTACGGCAACGACCCCGACATCCTCGCGACCTGGCTCGTCGAACAACTGCGCGCCTGCCAGGCAGCCGGGCACCTCCCGCCCCACACGAACCTCGCCGACGAGGCGGTGGCCCTGCTTGCGATAACCGTCGGACTCGGCAACGCCGTCCTCGCCGGAACCAGATCGGCCCACGACGCCCGCCGCGTACTCGCCGGCTACCTCGACCGACTGCTCAGCCCGCCAGCCCACGGCATGCACCAGCCCCCCGCCGGCAACCCGACCAGCGAGCCCATCGAACAATAGGTGCCCCGGCGACAGGACATGAGAAGACGGATCGCCCCCGGGGGGTGGACATCGCAGCTTCCGGCAAAGCTGACCAAAGGCCAGCAAGCAGCCGACACCAGCTCGTGGAGGTGGCGGGAATCGAGCCTGTCGAAAGCACGGGCAGGGCCGATCGCGGGTGGCCGGATCATCCGCACCGCGGTGGAGGTGACCCGGTGAGCGCCGAGCCGATCATCTCCTTGGATCCCGCCGCGGACGCGGGGTTGATTGCCGCCACTGTCGAACATACATTCGCATATCAGATGCAGACCTTCGCGTGGGCAGCAGCCGGTACCACCCTGCCGGCCGGCGAGCGGGCCATAGTCCGGGCATGGCTGGACGGTGCCCGGCCACGTCCGCGTTGGCGCGGGCCCAGATGAACGCGCAACTCCACCAGACCGGAGGAAGCCGATGAGCGCGATCCCGTTCCCATTCGACGACGACGAAGGCGTCATCGACGGCCCCGACGGGCCGGTCATCAACCTCGGCCTGGATCCGAAGACCGACCGGGAACTGATCGCGCTCAGCCGACTCCACGACATCCTCAGCGAGACCTCGGCCATGCGCGCGTAGGCCGCGGACCCCGCACTGGACGACGTGTGCCGGGCCGAAGCCCGCGGATGGATCAAAGCCGCCCATGCGATCTTCTCCGTGGTCGACGACCTACCCGACGGCGCCCTGTGAGCCGGGACGACACCAGCCAGATGATCAACCGTCCGATCGGTCTCGGACCGGCCGTCGTTGCCGGCATCGCCACGACTGCCAGCCACCGCCACACGCACAGTCATGGCCAGCCGACACGTCGAGGACGGCCTGTCCTCGACGTCGGGGGGATCGGGGGCGACTTCCCGGAAAACATCGCGGCCCGCCGGGAAGCTGGACGGAGTCCAGCGACCACGGCGGGCCAGCTCGTGGAGGTGGCGGGAATCGAACCCGCGTCCTCCGGCCCCGCAACAGGGCTTCTCCGGGCGCAGCCTGCTTGTTGTTTCTCAGCCCCACCGGTCACGCAGGCAAGCCGGTGTGGGCTCAGTCACTGTGAGGTGTTCCTTGCCGATCCCGTGACCGAATCAGAAGGTGATCCTCCTGGCGACGCCAGATCCTGAGCCGGAGGCACTCTCAGGCTGACGGCTACTTGATCCCGCTCAGGCCGCGAGGGCGAAAGTGCGGGGTGTAGCAGACTGCGACTTGTTGGCAGTTGTTTCTTCGAGCGGATCGTTTACGAGATAACCGCTCATCCTCGGCCCGCTTCCCCTATCCCGACGTCCGAAGTCGAAACCGGTCACCCCCGTGTCATGTGCGCTCACAGCGTGAACTCACAGCGTGAACTCACAGTGTGAACTCACGACGTGCTAGTCGATACTGGTACCGGAACCATCCTACCCGAGCCACCGTATGGCGACCCATCTGGCCAACGTCGAACACGCCGCCCGTGTTCCCGTCGGCAGACCGCTGAAGTTCGGGGACACCACTCGGTTCGGGTACGCGGCCGGGCAGGCACGTCGACCAGTTCGCGGTGGCACGGATCGCGCGGGGATCCGGCCGGCGAGGATTCAGTCCTCGCGGCCCTTGGCCCGCCGTCCCAGGACCCGGGAGACCTCGCGTGACGCGTCCCGTTCGGCGAGCGCATGGCGCTTGTCGTAGGTCTTGCGGCCCCGGGCCAGCGCGATCTCCACCTTGGCCCGGCCGTCCTTGAAGTACAGGGCCAGCGGGACGAGGGTGAGGCCACCCTCCCGGGTCTTACCGACCAGCTTGGCGATCTCGTCACGGTGCAGCAGCAGCTTGCGACGCCGCCGCGGGGCATGGTTCGTCCACGTGCCCTCGGTGTACTCGGGGATGTGCACGCCGTGCAGCCACGCCTCCCCGTCGCTGATCTGCGCGAAGGCATCCACCAGGGATGCCCGGCCCGCGCGCAGCGACTTCACCTCGGTGCCCTGCAACACGATCCCGGCCTCGATGGTGTCGAGGATGGTGTAGTCGTGCCGGACGCGCCGGTTCTGCGCAACCAGCTTCCGGCCGGTCTCCTTGGCCACGTTCGGGGTACCTCATTCTTTCCTACCAGGTTCCACCGAGGTTACGCCGCCGCCGACCGGCCACGCGGAAGCACAGCGATCATGCCGCCGCCGGCCGTCCGGCGACCCCTTGAGGGTCGGCCAGCCTTCCAGCCCGCTACCTAAACGTGCAGGTGGCGGCGCAGCGCGACAAAAGCCATCGCCGCGGACGCCCCGGTGCCGATCAGCAGGACGCCGACCGCGGCAGCCCACACCGCCTCCCAGCCGAAAAGCGGAAACGCGGTCTGGCGGGCGAACCGGTGGTCCACGAGGTAGATCTTGCTCGCAATCAGCGCGGCCGCGGCGAACAGGCCGCCGGCCATCCCGGCGACGGCGCTCTCCAGCACGAACGGGGCCCGGATCGTCCCGTTCGTCGCCCCCACCAGGCGCATGATCGCGGTTTCCCGCCGCCGGCCGTGCGCGGAAACCCGGATCATCGTGTAGATCAGCGCGAACGCGGCCAGCGCCTGGACGGCGGCGAGCGCGAACGCCCCGATCGTGCAGGCGTCCAGGATCCGGTAGAGCAGAGCGAGCAGAGCACGTTGATCACGGACCCGGTCGACCCCGTCCCGTCCGGTGTAATAGGTAATGATCTCGCCGGCGCGGCGCGGGTCGGCGAGCGTGAGACGGAACGAAGCGGGCAGGTCCGTCACGCTCACCCCGCTGACGATGTCGGGCGAGTTGCGGAAGTCGTGTCTGAAACGCGCGAACGCCTGCGCCTTGTCCTCGTAGCGGACGTTCTGCACCAGGGGGTCGGCACGCAGGTCGGCCGCGAGGGTGTCGCGTTCGGCACCGGAGATGTCGTCGTCGAGGTCGATGACGACCTGGATGCGGTCCAGCAGGAAGCCGTCGACGGTGTGGACCTGGGCCCGCAGCAGCAGCCCGGCGCCGAGCAGGGTCAGGCAGATGGTCACAGTAACGATCACCGCGACGGATGTCGCCAGGTTACGCCGCAGGCTGGTGACGCCGATTGCGAGCAACGCCCCGGCGCGCATCCCGGTCATGTCCTCGTTGCCGCCGGCCGGCGGCCTGGGAAGCCAGAGCCTCCAGAACCCACCGGGCCCGCCCGCGCTGTCAGTCCTGTTCTTCCTGCCCGACCTGCCTGGCCTGTCGGGCCTGTCGGGCCTGTCGGGCCTGTCGGGCCTGTCGGGCCTACCAGGTTCGCCGGTCCCGCCGGGCTTGCTGGTCACGGCGTCAGAGGGTTGGCTCGTAGCCGCCGGATGCCTGGTCACGCACGAGCGTCCCGTGCTCGAGCTCGACGACCCGTCGGCGCATGGTGTCCACCAGGGCGGCGTTGTGGGTGGCCATGACGACGGTCGTTCCCACCCGGTTGATCGCTCCCAACAGGTTCATGATCCCGGCTCCGGTGGCCGGGTCGAGATTGCCGGTGGGTTCGTCGGCGAGCAGCACCTGGGGACGCGCGACCAGGGCCCGGGCCACCGCGACCCGTTGCTGTTCACCACCGGAGAGCTCGTCGGGGTAGCGGTTCTCCTTGCCGGCGAGCCCGACCAGGTCGAGCACTTCGGGTACGACCGTACGGACCACGTGCCGCGGACGGCCGGTGACGTCCATGGCGAAGGCGACGTTGCCCGCGGCGGTCCGGTCCGCAAGCAGCCGGAAGTCCTGGAAGACACAGCCGACCTGGCGGCGCAGCAGCGGTACCCGACGGTCGGGGATGCTCGCAACGTCACGGCCTGCGAACTCGACCACCCCGGAGGTGGGCCGCTCCTCCCGCAGCAGCAGACGCAGCAAAGTGGACTTTCCCGAGCCGGACGGGCCGACCAGGAAGACGAACTCCCCCGCTCCGATCTCGAGGTTGATGTCGTCCAGGGCGGGCCGCGTGCCGCTGTGGTAACTCTTGGTAACGGATATCATACGTATCATCGCGGATGTCCCCGGCTTCCGCGGATCCGCGGGTGCACTGCCGCGCCCGCTCCTGGCTTCGGGCATGCGGGTTCCCCGACCACCGGCGAGGCGATCTCCAGGGCGCGACGGCTCCACCATCGCGCCCGTCCCTTCACCCAAAGTCATGATCGCATGTCCTTTAAGCAGAAAGCATCCATATAGATACCCTGAGTCATCGATCGATACTAAGGCAAGATCCCCCCGTAGTTACCCAACGCACATGTCTGGATGTCGACATGCTGCTGCGCGGCGCGCGCCGACGGGACACGCGACGGCATGGACGATCACACTCCGGCCACGGCTCGGCTCTGACCTGGCCACGACCGACCGCGAATCGGTCACATTTTGACCGTGTTCTGGTCACGGCCCGCACTGCCACCGCCGGTGCGAACGAGCATCCGGTGAGCGGGTAAGTGGACAGGGTCGATCGCTCGTCCGATAGTGGAACTTTCTTTGACCGCCAGACATTGGGCGGGGCAGACATTAGGCGGGGCAGGCAGGCCGTGCACGCGGCGGCCGGCTGTTCGTCACCATCGCTCGCCAGCCGGACGCAAGGCAGCCGGATGCAGGGCAACCGGACGCAAGGGAGGTCGACGGCATGTGCTGCGAGGACCTGGTATGCGCCCGATGCGCCGGACCAGTGGCCGAGGCTCGGTGCCCGTCCTGCCGGTCGGCCCGTGACTCGATGCACCACGCATCCTTCACGATCACTCCGCAGCTGCTGATCGCTGTTGTGGCGGTACTCCTGATGCTCGCCCTGCTGGCCGCCCACCACGGCTGAGCCGGGAGCTGGGCTGCCCTGCCCCCGCTCGGCGCCCGTGCGTTCCAAGGCACGCACACCGAGGCACGCACAGCGTGAGCGGAACGTTGGACGGGTAGCCCGCACCGGATGCGACGCACCGTCGCCGGCCCGGCTGTCAGGACGTCGACCGTGAGGAGAGCAGATGCCGTCTGTCAGCATGCTGCGGCCGCGCGGCCGCGCCGACCGAGCGGCGGGCGGTCATGGTCCCATCCGCGGCACCCTGCTCGCCCGCATGGCTGTAGCTCTTGTCGGGCTGGCCGGCATCGTCCTTGCCGGCTGCGGCTCGACCGACACCTCCCAGGCGGACGATCTCGCGGTCACATCCACCGGCTCCGGTCAGAACGGTTCACAGCGGCCGGAGACGGTTGCCAGCGGGTTGCGAGCGCCCTGGGGGCTGGCGTTCCTTCCCGATCGTTCCGCGCTGGTAGCCGAACGCGACAGCGGCCGCATCGTGCACGTGCCGGCGAACGGCGGCGCGCCCACCGAGATCATGCGCATTCCTGACGTCGCGACCGGCTCCGGTGAAGGCGGTCTGCTCGGCCTGGCGGTCTCCCCCGGCTATGTCACCGACCACCTCGTATACGCCTACTACACCACCGCCACCGACAACCGGATCGTGAGATTCCCGCTGCCGTTGGGCGATACACCACCCGCGGCCGTCGAACCAATTCTCACCGGAATCGCGAAGGCCACGGTCCACAATGGTGGACGTATCGCGTTCGGGCCCGACGGCATGCTCTATGCCGGTACGGGTGACGCTTCGGAAAGGAGCAGGGCGCAGGACGCGTCCAGCCTGAACGGCAAGATTCTGCGGATGCGTCCCGACGGTTCGGCGCCGGCCGACAACCCCGACCCGCGTTCGCTCGTGTACAGCCTCGGCCATCGCAATGTCCAGGGCCTGGCCTGGGACTCCACCGGTCGGCTGTGGGCCACCGAGTTCGGCCAGAACACCTACGACGAGGTCAATCTGATCGAGGCCGGGCACAACTACGGATGGCCTCTTGTCGAGGGCAGGGGTGACACCGATGGTAACCGATTCACCAATCCCTTCGTCACCTGGAAACCCGCCGAGTCCTCCCCGAGTGGAGCCGCGGTCATCGGCGATACTCTGTATGTGGCCGCGCTCCGCGGCGAGCGGCTTTGGGCTGTTCCCCTCGACGGGAAGGGCGCCGGCACACCCTACGCTCTGCTGGATGGCGAAGCCGGGCGCCTGCGTACCGCTGTGGCCGCTCCCGACGGATCACTGTGGATTACAACCAGCAACACGGATGGACGTGGTTCACCACGTGACGGCGATGACAGAATTCTGCGGCTCACCTCGTTCTGATCGCCGCGAACCGATTCCGGCCACCATGAACCGGCCCCGGCGGACAGTCTGATGACGTCCCGGCTTCACCGATGACGTCCCGACTGTCGGGATCTCCAGGCGGATACGGACCAGGGCTGCCCAGCCGCCGCGTGACGCTGCCCACCAGCGCGTCCGGCCAGAACTGCACCGGCGCCCAGACGGCGGACCATGGCATGACCGGCCACGACACGACCGGCCGCGGCATGACAGAACGTGACACCCACGCCCTCGACGGGCCCGAGCCCACGCATGCCGGCGATCCCGCCGGCGATCCGGCCTGTGCGGGCTGGACGCTGCGCTACCCCACCGGCACGGTGCTGATCGTGGCCGGCATCCCCGGGGCCGGCAAGAGCACGCTCATCCGGCGCGTGTTCGGCGGCAGCACGGACCCCCGGACACAGGCGTGGGGCACCGGGCCGCTGGTACTGGACTCCGCCGACATCCGGACCGCGTTACGGGCCCGGCTCGGGCGGCGCCTGCCGTACCGGCTCTACCGGCCCGCGGTACACGTCGCGCACTATGCCCGGATCGCGGGGATGACGCTCCGGCGCGGCGAGAGCCTCGTCGTCCACGAGTGCGGGACGCGGCGGTGGGCGCGCCGGGCCATCACCGGACTCGCCCGGCTACGCCACCGGCCCGTCCATCTCATCCTGATCGACACACCGTCGGCGGACGCGCTCGCGGGACAGCGGGCCCGGGGCCGGAGCGTACGTTCCCGCGCGTTCCGGCGCCACGAACGGTCGTGGGCCCGGCTGCGCGACGCGGACCCGGCGGCGCTGTACCGCGAGGGCTGGTCGTCGATCCGGGTGCTCGACCGTCGCGACGCACGCGCCCTGACCGCGATCCGTTTCGACTGAACCGCGAGATGTCCGATAGCGCCTGATGGCGCCCGGCGTACCCGATGCGGGCCGCGATCATGGGCTGTCGGGGGCGAATCCGAGTGCCTCGTCCGTGGCGTGCATGACCTCGTCGAAGTCAAGGCCCATGCCGAGCAGCAGGTCCACCGCGGCCGAACGGACCTGGCCCACGATCACCACGGCGGGCAGCGTCTGTTCCGGTGCCAGCGCCCGCGCGGCCAGCCGGACGGCCCGCATGGCGCTGCGGTGCGCGTCGGCCCGCGCGTCGGTCACCGGGTGGGCTGTCGTGCGCGCCCGCGTCCGCGCGCCGCGGCCCCGATATGCCCCGGCCTGCTCCTCGACCAGCGCCGTCAGGTATCCGCCCAGCGCGCGGACCGCCTCGGCGAGCTGGCTGACCGCGTCGACGAGCACCGGCGGTGCCGGAGCTCCCAGCCGCAGCAGCATGACCGCGGACCGGGCGAGGACGCGCACGTTGCGCACCGCGTGGTCCATCTTCGTGGCGACTTCGCCGTATGCCGCCAGCGACGGCGAGCGGCGCCTGCGCAGGATGGTGAACCGGGTCGTCTCCTCGGCCACGGCGACCGCACCGTGGAACGCCGCGACCGCGGAGTCGATGCTGCGTGCCTCCTCCAGCGCCCGCCTGGCGGCATCGTGATCATCTGCTTTCAGCGCGGCCGCGACGCTGTCGAGGACGTCGGCCAGCCGCTCGAACACCGGCGCGGACTCGTCGGCCAGCTCGGTCAGCGGGTCGGTCCGCAACGGCAGCTGGTTGACCGCGATGGCGACGGCACCACCGACCAGCGCGTCGAAGAACCGGGCGGGGACGAGACCGCCGTCCACCGGCGTGGTCACGGCGACATAGATGGCGGACACCGCCGACTGCACCACGAGAATCGCCCCGCCGCCGAGGAAGGCGGCCACGGACAGGGTGAGGACTGTGACGGCCACCACCGACCAGACGCTCGCCGGGCCGATGGCATGGGAGATCACATCGGCGACCAGCACGCCCACCGCGACCCCGACCCAGATGTCCAGCGCCCGCCGCAGCCGTTGCCCGCGGGTGACCCCGAGGACGATCAGCGCGGCGGCCGGCGCGAAGAACGGCAGGTCGTCCCCGATGAGATACACGCCCAGCAACCAGGCCACGGTCACGGCAAGGCCCGCCTCGGCGACCGCGTCCACGCAGTCGCGTAATCGCCGCAGGCCCTGGGCGAACCATGACCGGGCCGCCCGCAGCCGGGCTGCCCATGGCCCGGCCGCGGGCCCGGGTCCGGACGATCGGGGGTCAGGCGGCTGGGAGCCAGACGGCAGCTCGGAGGTGGTTGTCGGGCCGGCAGCCAGCGCGGTCGCCGGTCGACTCCGGTGCTGGGTCATCGTCGTGGCTCCGGTTCTGGTCGGCGGCCCGGGCCGGGAGGCGGCCGGACTGGTGATCCTGACCGGACGCCGGCCGGGCAGCCCCGCGGGGCCACGGGATCAGGGCCTCGCCGCCGCAGGATCAGGACTTCTTCTGCCGTAAGGTGTCGACCTCGTTCCTTATCGTGACGACATCTCCGATGACGATGACGGCCGGCGGCTGGATGGCGGCCCGGGCAACCAGAGCCGGGATGTCGGCGAGCGGGCCGGTGACCACCTGTTGATCGCCGCTGCCGTCGTCGCGGATCACCGCGGTCGGGGTCGACGCCCGGCGCCCGCGCTTGATCAGCTCAGCGGTGATCCGCTCCAGCGTGCCGATGCCCATGAGGACGACGATCGTCCCGGGGCCGGTCGCCACGGCATCCCAGTCGACCGTCGAGCCCGGATGCGACGGGTCGACATGACCGGACACGATCGTGACGTCCTGGGTGATCCCGCGGTGGGTGACCGGGATGCCGGCCAGCGCCGGCACCGCCGTCGCGCTGGTCACTCCCGGGACGACCTCGCAGGGCACCCCGGCGGCCGCGCAGGCCAGCGCCTCCTCGCCGCCGCGACCGAAGACGAACGGGTCGCCGCCCTTGAGGCGCACCACCCCCAGGCCGCGTCGGGCGCGTTCCACGATCACCTGGTTGATCTGCTCCTGGGTGAGGTTGTGGCCGTGCGGCGCCTTGCCGGCATCCACGATCTCGACCTCGGGCTGTAAGTCGTCGAGCAGGGCCCGCGGGGCAAGCCGGTCGACCACCACCACGTCCGCTCGGCGCAGCAGCTCCAGGCCCCGGACGGTGATCAGATCGGGCCGCCCCGGACCGCCGCCGACGAGCGCCACCCAGCCGCCCGCCGGGTGGCGGGCCCGCGCCTCCCGATCCCCGTTCAAGTCCCGCTCCTGGCCCTGCTTTCGCTCCTGGTCCCGCTCCAGGGCCTGCTCCCACTCCAGGGCCTGGTCCCTGTGCTGGCCGTTGCTCCGTTGCCTGTTCTGGTCCGCGGTCGCGCTCGGACGGGCTACCCCGCGAGAGGCCCCCGCATGCCCGTCGTCGCCGCCATGCCCGGCCGTCACCGGTGATTCCGTGTCGAGTCTGCCCACGATGAGAGTGTGCGACCTCCGGCACGGAAAAGCCGCAGGTAGGCTCCGTCACCGTGGCAACGACTGTCACCTACGGCTTCCGCGTCCGTAGATGGGAACCGTTGCCCCAGCCGAGGTTCCTACCCGCGGTTCCCGCTGATCCGGCGCAGGCCGCAGAGCACGAGGGCCACCATCTCGTCGGTGTCGTCCGTGGTGAACAGCGCCTCGTTCTCGGCCTGGTCGAGGCCGTTGGCGAGCGCCCGCGGGCCGGCCGCCCGCAGTTCCTCAAGCAGGCCGTCGTAGTCGACAGGCGTGCCGGCGCGGGCCGCCTGCGCCACCAGCTCGGCGTATCCCGGACGGGCCGCGAGCTGACTGTCCAGCTCCAGGTCACGGGGCCGCCCGCCGGTGAGGGCCTCGATGACCCGCTCGGTGCAGCCGCCGAAACCACCCAGCAGGAACAGCGGCCGCCCGGCCCGCAGGGTGAGCACGGCCTCCTCCAGCAGGCCCGGATAGAGCCCCGTACCGACGACGACGGCACCGCCGAGCATCACCCGCGCGTCGGTCTCGGCGGCCATGCGCTCACGCATGGCGGTCAGCGCGCGGGCCCGCTTCCAGCGTGCCACCAGCGCGCCACCACCGTTGCCGGTGGCGCCTGGGTCGTCCCGTAGATCAGGGTCGTCGGGGCTGATGTCGGCCGGTGGCGGCACACCGACCACCGTCGCGACATCGACGAGTTCGGCCTGTTCGTCCACCCCGAACCGGAGGAACAGGTGCCACGCCAGGTAGTCGGTCACCCGCTCCGGCCCGGGCCGGCCGGGCAGATCGTAGGTGTCGACGAGATCGAACAGGACCCGGCTGTACCCGCCGACACGCAGGTCACCGCCGTAGGCGAGGGAACCGCCGGCGGCCAGGACATGCCGTGCGATCTCCACGAACGCGTGCCGCTGGTGCGGTAGGCCCAGCCCTCGCCGGGCGAGATCCGGGCTGTCCGAGATCGAGACGGCCACCCGGATGTCCGCGAGCGAGCTCACAGCAACCTCCTCGCGCACTCTGTCACCGCGGGTCCCGTCACGGGTCCCGTCATGTCGAAAGTCATGTCGAGAACAGCGGTCATGTCGAGAACAGCATCGTCGGTGTCACCGCCCGCAGCGAACCATCGAGCTTCGCCAGCACCCGGCTCTCCTCGGTACCCAGCGGTGGATCAGGATATAGAAGATCGACCGGGGCCGCACCTCCGACGGAATTCCGTGGCAGATCGAGCAGGGTCAGCAGTTCGGGTGGCCGGGCCAGCAGGAACGAAGGCAGGGCGACACCGTGCCGGCCGCACATCTCGGCGGCCCGCAGCGGAAAATACCGGTGCCTGAGCGTCTCGGTCAGCAGAACGCCCACCAGATGGTCGAGAACCCTTCGTGAGTCACGATGCCAGCGGACGGTCGGAACGTTGCCGAGATACGGGAAGGCACGCACCGACCGGTCCGTGAGCGCGTCCAGGACGACCACCGGCATGGACGCGCGCTTCGCGCCGAGGAACTCCCGCTGGCACCATGGCCGTGAACCATAGGAATCCGAGTTCACCGCGAGCAGCGCGCTGCTGGTGGCCGCGGCGTCAAGAACATCGGCGAAAGGGTCACCGCCGGATATGTGGTGCGCGTCGAGGAAGTCGTCGACATCGGTCTCAAACCGAAGATGCCGGGCCACCTCCCTGGCAATGGCACCGCCATCCGCGGACGCATAGCTGATGAACACCCGGACCGGGTCAGAAGCACCGACCTGACGACACACCCGGTGGATGACATGGTTCAGGAGGACCTGCTCACGAAAATGTGCCGGCAGCGTGTGCAGGTCGACGACGTCGACATCGACCGCGACGGGAACACGGGCGAAGTTGGAGGTGAGTGCGAACGGCAGAAGCCAGTTACCGGGTCCGGCGCCGACAGCACGCAACAGTTCCGCGAGATAGTCGTTCCAGCCGGCACCCACCAGCGCGTTGTCGATGAGCAGGACGACGACGTTACGCTCGGCCAGGCTGAGATCGACAGGTGGCGGCACGTCGGCGGCCCACCGCGCGCCACGACCGTCCGGGCGGTCGACGGGTCCGCCAGCCGACCAATAACGCACCGGAATTCCCAGCGAACGGGCGGTCGGCTGCGACGGGTCGGCCGTCAGGTGTGTGAAAACGGCGTCGGCGAGCTGGCGGGTCTCCGCATCACCACCGGAACGCCAGAGCACGTGTACGGCGACGGGCGGCCGTGACCGCCTGGCGGCGCTCACCAAGGGTCGTCAGTCAGGTCGGGACGCATTCCGGCACGATAATCCGGGACCGCATTCCGGTACCACGGCGGGGGTGACGGGCCCCGGCCCGATGGCGGGATGACCGCCACCGGGCCGACAGTCTCCGGCAGGCGAACGGCCTTCGGCAGGCGCGGGCACCAGTCCGTCACCCGTCCATACGAACGGCACCCCCACACGCGCGACACGCGCCCCGGGTATTTCACGTGGCCCGGCCGGTGGGCCGGGGCCGGCCTGCTGTCCGTGACGCGTTCCCCGGCGCCGGAAACAGTCCGGCCGCGTCGAGAACAGCACGCTTACGCCGAGAAGAGCATTGTCGGTGTCATCAGCCGCATTCTCGGCTCGAACTCGTGCAGCAGTCGCGTCTCCTCGCTGTCCAGCGGAGGATCGGGGTAGACAACGGTCAGATCCGTCTCCACCGAGCCGCTGCGGCGGCGCAGCTCAAGCAGTGTGAGCGGCTCGGGCGGCCGGGAAAGGCAGTAGTACGGCCGGTCGACCCGCTGCAGCCGGGACAGCCAGGCCACCTGGCGGGGAAAATACCGGTGCCGGAACGACTCGGCGAGGAGCAGACCCAGCAGCCGCTCCATGACGAGCGGCGAGTCCGGCTTCCAGCGCAGTACCGGAATGTTCCCGAGATAGGGTGAGCGACGCTCGTCGCAGTCCTCGACCCCGTCCAGCAGGACGATCGGACCGAGTTCACGCTTGGCTCTGATGACCTCGTGCCGGCACCATCCCCGGGAGCTGTAGGAGTCCGTCACGATCGCCAGGAACGCCGACGCGGAAATCGCCCGGTCTATCGCCTCGACAAGCCGTTCGCCGGCGGCGATGCTGTGCACGTCGAGAAAGTCACCGACGTCCGTGCACTCGTGCAGGTACTTGCGCACGGCCAGCGCCACGCCCCGACCGTCCGTCGACGCGTGGCTGAGCAGCACGGTGAGCGGAGAATCGTCGTCGGTGACATGCCGGAAAAGCCGGTGCAGGATCTTGTTCACGAATACCTGGTCCCGCAGCTCACGAGTTGTCTCATAGAGCCTGAGGCAGTTCACGTCCGAGATCGACGAGGTCCGGTCGACCTTCCGGGTGAGCAGCACCGGCAACAGCCAGTGACGAGATGACGTCGATGTCATATCGACGAGTTCGGTGACGTACTCGTTTCATCCGCCGCTCATCAGCCACGCGTCGACAAGCAGCACCACGATGTTGCGTTCGGCCCGTTCGAGATCGACGGCCTGCGGCGGATCGTCCCGTCCGGGCGGCCGCGGATTCGGTGCGGACGTCCAGAAACGGACCGGCACGCCGAGACCCCGTACCCGCGGACGCCACGGATCGGCACACAGGAACTTGAAGGCGACGTCGGCAAGATGCTCACCGAGGAGACTGCCACCGTGCCAGACCACGTGCACCGCAACAGGCAATCGCCTGTCAGCGGTCACCAACGGTCATCAACCGGATCGGGATGCACTCCGGCACAATAACCGGACGGTCACACCCGCCTCGGGGCCACACACCAGGCCATGTATATCCGAGTATATCCAGCACATGGCAGGGACGCGTACCGGCGCCACACGTCAGGACGCGGCCCTTCCCGAGCCAGATCCGGCTCACGTCGGCCTCGGGCGGACAGACGGACAAACGGACAAACGGACAAAATACCGGCCGGTGGCTATCCCTGCTGCTCGGTGGTCCGCCGCCAGCGGATCTCCGCGTCGATGAACTCGTCGATGTCGCCGTCGAGCACCGCCGCGGTGCCGGACGTCTCGACCTCGGTCCGCAGGTCCTTCACCATCTGGTACGGGTGCAGAACGTAGTTGCGGATCTGGGAGCCGAAGGAGACGTCCTGCGGGCCGCCGGTCAGCCGCTGCTTCTCGGCGGCCTCCTCGGCCCGCCTGCGTTCGAGCAGCTTCGCCTGGAGCACTATCATGGCAGCGGCCTTGTTCTGCAGCTGGCTGCGTTCGTTCTGGCAGGTCACCACGATGTTGGTGGGCAGGTGGGTGATCCGCACCGCGGAGTCGGTGGTGTTGACGCCCTGCCCGCCCGGCCCGGACGACCGGAAGATGTCGATCCGCAGTTCCTTGTCGTCGATCTCGACATGGTCGGACTGCTCGACCACGGGCGTCACCTCGACCCCGGCGAACGAGGTCTGCCGCCTGTTCTGGTTGTCGAAGGGGCTGATCCGCACGAGCCGGTGGACGCCGTGCTCGCTGCGCAGCGTCCCGTAGGCGTAGGGTGCCTTGATCTGGAACGTGGCGGACTTCAGGCCCGCCTCCTCCGCCTCGGAGGTGTCGAACACCTCGGCGGCGTATCCGTGCCGTTCAGCCCAGCGCAGGTACATGCGCAGTAGCATCGCGGTCCAGTCGGCGGCGTCCACGCCGCCGGCGCCGGCCGAGAGCTGGACGATCGCGTCACGCTCGTCGTACTCGCCGGAGAGCAGGGTGCGGACCTCGAGCGCGGAGATGTCGCGGGCGAGCGTGGGCAGGTCGTTCGCGGCCTCGGCGAGCAGGTCGTCATCCCCCAGATCGAGGGCGGCGATGACGTCGTCGAGACGCCTGCGCAGTGCCTCGACCCGCGAGATGTCCCCACGCACCGACGACAACCGCCTGGTCACGGCCTGAGCGCGGTCCTGATCGCTCCACAGCTGCGGGTCGGCCGCTTCGCGTTCCAGATCGGCTGCGCGACGCCGAAGAGTATCGAGATCAAGAACTGCTTCGATGCCGGCAAGCGTCGCGTCGAGAGCCTTGATCTCCTCGGTGATGTCGGCGGCCATGAGACCCACCTTACCGTCGGCCGCACCCGCCCTCACCCGTACAGATCTTGGCTCTCCTTTCCCGCTCTTCCCACCTGGCACGGATCACGGCTCACCGATGGCCATCGGCGGCATGGGACGTGCCCGACCGGCACCCGGCCAGTCGACGGGCCGCCGAGCGGAAAGCGCCGGCAGCAGGCGTCCACCGGACAGGGCTGCCCGACAGAATCCGAGAACTCGGCCGGCGGAAACCGCGGGACGGGTCGTGCGCCGGCGTAGCGTGCACCGCGGGCGATGCCCGCGGTGCTGGCCGGGTTCCCCGTCCGGGTTCCCGCCCATGCGCCCGCGGGTCGCGGGTCGCTCGTCCCGACCGGAGTACCGGATGCCTCCCGTACCCGTGTCTCCTGTACCCCGCGTCTCCCGTACCCGCCTGCGCATCCCGCGCCCACTTGCCGCAGGCCGTGGGTGGGCCCCGGGGAAAGCAGGCGGCTGGGAGCGCACGGGAGGGACATGGGACGCATGGCCAGCCCAGCATGGCCAGCCGCGAAACCGCGCCGGCCGCGTCTGTCGGCCCACCACGGCCGAGGCGACGTCATCCGGCGGAAACATCGGCGTGCAGGCCGCAATAATGCGGAAACAATGTTACGCAAAAAAGACGACGTTACAGCCTGGTAATTCACCCCAGCAGGCCCTGCGCTCTGCCGCGACCGGCCCGGCGGCGTAATCTCTCCCCAGAGACTCTCTCGAGAGACGTACAACACACCGCCACATCCCGGCACGGAAGCGGCAGGCGCTCTGAAACGCTATCTTTGGTAACGAGCGGCCTCTTCGGTCTGGAAGTGGTGACGTTGCGAGTGCCCTTTCACGGCTTGCCGGTATCGGCGCCAGTGAGCGCGGGGAGCCTCACGCCGCCCTGTCACCCTTCGGGTGGAAAGAGAACCACGGCAATACGACCGCACGCACCCGAAGGACGCCGACATGCCTGAGCCTGCCGACCGACGACGGGTACTCACAGCCGCTGTGGCCCCCATTGTCGCCATGACCGACCAGGCAAACACCAGCGATCTGCACGAGGCCTGTGCACAGGCCCTGGGGCAGACGCTGGACAGCTACGAGACCTCCGATCTGACCGACATCGTCGCCGGCCTGACAAGCCTGGAAGAGGTCATGCGCACCGTGCCGCGCACGCGGCGGCTGCGGGGGTCGGTCGCGCTGGACTGGATGCGGCTGCACGCGGCCGTGACCACCACCATGGCGGGAGCCGTCTACGACCAGGGCCGCCACAGTCATGCCGTGTCACTGGCCGACCGGGCCGCGACGGTGGCCCGGGCCGCCGGCGACGGACCACTCGCCGGCCGCGCGCTGACCGTCCGCGCCCGGGTGATACGCCAGCACAACCCGGCGGTGGCGCTGCAGATCGCCGATGCCGCGGGCCGTATCGCCGGCACGAGCCCGGCTCGGGCCCTGGTCGCCGGCAAGGTCTCGGCCAGCTCGTACGCCGCGGTCGGGGACGTCGCCGGGGTCCAGCGCTCGGTGGCCCACGCCTGGAAGATCATGGAGCTGCTGGGCAGCTCCGCGCACGGACGTCCGGGATTCGCGCTCGACACCTACTCCCCCGCCGACCTCGCGCTCGCCTCCGCCGAAGCGTTGACCACCGTCGGCGTCGCCGATGACGCCGGGCCCCACCTGGAACGGGCGTCCGAACTGATCACCGACAGCGGGCAGACCGGGATGGTGATCGCGGTGTACATGGCGCGGGCTCGGGCCGCGCTCAGCCGCGAGCGTCCGGACCCCTACGAGGCCAGGCACCATGCCTCGCGGGCGGTGACCCTCTCCCTGCAACGGCCCGCGGAATGGGTCGCCCGGCTCGTGCACGACATCTCCGCGCTCGCCAACAGACGCACCGGCCACGATATGGACGACCTGGTCGCCACCACGTCCCCCTGGTTCTGAAGCGGTCCCGGATCCAAAGCAGCGTCGCCCCACCACATCCGCCATGGTGCCGATGCCGGCGCTGGTGCCGATACCGGCACCGGTGACGCTGGCACGCACCGACAGCGCTGTCGGGTGCACGTCGTCATACCGGTCGCAGGGAACTGCCGGAAAATAATTTCGTTTTTTGACCACGGTGTGGGGCTGCGGGATCGTTCTTCACTTCCGACGCGGTGAGACGCGTGGCGGATCGAGTAATATGGGAGTCATCGACAGGGTGTGCGAGCCTCTTTGACTGTTACCGGATCGTAACTGGTCAGGTCTGGTAGATCGTTTGTTTTTGGTTTCCCGGCTGGCTGGGACTCCTCGATGGCCTGAAGGCCCGGGTCGTTGGTGCTGTGTGGTTGATCGGGCCGTAGGGTCCGGGTGTGTCGGATGGTCCGCCCGCGTCGCCGCCGGTGCCGTCGTATGACGAGCTCGCGGCGCTGGTGGTGAGTCTGCGGGCGCAGCTGGTCGAGACCGCTGCGGCGTTGGAACAGGCGCGGGTGCGGATCGCCGAGCTGGAAGCTCAGGTCGCGAAGAACTCGCGGAACTCGGCGAAGCCACCGAGTTCGGACGGGCTGGCGAAACCGCCACCGAAGTCGCTGCGGAAGAAGACCGGCCGCAGGCCCGGTGGGCAGGGCGGGCATCCGGGATCGACGCTGCGGATGCTCGCTGAGCCTGATGTGCGCCTGCGGCATGAGCCGGGGCCGTGTGCGGGGTGCGGGGCGGGGCTTGCGGGCCGGCCTGTGACCCGGACCGAACGGCGGCAGGTGTTCGACCTGCCCGAACTACGTCCGCATGTGGTCGAACATCAGCTCATCGAGCGGGAGTGCGGCTGCGGGACGCGGACGAAGGCGGCGCACCGGCGGGTGGACGCGCCGGTGCAGTACGGGCCGCGGGTGGCCGCGGCGGTGGTCTACCTGTATTCCGGTCAGTTCCTGTCGCAGGAGCGGACCGCGACCGCGCTGGCCGAGCTGGTTGGGATCCCGATCTCGGCGGGCACGGTCGGTGCGATGACCGCCCGTGCCGCCGCCGGACTCGACGGCTTCCGTGACACCGTCCGGGGTCTGCTGGCCGCCGCCGACGTGATCGGGGCCGATGAGACGGGGCTGCGGGTCGCCGGGAAACTGCACTGGGTGCACTGCGCCCGCACCGACAAGTACACGCTGATCGACTGCCATGCCACCCGCGGCAGCGGCGGGATCGACGCCCTCGGGGTGCTTCCCGCCTTCGGTGGGGTGGTGGTCCACGACGCCTGGGCCCCCTACGACAGCTACACCGGCGCCACCCACCAGCTGTGCGTCGCTCACGTGCTGCGCGAACTACAGGCCGTCGTCGACGCGGCCCCGACGGGAACCTGGTGCTGGGCCGCCCAGGCAGGCGACGCGCTCGTCGGCCCGGAACATCTCGCGCTGCTGCCGCCGCGCAGGCGTGTCGATCGGGTGACAGGCGATCGTCCCGCCGTCGGTGCGCTGCTGTGAGCAGAGCCACCGGGCTGCCCGTCCGGATGGACACCCAGATGGATGATCATTCGGACAACCGGACGGATGTTCGGATGGCTGACGGTCTGGTCCCGGCACGTCACATCTCCCCACCGGGAACGGGCTGGGCAGTGGACGTGCCCACGGGCCTGCGGGTGGGCCGATGGGTGGTGACAGGCCCGCTTGCCACCGGCAACTGGGGCTCGGTCTACGCGGCCCGACGGGTCGACGAAGGAGACGCGCGGCGGGAACGGCCGCTGGAGCAGCCGACTGCCCAGGCCGGCCCGGCCGGTGACGCGGCTGGCGACGCGTCCGGTACGACAGACACGAACGGTGCGGCCGGCACGACCGGTGCGAACGGGGCGGTCGGTACCGCCCGCGATGACGACGTGGCCATCAAGTTCCTCCCCGCGTCGGCGCTCACGCCAGGTCGCCGCGGCATGCTCGCCGCGATCGTCGACCGGGAGGTCCGTTTCAGCAGCCGCGCCAACCATCCCAACATCGTTCACACCTTCGAGATCATCACCTTGCGCTCGAATGATCCACACCTGGACGGCGCGGTCTGCCTGGTCATGGAGCGGGCGGCGGGATCGCTGGCCGACCGCTGGTCGACCGCGGCCAGGAGGCCGGCACCGGGCAGCACAGCGAGCGCGGCGGACACAACAGGCGCAGCAGCCGAGGCCACCGCCGACACGGACGCCGACGGCACCGACAGCCCGGACGACGCGGCCCGTGAATCGACCCACGTCGTCCGCCGGGCGGAGCCACGCGGAATCCTGCTGGGGGTCGCGGAAGCCCTGCGCAACATCCACGGGTCCGGCTGGGTGCACGCGGATCTCAAACCGGGCAACATACTCATCGATACCGACGGTGACGCCCGTATCGCCGACTTCGGCCTGAGCAGCGAACTCGACGGGACACACGCGTACGCCCCACCACGCGTCGGATCATGGGAGCACGTGCCGCCGGAATGGTGGAACGAGCGGCTCGCGCCGTCCGGCACCCCGGTGCGGACCAGCCAGGACATCTGGGCCTTCGGCGTGATCGCCCACCAGGTCCTCACCGACGGTGTCCATCCTTTCCCCGGGGCGACGGCGTCCGCCAGGGCCGAAACGGTACGCGCCTACGGAGCCGGTCTGGTGGATCTCCACCTGGCCCCGGCGATCCCGACGCCGTGGGCGGAACTCGTCAGAGCCTGCCTGGAGCGGGATCCGGAACGCCGACCGTCCGCCGCGGACGTGGCGGAGCGGGTGCGGGCCCTGCCGCCCCCGGGCCCGCCGATATCTCCCGATCTCCTGCTCTCCGATCCTCCGATGTGGAAAGCCCCCAGCTGGAAGGACGACGAACAGCGGGGGGACGAGCGGAAGGCTCCTGAGCACAGGGACGCCGTGGCCGACCCCGTGCGCCGTCGTCGGCGCCGCACGAGGGCCGCGGCCGCTGTCGTCCTCACCTGCGGTATGGCCGCCGGCGGCGGGCTGTGGGCCGCGGGCGTCATCGGCTCCGGCAGCGACCGTGGCAGCCGGCCTGCCGTCGTCGGCCAGGTGCCGGCTGCGTCCCATTCCCTACAGGTACGTGTCGACCGTGACTGCGTGGTGTCCGCCTGCACCCTGCGCCAGCCGGTGTTGTTCCTGACCTCGGGCGCAAGCCCGTCAGGCATCGTGGAAACCCTCGTCACCGGCCCGGACGGCGTCGACCGGAACATCGCCAAACCAGGCGCGTACAACCCGCTCGGCCGGGCGGACCGTAACGGACGGAAAACCGGCCGCTGGAGCTACGAAACCGGCGATCCTCTCGGTACGTGGACGGTCGCGATACGGGACGTCCAGACGGGCAGGCGGGCCGTCACCACCTTCCAGGTCCTGAACACATGAAACTCCTGTCCCAGATCACATCCGGACAGACCAGATCCCACGCCTGCTCGTCGGCCGATGTTTCAGGGGGCGGGTGGGCGGACGAGTGACTGGGCGTCCGCGCTCGCCGTGATGGTCAGCGGACCGATCCCCAGGATCGCCACCACCGGCAGGGTCACCGTGCGGGTACCGGTCACCCGGACTGTCGCCGGATCCACCAGTTGCGCGGTCAACGCCATACGCCCGGACGGGTCGGCGTCGCTCTGGTACTGCGCGACGGTCGCGGCCACCTCCGCCAACGGCAGCCGCTGAAGATTCCCCGTCGCGGTGTAGATCGCTGTCTCGTCGATGCTCTGGGCCGCGGCGAGCGCCGCACCGTCCGCGGCGGAAGCGAGCGAACGCCTGGCCAGGTACACCGCGGACACGTCGGTCACCACGATCGCCAACATCAACGCGGCAAGAACATAGCCGAGCGTAAGAACCAGAATCGACCCCTCGTCCCGGCTATGACGGACTTCCGACCCCCGGCGCATGGAACGTCCAAGCAGGTCAGCGCGCATCCGCATCCCCCTCGGTCAGTATCCGGGCGCCGCCGGGGCCGCGGGCTGCCATCGGGGCCCGCGACGTCCGCGATTGTCCGCGTCCGGTCCGCCGCACACAGCTCACAGGTGAGCGTAGGCCCCCAGCCTCCCGAAGCGGTCAAGGTGGTCCCTTCAGGGCCTCACCACGTCCGCCGGCCCACCGTCCGCTGGCCGCCCGCTGTCAGCTGTCAGCTGTCAGCTGTCAGCTCCCACGGTGGGCGTTCATCGGCCGGCTCCTGCCCTCGCAGCGGAACCGTAGGTGAAAACGGTTGTTGCGATGACGGTTTCCACCTACAGCTTCCCCACCTGTAGGTAGAAACCGTTATCGCAACAACGTTTTCCACCTACAGTTCGGCTTGGACAGCCGCCAGGGTCGCCCGAGTCGCCACATGCCGGCCGGTCTTCTTTCATGGCCGGCCCGGCGCTTCCCTCGGCAAAATCATGGATAGCAGGGAGAGTCGGCTGGCGATCCGTCCGATGTCGGGCGGCAGGTCGTCACCGCGGAGCACATCCGCCAGCGGTGCGGCCGCGACGAGGAACAGCCGCGCGTCCCTGTCACAGAGAATGTCGACGACATTGGCGAATCGCTGCCGGGCTTCCTGGCCGACCTCCGCGAGACGGGGCAGCTCGGCAATCACCCAGGTTGTGAAGCGGCCGGTGAGAGCCAGATAGTCCGTTGCGGATCTGGCTGTGCCGCACACGTCGAAGAAATCGAACCAGACGAGGTCGTCACGGGCCGCCAGGGCCCGGATCCGCCAGTTGCCCACGTCGAGCGCGATGATTTCCGCCTCGGCCGGGGCCGTCAGGCCGGCGTCACGGAGCTGGGCATCCGTGCCAGGCCACACGTAGACACCGGTCTCGAACCGTGATCGGGGCTCGCCCGACCAGGACCGGCCGCGATAGTCCCGTGGACCGGCAAGCTCGACCACGTCCATCGTTCGCTCAATTTTCTCAATCATCGGAACGAAGAGATGATGATAGATCGGATTCGGCAGCAGACCACCCGGCGGATAGTTGGACGTGGCCAGCAGAGTGATCTGCTTCTCGAACAGCGACGTGAACAGCCGGCTGATCAACATGGCGTCGCCGGCGTCGTGGACGTGAAACTCGTCGAAACACAGCAGACGGCAGTCGGCGAGGAGCTCCTCGACCGCGAAGTCCACCGCCCGGCGTTTCTGCCGGTGCCGGGAAAAGGCCGCGTGGAACTGGTGGAAGAAGTCGTGGAAATGTACCCGGTGTTTCTTGTCCGTCGGCACGGTCTCGTAGAACACGTTCATCAGCCAGCTCTTGCCCCGGCCGACCGGACCCCAGAGGTAGACTCCGCGCGGCTGCCGGCCGAACGGGCTCCGCCACCGCGACACCTCGGCGCCGAGCTGGGCGAGCCGGCCAACGACCCGCACCTGCGCGGCGTCCAGCTCGAACCCGGACCGCCCGGCGGCATCCTCGAAACGCTTCGCGAACCGCCCCGCGTCCGCGCGTTCACCAGCCACGAGCGCACCGACCACGCTGCTCGCCGACCGACGCGGCCCGGGCCGAGCCTGCGGAGAACATCCCGCTCAGAGCCGCGTCGACCGAGTTCGGCGACAGCAACCTGATCGTCTCCTGACAGACCCGGACCTGGTCGTGGTGCCCCACAGGATCAGAATCCGCCCTGCCACCCGCATTCCCGGGACAGCACAGCGGTTTGTTCGGAACTCCTTTTTCGATTATCAGAATCATAAGATCGCCGCAGGTCGGAGTACCGTCATCAATCCTGGCCAGAGGGTCCCGAAAAAACCTCCCAGCGATCAGTCACCGGTACGGGTACGGGCTTCCCACTCGGCCCGGGTGATCGCGTAGATGGCGCTGTCGGTCTCATGCAGTGTTTCATAACGCTCGAACGTCATGCCCAGTTTCTCGGCGACGCGAATGGACTGCTGGTTGTCCCGGTGGGGGATGGCCACAAGCCGGTTCACGTCGTGGTTCGCGAACGCCCAGGTGCCGGACGCGCGTGCCGCCTCAGGCGCGTATCCGCGCCCCCACCAGGGCCGGCCGATGAACCACACCAGCTCGATCCCGGGCCATTCCGGCTCGTACCACAGCCCCGCCCGGCCCACCAGCACGCCGGTGGCCCGTTCCACCACCGACCACGAGCCGGCCCCCTCCAGCTCCCACGCACCGATGTTCGCCGCCAGGTTGTGCCACATACTGTGCCGATCATGGGTCCCGACATACCGCCCGAACTCGGCATCAGCCCAGATGGCAGTGGACGCATCAAGATCATCTCGGCAGATCGGCCGAAGTACCAACCGCCCCGTCGTCAGCGTGGGGATGTTCACGCGTCACCGCCGGCAGTAGACGCACGGATGTGGGCAACCGCGGCCCTCCGCCGCACCGAAATGGACGTACCGATCACCCTGTCCAGCTCCACAACGCAACGTGTATGCGGAAAATCGGTATACGGGAGAACACCCCGACAGGTCCAGTATGATCATGCCCTCCGTCGCCGCGCCATCCACCGTCGCGTCAGCACCATAACCGGCTGGCCACACAGCCGACGCACGAACAGGAGACGCCTCCGAGACAGCACAGCCCGGCAAACCGCCGCTCATAACGGGCGGCGCCCACAGACCGGCGGATTTCACGATGATCCACACACCCGGAGACACGGTCCGCTTATGAACATGCTCCGACCTGGACACGATCTCGCCGATATACCACGCCTCGATGATCGACATCCCACGCACGCCTGGATCGCACGAACTAGTCGATCAAGGAAAACCCTACTGCCACCGACCAGTCGCAGCCACACGCATGGGCGCGCGGCGACCCCTGCCACATCGAGGCGGCCAGCCGCCACGCTGCGCGCTGGAAAGATCCGGCGGGCAGAAAATGCCAGAAAGTCCGTGTGACGCCATAAGAGCGCGTGATCCCGTGTAATCCAGCGAGTGGGCGGGATCCTTACGTCGCAGGCGTTTGTGTGCGGTCTCGGCGGTAGGCGTCCACTACGACTATGAATTTTCCGTTGACGGTGATGTCGGTGATGTCGGCGAGGCCGGTGAACAACCGGGCTGTTCCGGGCAGAGCGACGGCAGAGCGGACGCACACGGCGAAGCGGGAGCCGGGGGCCAGCGACGCGGCGCCGTCGCCGGGGTTGCCGGCGCCGCAGTCGGCTCCCTCGGGCGCGAAACGCAGTTCGGGCGCGCCGTCGAGGCCCTGGTCGGCGAAGGCCGTCTCGGCGGCGACCCGGGCACGGGTGACGGCCTGCGCCTCACTGTCGGCGGTGGCGTACGCCCGGCCGGCGGCCCGGGCCGCCTGGGTCACCGCGAACGCGGCCCGCTGGACGACGAACACGCTGAGGAAGAAATAGACAAACGGGATGAGCAGCAGGACCGACAGGCCGACGAACTCGATCAGAGCGGTGCCGCTGTCGTCGCGCGGACGCCGCCGGCGCTGCCCGCCCTGCTGGCCCCGCTCACAGCATCGGCACCATTCACGATGTAGATGCCACGCGCGGTGCGGATGCCACGCGCGGTGCGGGCGCAGCCAGCGTCGCCGACCTGGGTCTGACACCTGCTCCCGCGTCCGCGTCCGGTCACACTCGGGGCTCGAGCGGGACCGAAGCCGTAGGGGCATGTTCAAGGGGTCTCCTTGACCGCGTGGCCGACGACCGTGAGCGTTGTCTTCGCGCCTCCTGGCAGGACCGTCAGCGGGACGGCGACCTGGCAGCGCACCTCGACCAGGGGCACACCGGACTCGCCGGTCGTGGCGGCACTGGTGCAGGTGGTATCGGCCCGGCCAGGGATGGACGACGCGATCAGCTGCTCCGCATAGGGGCCGCCGGAGGCCTCGGACATGTTCAGGTTCGCCGCGTGCCGGGCGCCCTCGGCCGCGTCCGCGGCCAGGGTGTTGCGGATGTGCAGCACCACACCGACCTGGACGACCCCGAGGAACAGGAAGAGCAGCAACGTCCCGACCAGCACGAACTCGACGACCGCCGAACCGCGTTCGGACGCCGGTCGCGGCGCTGACCCCCAGGCGCGCAACCACGCCGGGAATCCGGTGCGCCCGCGCCCATCCGATTCCGGGCAGGCCGGAACAGGCGGATGATCCCGTGCCGGAGGCGACACCTTTGTCGGAAGCGGTGTCGAAGGCAGAGTGGGCTTGCACCCGTCTGGTTCCGGGCGTGCCGGAACAGGCTGATGGTCTCGCGCCGAGGACAGACGCTCTCGGGCTGGGAGCAGGCAGCCCCACGTCAGAAACAGGCGTTCCGGGACCGGGACCACGGCGGCGATTGCGCGCCTCCAGGTGAGACGCCCGGACGGGATGGCTGTCTGCGTTGGCCGTGACCGTTGGCCGCGCACCGCCGCGCGGAACCCGGCGCGGTCAGCCGTTGCCGACCACGGAGTCGATCGCATTGGTGAAGACATCCCGCAACTGGGGCACGGCGACCGCCATCAGGGCGACGACCAGGGCTGCCGTCATGACGGTGACCATGACCCAGCCGGGCACGTCCCCGCGGTCCCGGCGGTCCCGGCGGCGGCGGCCGGCCTGCCCGGCCGCCGCCACGAGCAGGTCTCCCCCGGCCCGGGAGAGGCTCTCCCGCTCCAGCACCCAGCGGCTCACGAACATCGCGAACACACGCACGGCCAACAGCTCCTTCGCATTCTTCCGGACTCTTCGGGTCCTTCGGGCTCTTCGGATACTCACCTGGTCGTCGGACAGTGAGAAAATTTCCAGGAAATCACCGGCCGTCATCACTGGGCGTTGAAGGAAAGGCTGACCAACGCCGGGTAGAAAGCGAAGATCACGGTGGTCGGCAGGACGAAGAACACCACCGGCACCATCATCGCGATCTCCTTACGGCCACCGGCCTCCAGCAACTGGCGTTTGCCCGCCTCCCGGACGTCGACCGCCTGTGCCCGCAGCACCTCCGCCAGGGGCGTGCCGCGTTCGATGGCCACGGCCATGCCGTCGACGAACCGGGCCAGCGACGGCACCGTCGTCCGGGTGGCCATGCCCTCGAGGGCCTGGACGAGGGTGGCCCCGGCACGGGCGTCCGCGAGAGCCAACCGCAGCTCACGGCCGAGTTCCCCGTGGGAGAGCCGGCTGACCCGTTCCAGCGCGCCGACCGGGCTCTCCCCCGCGGTCACCGCGAGCGCGAGCAGTTCGGCCACGGTCGGGAACTCGATCAGTATCCGTTCCTCGCGTTCCCGGATCGCGCGTGTCAGCCACCAGTCGCGGGCGACGATCCCGCCCGCGACCCCGGCGACGACCATGGCAACACCGACGATCGACGGCGGTCCGACGCCGGTGAGCGCCCGCACGAGCAGCAGGAACGCGCCGACAAGCGCGCCGGCCGCGGAACAGATCACCTGCTGGACCCGGAACTCCTCGACAGAGGTTCGCCCGCCTGCCTGGGTCAGGCGCCGGAGCAGGGCGGCGCGCCCACCGAGGAAGCGGTCGAGCCGCCCGGCCGCGTCCCGCACGAAAGGCCGTAGCAGCTCCTCCAGACCGCTACGGGACGACATCGTGGTTCGCGGACGGTCGGCGAGCAGCCGGGACTGCGCCGGGGCGTCGCGCAGGTAGGGATCCATCCGGTCGGCGAGCCGAATCCGCCGGACGACCGGCGAGCGCCGGATGATGATGAGCAGCCCGAGCCCGGTGAGCAGGCCGATCAGGGCGCCGGTCGCCGCCGGGCTCACCGCGGGCTCCCAACGGGGATGCCTGCGAAACCCGGGCTCACCGGGGTGACACCGGCAGAACGCGGACCCGGGAAAACGCTCATCGGCTGCGAACCCGTCGGGCGCTCGTCGGGACGGCGTCTCGTGTCGGGACGGCGCTCGCGAGGGCGGCAGCCGCCGGCTGCGGAGCGTTCGCCCGCTCCCTGCTGGGTTCTCATGGGCGTAGCACCCGGCCTTCCTCGGGCAGCCGTCCGATCCATTTCATGATCATGTATGCCAGCACCGACACACCGCCGCCGGTCACGAGCACGACAACGCCGGTCGGGCTGTCGTAGGCGCGCACCGTCTCCCCGCGGGTCGCCAGCATCAGCAGGACGACCCACGGTGCCCCGAGCGCAAGCCTGGCTGCGTTGACCGTCCAGCTCTGCCGGGTCTCCAGTTCGGCGCGGGTGCGCGCGTCCTCCCGCAGGAAGGTCGACAGCGTCCGCAGCAGCCGGCCGAGGTCGGTGCCGCCGACCTCCCGCGCCATCCGCAGCGACTCGATGATCCGGTCGGCGATCGGGTCGGCAAGGTCGTCGGCGAGCCGATCCAGGCTCGCCGAGAAGGAGCCGGTCGCCCGGTAGTCCTCACCGAAGCGGGTGAACGCGGGACGCAGCGGGACCGGGCCGCGCACCCCCACCGACGCGAGCCCCTCCGGCAGGGACATCCCCGCCCGTACGGCGCTGGCCAGGTTGTCCACCACGTCCGGCCACAGTTCGCGCAGGTCGTGCATGCGGGTGCGCCGGCGCCGTACCACCAACGCCCGCGGCAGCAGGGCGGCGAACACGAAGAACGCCCCGGCCAGCGACCAGGTGGCGGTGAAGGCGAGGACGAGCAGGCCGACCACCAGCCCGACCCCAGTACTGATCATGAGGAACTGGTCGGGGCTGACCCCCGGGATGCCCGCCTGCGCGAGAAGCTCCTTGCTCCGCACCCGCCATTTGGCGGTGCCGGGATCACGCCGGACGCGAGGGCGGCCGCTGGTGACGATGAGGAACAGGCCGAGCCCGAAGAGCAGGCCGAGGAAGATACCCATCAGCCCTCTCCCCCTCGGATCTCGAGCCAGGGCCGTTCGCCCAGCGAGGCCCGCTCGGGCAGCGCGGCCCGCTCGACGTGGCTGTGGCTGTGGCCATAGTCACGATCATGGTCGGACGCGGCGAGCAGCCCGGGCAGGTCGTAGCCGGCTTGGGCGAACCGTTCGGCGTGCGGAGGGTAGCCCTCGGCGCGCACCAGGGTGTTGCCGCGCGTCCGGTAGATCTGGGCGATCTCGATGACGTCCCCTTCGGTACGCCCGGGCAGCGCGACGATCTCGGTGACGCGTCGGCGCCCATGGGCGTCCTTGGACAGGTGGACGACAAGATCGACGCTCGCGGCAACCGTCGGCACCACGAAGGCGTGGCTGACGTTCTCCCCGGCAAGCAGCGGCAGGGTGCACAGTTTGGTGACCGCCTCGCGGGCCGAGTTCGCATGCAGGCTGCACATGCCGGGCAGGCCCGAGTTGAGCGCGATGAGCAGGTCGAGGGCTTCCTCCTGCCGGACCTCGCCGACGATGATCCGGTCCGGGCGCATCCGCAGCGCCTCCTTGACCAGCCGTCGCAGCCGGATCTCCCCGGTGCCCTCCAGGTTGGCCTGGCGGGTCTGCATCGCGACCCAGTCCGGCGCCCGCAGCTTGAGCTCGAAGACCTCCTCGCAGGAGATGACCCGCTCCCGCCCGGGGATCGCCGAGCCCAGGCAGTTGAGCATCGTCGTCTTCCCGGCCTGCGTCCCACCGGCGACGATGATGTTCAGCCCGGACGCGACGGCGGCCTCCAGAAAGGCCGCGGCCGGCGCGGTGATCGTGGACAGGGCGACCATCTCGTCCAGGCTGGCCGCGGACAGGACGAACTTGCGGATGTTGACCGACCAGTGGGCCCGGGTGACGTCGGGGATGACCACGTGCAGACGCGAGCCGTCCGGCAGCATGGCGTCCACGAAGGGAGTGGAGAGGTCCACCCGTCGCCCGGAGCTCTTCAGCATCCGTTCGACGAGGTCAGCGACGCCGTCGGCGGTCAGGATCGTCGTGGTCAGCTCGCTGCGCCCGTTGCGGGCGATGAACACCCGGCCGGGCTCGTTGATCCAGATTTCTTCCACGGACGGGTCGTCGAGGTGGCGCTGCAACGCCCCGAATCCGGCGACCGCGTCGTGGACGAGCCGGGCGGTGGTGGCGCGGTCGACAATCGGCGGCAGATCGCTGGTGAGCGCGCGTTCCTCGTATTCGCTGAGGACGTCCTCGACGAGCTGGCGTATGCGGGTGGGTTCCTCAACCGGGTCGAGGGAATGGCGCCGGACGAGTTCGCGCACTTCACCCTCGATGAGTGAGGTGGCGTCCATCCAGTCACCACGTACCGCCACGGAAGACCGATCCCCCCTGGTTATGCGTTCGGAGCGCCGCCACCCGGACAAATACTACGAAACGTAGAAAGAAGATCACGCCTAATCAGGCGGTTGACACCGTGCCCCGGCCGCCAGCCGTACGAAAATCAAGATCGTACTGCCTTCAGCCGTTTCCCTCCCGACCCCCGGCGGTGCGATAACAAGATCGCACCACCTTCAGCTGTTCCCCTCCTGGCCTCCTGCGGTGCGATAACAAGATCGCACCACCTTCAGCTAGGATGTGTGCGCCTGGCGACAATATTCGCATGGCCGTTGCGGCCCACCCACATCGGGCCATGGGCAGCCCAGCGACAGCAGAAAACGATCACATGCCCAGCCGAACGGCTGTTACTCTCCGCATCCACTACTTGGCTGGTCTGCCATCGCGCGGGAAAACGGCCGGTCAGCCGTCGACCGGTCGGGAAAACACCCGGAACAGCCCCCGCCAGCCGGGCGGTTGCGGACCGGAGAGGATGCTCCACCGGTCGGCCGGACAGTCCTGGAAATCATTCCGCGGCAGAACTGGCACCAGCGCCGCCCCACATCCGTGAATACCTCGGCGACCGCGCCCCGTCCGACGTTCACGGGACGCGGTTGTAACCGGTGAGAAATATGCTGGTTCGCTGGCCGCGCGGCCGGATGCCGGAACCGTCACGAACGGGCCGCCACCGTGCCGCATACGCGGTCGATACCGGCTGACATGCGAGCCTGCGCACCCTGAAAGAAACCGGATCATTCTCCGGCCCGCGGAGCGACACCCACGGTGCCGTTCGGCCCCGGTCTGGGCGGCGTCCACGAGAACGGATTGCCAGAACTGCCAGAACTTATTCTATATCAATTCTGATACTGATCAGAAAAATCGGCGACCGGCGCCCGGAACCGGCTCGTAGCCATATTCATGACCAACATGCCCGGCCGATCGGCGTCGCCGCCTGCCAGCGGCGGCGCGAGCGTGCCGGAATCGGCCGCCCGCCGCGTCCGGGGCAGCTTCGCACGATGCCACGGACAGCCCGTGGACATCCCCGCCGTACCCCGGCGGCGGTCGGGCATCCAATAACGGACAGCAACATCCTGATCGGCCCGTACCACTGGACGACCGGATGGCCGGATGGCCGGATGCTCCGATCGGGCCTGCTCCGCTGCCAGCCCACGCCTGTGGCCCATGCCTGTCTGGAGGCCTGCTGACGAAGACCGGAGCGAGCTTGTCGTTGCGCACGCCGACGAGGCCGGAAGCCGTACATGACGACAAACTCGTCCGGATCATGCCCGGCCCGGGTAGCCGCGGCTGGTGGCTGTGCTGCCTGGGCCGTTACCTGTACCAGGCCGCGGTGGTGGCGTTCGTGGAGGGAGCTGGCCTGGCCTACCCAGTCGTCCGAGACGATCCGGTCGCCGAAACCCTCCAGGACGCTGCCGAGCCAGCTGACCCCGTCCTCGTTGAGATCGGCGAGCTGACGGAAGCTGACGATACCGAGCGCGTGCAGCCTTGCCTCGACGACCGGGCCGATCCCGACGATCTCCTTGAGGTTGTCCTGACGGGCACCCTGCATCGCGGCGGGCGGCGGGAGGGGAGCGGAGCCACCCGAGTCACCGGAGCCACCGGAGCCGGCAGAGCCGGAGAAGGACGTCAGCCCGGCCAGCGCCACCGAACCCGGCAACGCGGCGGGAGAAGCACCCGAGGAGGCGGTGGGGGAACCATCCGAAGCGGGCGACACGCCCGGTGGCACCGAGCTGGCAGGCGCTGAGGCCCCGGGTGCTGAGCCCACAGGTGCCGTGCCCGCGTGCGCCGCAACTGGGGAACGACGGTCCGGCTGGGCGCCTGGGACGGGACGGGCGGTGAGCACCGGCACCGCCGCGGCAACAGCCGGATCCTCCTCGAGGAACTCGGGCTCCTCCTCCGCCGGCAGCGCGAAAAAAACATGATCGCGGCTTCGCCGGCCGCTGGGACCACGGCCATCGGGAAGTGCGGAGGGCTGGCCTTCGCGGGCCTCGCGGGCATCCCAGACGTCACGGGGATCGGCGTCGCCGCGGTCCTTCTCCGCGCAAGCGGTCCGCCCGCCGACAACACCGGTGTCCGGGTGGCTTGCCGCCACGGCACCCCCACCGGCAGTCGGCTCAGGTGCAGCCGGCTCACGGGCAACCGGCACGTCCGGCAGCCCGGCAGCCCTGGGGGCGGAGCCGGTGTGGCCGGGATCCGGAAGATCCAATTCGACGTGGGCGGTGCGTGGGTGTTCGGATGCGGCCGGGGGCTGCTCACGGCCACCCATCTGGGCGAGCAGCCGGACCTTCTCGGCGGCCCACTCGGCCTGGTGGCGATCAAGTCTGGTCGTCAGGGTCACGACCTGGCGCTGGGCGTCCTCGGCCTCGGTACGTGCCATCGCCAGCCGGGAGGAGAACTTCGCGGAGCGCTCCTCGGCCTCGGCGAGCTGCCTGCGCAGCTGCGCGGCCTCGGCCGCGAGTGCCTGCACCTCCTCGGCGTTCGACGCCGCGGCACCGTCGGGCACGCCTGGCTCCTCGGCCTCGGCGAGGGCATCCTCGAGCAGCTGTACCCGGCGGCCGGCGATAGCGGCCTGCCGCTCGGCGGCGGTGACCCGCTGTTCGGACTCGACCGCCTGCCGCTCGGCGGCGGTCAGCCGGGCCGTGAGCGCCGCCTTCTCCAGCAGCCACTCGTCCTGCTGATGGTCGTCCGGCTGGCCCGATGACCGTGTGCCCGGATGCGCGAGCGGAACGGAACCGGCCTCGGCGCCGCCGGCCGACGGCTCGGCCCCGGTGGCGGTGTCCGGGCCGTCGTCATCCAGGCCGTCGTCTCGTAGGCGGGACGCGGGACGAGTCCGGAGGGCATCGTCGCCGGCCGCCGCCGGCGGCCCGGGCGGACCGGTGGGCCGCGCATCGGGCGTACCAGCCGGGGCGGGCGTGTCAGCCGGCAGCGCTACGACGGGCAGCGGCCCGGTGCCGGGGGCGGCCGGGGCGGTGGTGGCGCGCCGTATCTCCTCGACCCGGCGATGTACGGGGCCGAGGAGGAACACCCAGGTCAGCAGTGCACCAACAGCCAGCGCCGCCGCCATGAGCACCAGAATCTGGCCGGCAAGGTAGAGCACGGGTGGTCAGCCTCCTTCCCGCGGTGCGCGCCGCGGAGATCCACACCGATACGGGTGGCAGCCTCCGGCATCATCCGGGGTTCCCATCATGGCCACGAAAGTCCTCCGTGGGTGCGCCGGGCACACCCTGAATCCATCACAAAAGTATCGCGAGGCACGATCGCGATCTTTCCGGGTGGCGGCAAACCAATACGCACACGGTGGCTGTCCACGCACCCGACCACGCCGGGTGCGTTCACCGACGGTCCGGCCCGGAACATCCGCCGGAGCGATCCTGTATCGAACCATTTCACAGCCATGTTCCGAACGTCCAGTTCCAACCGGACGACCAACGGGTGACAGTGTGGTCCGAGTGTCCGCCACGGCCGGAACGGCCCTGTCAACTGCCCAACAGCGCTGTCAACTGCCAAACAGCACGATGCCACCGGAACCGGGTCGAAGCCGGATAGCATGTCACCCGGGTCGACGCGCGGCACCCGGACTGCCGTGGTGCGTCGGCCCGGGTCAGAGGCCGGTCAGGGACCTTGGCGGGGAGCTCATCCCATGTGTGGGTAGGCGACCTGTCGCGGTGGGTCGAACGTCTCCTTCAGTGCCCGCGGGGAGACCCACCGCAGCAGATTCAGCGCGGAGCCGGCCTTGTCATTGGTGCCGCTTGCCCGCGACCCCCCGAACGGCTGCTGGCCCACCACCGCGCCGGTCGGTTTGTCGTTGATGTAGAAGTTTCCGGCGCTGTACCGCAGCACCTCGGTGGCCGTGGCGAGCGCGCGGCGATCCCGGCCGAAAACCGCGCCGGTCAGCCCGTAGGGCGAGAAGTCCGTGACATCCCGCAATGCCGTGGTAAAAGCCTCCGAACCGGACCGTCCCGGAGCATCGTCGTAGATATGCACGGCGAGTACCGGCCCGAAGTACTCGGACGTGAACACCTCGTGCGTGGGATCGGCGCACACGACGACCGTCGGTTCCACGAAGAATCCGATCCGGTCGTCGGCGCCGCCACCGACGAGCACCGACACGTCCGGGTCCGCGCGCAGCCGCGCGAGCAGGGCCGACAGCCGGTCGAAGGCCCGCCGGTCGATCACCGCCCCGCCGAAGAGGTTCAGATCGGACACGTCACCGTAGGTCAGCGCCGCGGTCTGCGCGACCAGTTGGTCGCGCAGACCCGAGCGCCACAGCGAGGCGGGCAGGTAGGCGCGGGACGCCGCCGAACACTTCTGCCCCTGGTATTCGAAGGCGCCCCGGACCAGCCCGACGACGAGCGCGTCCGGATCGGCGCTGGGATGGGCGACGACGAAGTTCTTCCCGCCGGTCTCGCCGACCAGCCGCGGGTAGTCCCGGTAGCCGTCGATCCCCTCGGCAACCGTCCGCCACATCGTCCGGAAGGTGGCCGTCGACCCGGTGAAGTGCACCCCGGCGAGCTCCCGGTGACGCAGCGCCACCGCCGAGACGGCCGCGCCGTCCCCGGTGACCATGTTGATCACTCCTGGTGGGAGGCCCGCCGCCGCCAGCAGCGACATGGTGTGCTGGGCGGCGAGCTGCTGGGTGGGGCTCGGCTTCCAGACCACCGTGTTGCCCATGATCGCCGGAGCGGTCGGCAGGTTCGCCGCGATCGAGGTGAAGTTGAACGGTGTCACCGCGAGGACGAACCCCTCCAGGGGACGGTAGTCCATGCGGTTCCACGTGCCGGGCGCCGAGAGCGGCTGCCCGGCGACGATCTCGCGGGCGGCGGCGGCGTTGAAACGCCAGAAGTCGATCAGCTCGCAGGCCGCGTCGATCTCCGCCTGGTAGCAGTTCTTGCTCTGCCCAAGCATGGTCGCGGCGTTGAGGGTGTCCCGCCAGCGCCCGGCCAGCAGGTCGGCCGCCCGCAGGAACACCGCGGCCCGGTCGTCCTGGGACAGCGCCCGCCAGCCGGGCGCCGCGGCCAGCGCCGCGTCCACCGCGTCGGCGACGTCCCCGGGCGCCGCCGCCCGGCCCGCGCCCAGCACCAGCCCGTGCCGGTGCGGGGCGATCACCTCGAACGGCTCGCCCGCACCCGGACGGGCCTTCCCGTCGATCACCAGCGGCAGTTCGGCGCGCTCCCCCGCCAGCCGCTCCAGCGCCGCCCGCAGGCCGGCGCGCTGCGGGCTGCCCGGGGCATAGGCGCGGACCCGCTCGTTGACCGGTTCCGGGACAACAGCGACGGCATCCATCCCAACCCCACCCTCCGAAACGCTGGAAACCGAGCGTTGGAAACACCGCGCCGGGACGCTCGAGGAGTGGGCCGCCCGGCCCGCGACGCCCCTCCTGGAACGCTCCCAGACCAGGCGGCCCGTGGCCGTCCGCGACGCGCAAGAACATGTTCGCGCCGCCGGCGGCCGCCGTCCGCCGTTGTCGGTTCTCTGTCGGTTCTCCGTCAGGCCGTGATCAGGCCGTGATCAGGCCGTGGTCGAGCCGCCGACGGGTGTCAGACGAGGTCCGCCAACTCCTGGGTGGCATACCAGAGCAGCTCGTAGCCGTCGGCGGCGTCCACCACGAACGCCGCGTCATCGCTGCCGAGGTCGGCCGCCACGATCGAGTCCGCCGCGGCGGCGACAGCGGCCTCGGCGTCGACGTCGTCCACGTGGACGGCGGCGACGGCTGCCAGCGGCACCGGGCCGCGGATCTCGACGACACCCCGGTCGAGGTCGTTGCGGATCCGCAGGTCGGAATCGTCCACGTCCACGGCGAGGACCACCCGCCGCCGGGGCGCGCCCGGGTCGGCGTCGAGCAGCCGCAGGCTCGCGCGGGCCGCGTCGAGGAGAAGCGCGTACTCCATCTCCTCGGCGTCGGAGCGGGCATACCACTCCCGGACGGCCGGGGTGACCGCGAAGCCGAGTCCCGCCGGAACCGCCCGGTCCGCGAGGACGCGCCGGGCGGCCGACAGCGTCGACGGCAGGTAGACACGCATGATGCCAGTGTGCCGCGCGGCGCTCGAGGCCCCGCGCGCTGGGCCCAGCGGAGCCGGGCGTGCGCGGGGCACGGCGGGATCGCGACGGTAGCGGGTCCGCGCGATCACCGCGCATCGGTGTCCCGGGCGGATGCCTGCCGGGCGGGTCGTCAGCCGGCGGCTGCCAGGTGGTCGTCGGCGCCGGGCGAGGCCGTGGGCACGGACGCTGTGGGTGCGGCCGTGGACGGCGTCCCGATGCCGGCCTCCGCCAGCGCTGCCGCGCTCGTCCGCAGCGAGGTCTGAAAAACCTCCTGCCGGCGGTTGAGGTCCATGACGTTACCGCCGATGATCTCCAGGTCCTCCGGACCCGGACAGATCACCGTGACCTTCGTTCCGGTGGCCCGCAGCAGCTCGGTCTCCCGGATCAGCACTCTGGTCGCCAGCCGCCGCATCTGACGCTCGAGCCGGGCCAGTGCCCCCCGGGGCTGGTCGAAAACTAACGAGCAGGCGGGAGCGAGTACCAGGACCTCGTCGAGATCGGCGTCGACGAGCAGGTCCACCGATGTTGGCGACCGTGTCCCACCGTCAACATAAGATCGCCCGTCGATGACGACGGGCGCGTACCACGACGGGATCGCGCACGACGCCGTCACGGCCTCGGCGATCGATGCCTGTGGCGCGTCCGGCGAGCCGAACACGACCCGTGTCCCGGTGTCGTAGTCCATCGCGATGATCCACAACGGCGTGGGGGTCGGCCACGTGGTCACGTTGGAGCCCACGGAGGACACCAGGTCGCCGACGGCGGCCAGCGTCCCCCGGCCCTGCGGGAGCAGGGAGACCAGGGCCACCAGCGGGGTCACCCGCCGTGGGTGCAGCGCCGAGGTGGCAAGCAGCCGACGCGAACCGATGCGCATCCGTGGCCGCGGCGGAAGAGCCGAGCCGAGCCGGGTGTAGTCGAGAATCGGGTCACCGAACAACGGCTCGCCGTATTCGGAGTTGACCATTGTCTCGACACTGGTACCAAGGCCGATCAGAGCCGACAGCACCGATCCGGCCGAGGTGCCGACGGTCATGTCCATGTCGCGGACATCGACGCCAGTCGCTTCCTCATAGGCACTCAGGGCACCGATCATCCACGCCGACCCGAGTACGCCTCCGGCGCCCAGTACCAACCCGCGGCGGGGAACCCCTCTGCCAGCCATCAGCCACCTCCTGCTGTGCGTCCACAACCCCCGGTACACGCCCCCACCGCCAGCGAAGGGATCATGCCGGCGGCAGCGGTGCACACCATCTGGTCCGCCGTGCACGTTCTCGTGGCTGGCTACCGCGCCTTCCCACCATGCGGCACCGCCAGGGACCGGCGCTGCCCAGGAACCGACACCGTTCAAAGGACAATTGACGTCGCCCCAAGGGATTTGACGTCGCCCCAGAGGATGGGGCCAGGGCGGCCGGCGCGGCAACGTCCTACTCGGAAACCTCCTCCTCGCCGTAATTCGTCTCCAGTACGCCCCACCCCCGCAGCCGTTCGGAGAACTCCTGCGGAGTGGTGTCGTGCAGAAGGGCCAACGCCCTCAGGTCGCCATCCCGGATGGAGAGGACCTGCCCGGCGTAGTCGTCTCGCTGGCGCTGTATCTGCGCCACCCACCGGCGTACCAGCCCGGACGAGTCCGGTGGTGCCTCAGCGAGTTTCTTCAGGTTGAGGACGGTGCGATGCCGGTGCTCGCGAGGAGGTAGCGCCTCCTCCTCCGGCAGCAGCGCCGAGACCGGAACACCGTAGAACGCGGCGAGTTCCGAGAGCTGATGGACACTGATCATCCGGTCGCCACGTTCGTAGGAGCCAACCGCCGCGGTCTTCCAGCGTCCGCGTGACTTCTGCTCCACACCTTGCAGGGACAGCCCCTGCTGGATCCGTATGGCCCGGAGACGAGCTCCCACGGCCTTCGCATACTCCCGACTCATCCGATACACCCCCCGTCCACCTCAACAGAGCACTTGGTGATCATTTATCGCTCCCACCACTGCGGTGACGCAGGTGCTCACACTAACTGAACGTTACCGAAAAGGATAGCTACATTTGATTAATGCATTTAGTAAGATGATCGTCACAATGGTTACTTCCCGTAAGATCACTCCCTTCGCTGGAAGCGAAATCCACCTGAGCGGCACCAGCGCCACACTCCGAACAGCATGATGATTGCTAACCGCTATCTTTTCTCTACGATCAGTCACTCAGACAGGCTGCCCCGGAACCGCAGTCCGTAACCGTTCCGCTGGCTGGTTAGAGGAAGATTTCCTTGTAAAAACGGCATTCCCGGCAGGAGAAGGTCACCTACATCGGTTACTCTTCGTATAAAATCAACGGGACAAGCCATACAAGATCGCAAGACGGCCGAACCCGTACGAGGGCTTTCGGGCAGCGGTCCGCACGGCCTCGTCGGCGCGACCGGCCCCGGCCGCCCACACCGCCAGCACGCGCGGTTCACTACATATCGCCCACAATCCACCACAGCCCACACGCGGCCCAAGGCAGGTCTGACGCATGTTGGTCGTCTGGGCGCCGCCCGCGCGTCGAACATCCGTCGAACACGCTCCGGCGCGGCCCGCACGCGCAGGTCGTCAGGGCAGCCGTTCTCCCCGCCCGCGGGTCGAGGCCCGGCGCGGCCCGCGGACGCGGATCGTCACTCCGTCCGGCTGAGTGTGATCGGCTCGTCGAGCCGGCACGGCCCGCACACGCAGATCGTCAACGGCGAACGGGCGGGCGTCGGCGGCGGCCACGCACCGAACGCCCCGCCACCCGCGCGGCCAGCTCGCTAATCGCCAGCCTGGCCGGCGACTGCGCGGCGACGTCCCGCAGCAGCTGGCCGGCGGCCTGGGCGCTGTCCATCGCCGCGACGTCGAGCGGTACCACGGCCACCGGCTCCATACCGACATGGCGCACCAGCGCCCTGGCGACCTCCCGGCGGGCATCCTTCCCGATCGCCGAGGCGCGCAACCGGTTCACCACGACCCACGGATCCGCGCCGGGCACGGCCTCGCGCAGATCCGCCAGCCCGCGCACGAAGCGCACCAGCCCGACCGGCTCCGCGGACGCCACAGCCAGGATGGTGTCGGCCGCCGCGAGCACCACCTGGGTCGCGCCGTTGCGCCGCGGCGCGGACGTGTCGAACGACAGCTCCTCGTCCATCTCCAGGCAGAAACCGCAGTCGACGACGACGAAGCTCGCCAGCCGCCGCGCCATGGCGAGCACGACCTCCACCGAGGCCGGGCGCAGCTCCGGCCAGCGCGACGGACGGGCGATCCCCGGCAGGATACGCAGCCCCCCACCCAGATCCCGGCACAGCAGCGCCAGCCGGGGAACGTCGAGCACCCCCTGGTTGGCCGCCCGGGCGGCAGCGGCCAGGCCAGGTGCCTCCTCCAGCAGCCCCACCAACTGCCCGATCGCCCCGCCGTAGACGTCGGCGTCGACGAGCAGCGTCGGCATGCCCATAGCGGCGAGTTCGGCCGCCAGCCCCAGGGCCACGGTGGTGCGGCCCGGGGCACCGGTCGGACCCCACACCGCGATCACCCGGCCGTCACCGAGCTCGGAAAGAGCGTCGGGCGCCGGTCCGTCGGCCACCGGCGTCAACGTGGCGAAACCGGGCGCCGGCCTGCTGTACGCGGCGGGCAGCAGGCCAGCGACATGGTCGGTGCCGGCGAACGCCCGGACCGCTTCCACCACCGCCGACGCCACGATCTCGGCCGTCGCGTCGGTCGTGATCACCGCCGCGACGCCGAGCTGGCGCAGCCGACGCTCGCCGTCCTCGTCCCCAGGGGTGATCAGGCCGACCGCCGCGACCCCGGCCACGGCCAGCCGGGTCAGCGCGTCCCGGTCCAGGCGGCGCAGGTCCGCCGACAGCAGCGCGGCCCGCGCCGCGCCCGTGGTCGCCGCCGCGAGCAGGTCGGGCAGGTCGACACACCGGCGGACCACCGTCACCCCGAGATCACGGCGGTCGAACGCCATGACGAGCCCGGACTCGACGACCGAGTTGGTCACCGCGGTCAGGATCGGCAGGCTCACTGCCCGAACCCCGGCACAGCGCTCGGGCCGGGCCCGCCGACCTCGCCCCGGGAACCACGCTCAAGCTTGACGACGTCCACCCGCTCGCTCTGGGACGCCGCCACCGCGTTGATGGCGAGCTCCACCGGCACCCGTAGCGTCAGCGCGTACGAGCCCGCCGCCAACGTCGTCCGCGCGATGAACTCGACATCGTGCAGCACCAGCACCTCCGTGCCGGCGCTGCCGCTCTGCGCCACCGGCACCTGCCCGGTGGCCTGTGCCGCGCCCGGCGCGCCCACACCCGTGCCGGTGGCGCCGACGCCCGCGGGGCCCGACCGTTGCAGAACGAAGATGTCCACATGATCGCCCGGGGTGAGCGCGGGGGCTCTGCCGTCCTTGACGACGATCGAGACCAGCCGGGTCGGGCGTACGTCGTCGAGTACGAAGTCGGCGCCACTGAACAGTTCCCCGGCCGATACCGGGCGGGCGAGCGTCGCCCCCACCAGCTCCGAACGGCGCTCACCCGGGAAGTAACGGGCCGCGGTCGTCGAGCGCAGGTGGGCCGAGGCCGTGGTGAGGTCGGCGGCGACCACGACATGCCCGGCCGGGAGGTCCGCGGCCGCCACCACCCAGTTCTGGCTGCGGTCGGCGGTCGCGAACAGGCGGGCACCCACCACGACCGACACCAGCACCAGCAGGACGCCCACCAGCAGACGGGAGTCCCGCCAGCGCGGCGGGGTGAGCCGGCGGGCCGGTGGGGACGGTGCTGTCGGCCGCGACGGTGGAGCGGCGGGCTTCTCCGAGACCGCGGCAGCGGAGGTGAGGTCGGTCACCGGCGGACCTCCTGTAGCTTGTGTCCCTCCGGCCGGCCGGTGGCCGCGATGTCGTGATCGCGGCCACCGGCCGGCCAGGAGCTGCTGGTGGGCGGACAGCGGGTGGCCGGCGCGAACCGGGTGACGGACATGTCCGGCGCACACCCTGATCGCTGAGGGTACGTGGTCCGCGACGGCGCCTGTGGACGAGGGCCCACCAAACCGGCGGATCCGAGCCGGCGAGCCCATTCTCTCCCAATCATCACCACCTCTTCCGATCACCACTTCCCGATCGACACGCTCCGATCGGCGACCCACGTCACCACTTAACGATCATCGCGTCCGGGCTGTGCCACCCCGGGCCGCTGCCTCCGGACCGCTGCCTCCGGACCGTCGTGCTCGGGTGTGTCATGCCTGAGGGCCGCCCGTCCCTCGGCCCCCGGCCGGCGCGCCGGACCCCTCGCGAAGGTCTTCGAACGTGCCGTTCGACGGGCCGCGGTAACGGCCCGTGCCGGCCTTCTCGGCGAGGCCTGCGTTCCGGATCGCCGCCGTTCGCCGCCGTAGCGCCCGACAGCACGACCTGAATCCGTTGACGGGCCGCAGCCGGGGCCCGCCGGCGCCGTGGCGGTGGGGCCGGGAGTCCTGGCACCCAAGGCGAACAGCACCTGTTATCCACAAGCGGAGGCATTCACAGGCGATTTGGACCTGCGACTCTGATACACAGGAGACACGACCCATCCATCGCCAGGGAGACAGGCCGATGAACGAGCGTTTCCTTCAGCTCAGCGATGTGGCGGAGATCCTCAACATCTCGTCGAGCCAGACG